>NZ_LFRE01000084.1:0-15492 GCF_001077515.1 Acinetobacter sp. VT 511 | reverse complement strand
TAGTCAGTTCAGTAGTCAGTTCAGTAGTCAGTTCAGTAGTCAGTTCAGTAGTCAGTTCAGTAGTCAGTTCAGTAGTCAGTTCAGTAGTCAGTTCAGTAGTCAGTTCATTGATTTGGCTAAAGCTATTGTAGCACATACGTGCTACACAACAACTAATTTAACATAAAATCTCTTATACGAAATTTAGTTCAAATAACTAAATTTCGTATAGCCAGCAAAATTTTTTACTCACCAAAAATTTTATTAAAATTTCCGTAATCAGTTTTTTCTTTCAGCTTATTTAAAAGATAAGCTGTTTGATCCGTATCTAAATGCCCTTCATCAATCAATTTGATTGAATCAGTTAAGCCGATATTCAAATAACTTGAATGAATACTGACTTCTTTAGAATCATTTCCGAAAATGCCACTGAGTAAACTTTTAGGTTGTTGCTCGAGTTGCTCTAAAGCATAATTTTCAAAAACATCTACACCCCAAATTTCAGTATAGAAGTCTCTCTCATTGACATGCTCGCATACAAAAGCCACTTTAAGGTGTGAAGCTCCAACACCATAAACATGTTTTTGTAATAGAAAATTTGCTAGACCAGCTTTAGTCTTATCCGTCAAATTAAATAAAGATGTACCTGTTAATTCGGGATAAAAAACGACTAAAGTTAATTGATAATCCTTGTCAAATCCCTCTTGTACAAAGCCATAGAAAATTTTAATTGGATGATTGTTGCTTACTTCACTTGGGTAATATGCTTCATATAACACTGTTTATGGTACTCCTGTATTTTCATGAACTGTACTCAGGTTTTTCTGAGAAATTTATTAAAGACAAGCTTCGAAATTTAGGCCGCTTTAAAATCCTGAATCGTTTTTAAACTCGTGCGTTTTGGCATGTTGTAGCACTCATAATATTTCGGCATTTCCAGCGTCCCATAAGAGCCGTTATACATCACCACGGCCGTACCAATCGGCAGCTTAATAAATTCCGCAGGCTCAATAATGGATTCCAATTTAATGGACTTGGTTGTCCCTACATTCTGCGATTTGTTGGAAGATGAACTGCTTGCCTGACTCGATGAACTTGTACCGCTGGTTTGACTAGTGCCTGCTGTTTCAGAAATGTAGGTTGTTTCAGTTTGACCGACTAACCGACTGCATTCTTCAGCCGATTCAATATCCCCAATTCTAAAAACAATTTTCAAATTGCTCGAACCCATGAAGATTTTATCGCTATTTGGCCCATAGAGGCGATTTAAGCCCTCTAAACTCTGCAAGTATAGAAAGGTAGGCATATTTGCAGAACGTATCGTATTGAGCAAATCAGTGAATTTTGGAATGGGTGCACAATTAATGATTTCATCTAGGGCGATAAATACCGGTCTACGGTTTTGATTGGCTTGTAAAATACGCATGGTATGCGCCACCATCGCCCCAAATAGCGTAGCCGTTGAACTCTTATACTGCTGGTCAAACTGTAAAAATACGGCTTGTTTAGGCTGCATGAGCACTTCTTTTAAGTAGAAGCCTGGGGCATTGTCTGATGTCGTTGCCCGAATACGGTCATCATCAAGAAACTCGAAGGCTTTTGAAACGGCCGTCATCACGGATGCAAGCAAGCGATCATTTTGGGCAGTCCGTGAAATTTCTTTGGCAATATTGGAAACACTGGATTTCTCAGACTGTCTTAATGCTTTTAACAACTCATCATTGCTATCCATGCTGTTAATATAATTTTGAGCACTCACCAATGATGCTTTATCGCCCAGTTCAATCAGAACAGCCTTAAGAATGCGCCTTGCCAGGTCATTAAACACCACCGATTCAGCGGTATCATCTTTAATGATAATGTTCAAAATTTCGTTGAGTTCTGCTGAATCCGTCACTTCTGAAAAAATATTGTAGTGGTCACTCTGAACATCGGTCGGATTAAAAACCCAATCTTTATAACCGAAAATTTGAAAGACATTGTTTGCCTTCAGAATCGCCCAGATCTCTGGTTTTACGTCTGTGGCCACGAAGCTACGCCCTGACTTCATCCACTCTACAATTTGAGAGATTAAAAATGTGGTTTTACCCGAGCCAGGTGCACCCAACACAATACCCCGATCCTCATTGGTGACCCTTAAGCTTTCACGATGAAAAGACCAATTGAAGTGTTTTTGTTGCATGTTCTTCATTTTCTTCTTTGGTAAAGTCTTATCCGTAAAAGCAATGAGTGGTGTTTTATTTTCAAACCCTCTGTGCACTTCCCTTAATAAGGTGCCATAGCCTTCCGCAGACTCTCTTTTTATACGTTCTGCACGTGGTTTTGACTTCCCATTTGCAAAGTAGAAAAAGGCATAGAGAGCAGCCATCACTCCCCATGAAACAAAATAATTATTATTTGAAACCACAACATAATGACTTGAAATCAAATTTGTAATGTGGCTCAACAGATAAGTCTGGGCGACAACAACCAAACCAAAAAGCACTACATTATATAAAAACTCATGCAGTGGATCATGCGCTTTAAAAAGTGACTTTAAACTCACAAAGAGCATGAGAAAAAGCGCAATAATGACCAAAACTAAAATGGTATTTGCATAGCCCACCGAAAGCGGTTCAAGGTGCAAAGTTCTTATTAAAAAGGTGTAATAATCTATAAGAAAATTCTGCACCATTTAACTATCCCCTTTTTGTAGTTGTTTACCTTCACAGATATCTAAAAATTGAGGTTCCGAAACAGGACTTTTGAGCCACGAACAACGAACCGTATAGTAAAAAGATGCTTCCGCGCTTCTAAATTTAATTAAGTTATGCGTGGGTTTTAGTTCCGCTTTATCATTCCAAATCAATAATTTGCAATTGATACAATGCCCACACAACGGCAATTTTGATCTTATTTCTGAGGCAATACCCATCTAATTCTTACTCCATGACCCCAGGTACACGGACGTAATATTGATACGGCTATGTCCCAATTCTTCACTAATTAACATTCGGATTTCTTTATCTTTGACTTTTTCCTCAGCAGACAACACCCGAGATCCACCTACCGCAGGGCAATCAAAGCCCATGAGTTCACGGTATCTGCCTTGAGCGTAACCATGTCTTAGGCCATGTGTCTGCCCAACACCCAGGGCATGCGTGACCGCTTCAAAATGGGCTTTATGGGATTTATAGCTTTTTTCTTTGGGAATCATGGAACCGCCATTTTTAACGGCTTGAGCATAGGCATTTTTGAGTTCTTGACGTTGTTTTTCATGGGTGATGGGAATCGTTCGAGGACGTCCACCTTTGGTCCAACTGTCTTTTAAACGGATATATTGAGCATTTTCAATTTTTTGACCATCTAAAGCATACTCAGGCTGGAATTTCATGCTTTCTTCGCGTCTTAGACCGAAAGCATCTTGTAAACGTAAGCTTTGCGCTATGTTTGCATCGGTTTTAGACAAATCTAAATCTTTTAAAGAGATCGACTTATTTTCATTGGTGACATAGACCCGGTTTTCTATTTTATAGGTTGCATTGTCTTTGACAGCTCCACTATTCCCCACTTTTTCAGCCCACCACCTGACCGCAACCATTCGGTTTTTTATGGTGCCTGTAGACACGCCATCTTTACGCCATTGCTCAAGCAATTTATTCACATGCCGGCCTTTAAGATCTTTAGGCGACATGGTTTTAACGTCATAGCCATTTCTGGCAAGCTGCTCAGTAAATAATTTAAGCATCGCCCGCCTATTTGCTTGTGTCGCGTGTGAACCCTCACGGAACTTATTGCAGAGCTGATCAAATTGATATTCTAAGGTCATGATCCATCTTTTATTTGTGATGCTTGATTGCTGAGTACAGCGCAGCTTTATGCTGTGCTACGGAAGCAATCAAGGATCAATTTTTTAATATAAAACTGGGTGAGATCCGATTTACTGGTTAGTGTTAAGAGCCGAATTAACGTCTTATCAAAGTCAATTATAGGAATTGGTTCGATAAAAAATGCTCAAAAAGTGGATATAAAAATTCGAGAATCTTTAAGTCCAAATCTATGAATACTTATAAAAATAAACCGTTTCTGCATATAGGATGAGAGCGATTAAAAGTACTTGATCTCCTGTATTTAGTTTGTGTTTAAGCTGAAAAACGTAAATGAAAGTCAGCAAAGAAAAGTTATGAAAAAACAAAAAAGTCTGATCAGTATATGTGTGAAATTTCTTTTATCACGCGGCAATAACTTCCAAAAATGTTGTTTATTGTAAGTATGCGAGGCTTTTCCCTAGTCGTCACTACTCAAAGGTAGTGACGACTGGGGAGCCTGGTCACTGTTTACGCGTATCAAAAAGGGAAGTCGCCACCCCTTCGGGGGTGGCTCGGCTACTCCCGGAAAAATTTAGATGGGAGCTGGTCATCAGAGGGAAGTAGGTTTTGAGATTTAGATTTTTCCTGGTCGCTCACACTCCGTTCGCTTTGTTCTTTTCTTTTGCTATTAAGAAGAATGATTAGAGCGAGTGTCTACGAGCGAACAGCAGGGATCTAAATTTTTCGCCCGCTTTTTCCCTGATTACAAGCTCCCCTTCATGTCAAGAACTTAGAACTAGAGCATCCCGAATGGGTGCGAACTAAATACAGTCGCTTTATGTCGAGCGAAGCGAGCATAAAAAACTGATGAGCGAAGCGAATTCCGAGTTGCTTTTGCTTTTTCTTCAAGTTACGAGAACATTCACTAAAAATTGCCCCCCGAATCGAGCGATAGCGAGATTCAATAGAGTTTGAGCGTAGCGAAAACCAAGGGCAATTTTTCATTCCCTGTGTTTTTAATTATTTTAAGGTTTTTAAATGTTTTTAACTTAGTTTTAATTATTAAATTTCAATAACTAATCGTTGTATTCCCCCACGTTTAGTTACCCATTCCCCCACGTTTAGTTACCCATTCCCCCACGTTTAGTTACCCATTCCCCCACGTTTAGTTACCCATTCCCCCACGTTTAGTTACCCTCCTAATTACACCCTTAATTAAACAGTTGTAGTTATCCCCACATTGTTATAATCTGTGGGTATAAAAATATTTCAATCGAGTTATGTCAAAAGAATTAGTTGTAAAAACCAATCGGTTAAACCAAGCTTTTCAAACTCTATCTTTATCAGAGTTTCATATTGTTCAATTAGCCATTGTTGATGCTAGACATACAGGTACAGGACTAAGTACAGATACTCCTTTACGAATAGATGCGTTGAGATATGCTGAAGTTTTTGGGACAACGAGGCAAAATGCTTATCAGAGAATGAAAGAAGCAGAGGATTCTTTATTTAACAGAAGATTTAGCTTCTTTGATGAAGATGGGAAATTGGTCAAAAGTAGATGGATTCAGCAAGTAAAATATCTAGATGATGAAGGGGCTATTGAACTTGTTTTCACATTAGCTGTTGTACAAGGCATAAGTAAAATTGATGGTATTAAAGACTTTTTTACTCAATATTTACTAAGCCAAACAGCCCAGCTTAACAGTACATATTCAGCAAGATTATATGAGTTACTAATTCAATGGAGAGCTATTGGAAAAACACCAGTATTTGAATTAGCAACTTTTAGAGAACAACTTGGAATTGGTGTTAATGAATACAAGCGTATGGATCACTTTAAAACTAGAGTTCTTGACTTAGCCATTTCTGAAATTAGCGAAAAAACAGATATAGAGGCAACCTACCAACAGCATAAAAAAGGCCGTTCAATATCTGGTTTTTCTTTTTCTTTTAAGCAAAAAAAATCTAAGACTAAATCATTAGAAAATCAAACAATATCTGGGAATCTAGATCTTTTTTCAAAAAAAATGACTGATTCTCAACGCCACTTATTTTCCAATAAGCTATCTGAACTTCCTGAAATGAGTAAATACTCTCAAGGAACTGAAAGCTATCCTCAATTCGCAGTAAGAATTGCTGAAATGCTTAAAGATTCTGAGAAGTTAAAAGAGTTTGCTCCAATGCTTGAAAAGGTTGGCTATCGTTAAATCATTGATGTAACGTTACATCATTAAATATTGTCTACTGACATACAGACTTTTACTTGGGTTACATGATGAAAGCACTATCTGTTATTGAATTAGCTCAACTCTATGGAATGAATCGTCAAAGTATCTATAAACGTATAAATAAAGGGGATTTATCAAAAAATAGTGATGGAAAAATAGATTTTTCAGAAGCTCTACGTGTATTTGGTGAACCATCCCACAATAATAAGGATGTAACCACGTTACAGTCTACTCCGGTACAAAAAGAGACAGAAGTAGACATGCTTAAGCAACAAGTAGACATACTAAAAAAACAGCTAGAGCTTGCACATGAACGAGAAGTTTTTCAAAGAGAACAACTAGCAACAAAAGATAATCAGATAGAGGCGATACAACGCTTATTACAAGCCCCAAAATCCTATATGACTACGTTTACCGATCAAGAACAGCCACAAGCGAATGTAGCTCCAGCACAGTCTGAACCAATCACCGATAATACGAAACATGACGGATTGACTACTGAAATCAAGCGAATACCTGTCCCAGAGCATGTTGAACCGGAACCAGAAAAAAGAGGCTTTTGGAGCCGATTCTTTAAGCCGTATGGCTGATTTAATTGTTCACCTGGGCTTATTAAAACCATGGAACATTAGTTATTTATTGAGCGTAGAACATGAAAGATTGATAAAACAGCCTAAGAGTGATTGCTTAGGCTGTTTTTACAGATATAAATTATTGTTTTAAAAGTAAATTTAAATTAGATTAATAAAAATAATCTTCTAATTCATTCCAACTTGGTAATTCTAAGTATTTCTTATCTAGTGCTACTACAGGCGACCAATTGCTCTTTGAGGTAAGACAGAACCCCAATCTTTTCTTAATTACAGGCATCTCATTTAATAATCCAAGTGGAATCCATATGAATGAGCTATTTCCAACTTTGTTAGGAACTGGAGATCCACAACTCGTACAAAAGCAAGAAATAAAGCCTGAGTCTTTTTTAAATGTGCAAATGGAATCCGTATCAGAAACCCACTCAAATACTGCCTCATTCACCAATGTAGCTGCATTTGATCCCGTACCACTTTGTTTACGACATAAACTGCAATGACAGTGATACATCGTCTGAATATCTTTGTTAATTAAGAATCGAACTTTACCACATAAGCAACTACCATTATTTTTCATTTATTAACCTTATATAATTCTATATTTCTTCCGCACTTGAGCTATTCAACATTAGATTACTTAAATTATTTTTACCTTTAGCAGCTAAAACTTTAGCTACACTTGAAATATCATTTTTATTTCTATTTTGACTTAATTTAAATTTTCCCACTAAGTCCGTAATCTCAATTTGTATTCCTACAATATGTTTCATCCTTTCGTTGATAAAGTCCGCTGGTGCATCTGTCATTTTCCAAGGAATTTCTTGATTAGACTCATGTTCTCTAGTAAGACGAGCCAAAATACCTCTTAATATTTTTTCATCTTCAATAATTCTGGCTTTGCCTTTTGCATGAATAACTATGTAGTTCCAAGTCGGAACAACTTTATGATGTTCAAATTTTCCTATATACCAATTAGGAGATATATAAACATCATCAATTCGGAATATTACAAGTACATTGGCATCATTCTTTAAAACTTCAGCTAAAGGATTTTGTCTCGATATATGTGCCAGTAATTTCCCAAAATCCCCCTTGTCAGCCACTAATTCAAAGGGAATATGGTTAGCATCTAACTCACCATTGGAATATGTAACGATACAACCAAAAGGATGTTTTTTTACTAAATCATGAAGAAGATCTATTCGTCTTTCTTCAAAATGAGAGGGTAAGTACATTTAGTTCTTTCTATAGTTTTGACGTTGTATTACATTAAATTAAGTTAATTAATAGCTACTTATCAACTTTTATTTAACATAATGGAGGTTATGTTGAATCGAAAAAAAACCAAGTTTAAGACCTGGGCTTCGCATAATCCTTATTATGTTAATTTTAGGAAAGTTTAACTATAAAATAAAATGTTAGGCTAGTGATTCATCATAAGTAATTTCAAATAATAGAGTCACTCTATGCTTAAAAAAATCATCTTAAGTCTTTGCTTAGGTTTATCTAATGTAGCTATCGCAAAAAGCGTAGCATTAAGTTTCGATGATGGTTTAGATCCATCAATTAATTCAGAAGCTCAACAGATCAATGAGAATATTTTAAGTACCTTAAAACAAAATAAAATTCATGCAATCGTTTATCCAAGTATAAGTAAAATTGGAGGAGCAGAAGGACTGAATATTATTTCTAGTTGGGGGAAACAAGGACATCGTATTGGTAATCATGGAAATTTACATCTAAATCTGAATAAAAATGAAGTGAATTTACCTGATTATTTACAAGACATGCAGCAAGGTCATCAAGCCTTTTCTTTATTAGAAGGCTTTGTACCACGTTATCGCTTTCCATTCCTTAAAGAGGGAAATACTCTAGAAAAAAGGGAGGGTGTGCGAAAATGGCTTAGTACCAATAACTATCAATCTGGTGCTGTTAGCATTGATGCTAGTGATTGGTATTACAACCAATTGTTTTTGAAATATCAGCAAGAAAAAGATCAAGCAAGCTTAGATAAATTAAAACAAGCCTATATTTTCCATCTACTTGATCGAGCAAAATATTACGATGATTTAGCGCTACAAACATTAGGACGTTCACCAAAGCATGTGCTTTTACTTCATGTTAGAGCGATTAATGCAGCTTGGCTAAAAGACATCATCAATTCCTTCAAGGCAGAAGGTTGGGAATTTATTGATAGTGATACAGCTTATCAAGATGCTATTTATAAAATTCAGCCAAACTTATTGCCTGCTGGTGAAAGTATCATATGGAATATTGCACAAATTTATGGCGTGAACAATTTACGCTATCCAGCGGAAGATGCTCCATATGAATATCTAAATTTGGAAACACATGGTTTGAATGTCAATAAATAAACTCTCCATTTAACATAATGGCGCTTATGTGAAGCAATCTGAGTGCAGCGGTGCCCCATTGTGGGCATTGAGATAAATCTCTTTTAAATAGCTTTAGCAACTCTATAAACAGTCGCAATCCCGCAACCTACTGCTTTAGCAATTTCATTCTTAGTCATATTTCTAGTCACCAGCAGTTCTTTTATTCGTTTATGTTTAGCCTCATTAGCCTTCTTACCTGTTGGCTTGTAACCCGAACGCGCTAGGCCCTGCTTAATACGTTCTATACGTTTCTCATTGTCCAGACGAGCCATCGTTGCTAGGAGATCAATCAGCATATTGTTGATAAGCTCCAGGATTGAATGAGTAATGCTGTCACTGGTTTGAATCATTTGGTAGGTAGTAGGAAGATCTGCCACGACTAAACGAAGTCCCTTCTCCTGGATCCTGCGCTTCAGCTCTTGAAAATTCCGTTGGGTTAGGCGTGATAAGCGGTCAATACTTTCAACTAACAAGGTGTCGCCTTGATTTGCTTCTGACAGAAGCTTATTCAATTCAGGTCGGTCTAACTTCGTACCACTATAGTTTTCCACGTAAACAATGGTTTCGCCCAAATTCAGGTTTTGGTTTAGATCCTGCAGAATCTGTAAAGCCCTTTTTGCATCTTGATCCTTAGTTGAAGCTCGTAGATAAATACGTGTATTCATTTCTATCATTTAGTCTTAATTCGATTAGGACAATGATAATACTATCATTTAATTATTTCATTAAGTTTAATGATAGATATTGAATGCTATTGGACTCTTTATCATTCAGCTATACTCTTTTGATAAAAAAAGCATGACTAAAAGCCATGCCTTGGGAATTCGTATAACGTGTATTATGTTAATTTTAAGAAAACTTCAGAACTGATCTACTTACTGATAATAAATACTCTGCCTAATCGTTTTAGTATTTTTTCGAGAGTGGGTTCTAAGACTTCTGGAGTTAAATTTAGTTTAATTTCTACAGGATAAGAGGTTAATAACTCTTTGATAGGAGGCCTTTGTTCATCAGGCAGACACTCAATTAGAATCATTAGAACTTTAGGCTCGAAGCATCTTTTTGATGTCGCTTTGAGAGTTAGGCTAGGCATGGATCACCTAAGTTATAATATTTTATATAAGTGCCACTGTATCAGATATTTAAATAAAGAAAGAATGGTTCTTTCTATCAAAAAAAGAATTGGATTATAAATATATGATCGTATTTTATTCTCCATTTAACATAATGGCGGTTAGACGAAGTCGACTTGTAATGCAATTTGCATTACAGTACTCCTAGTACATTAAATAACTGGGAGATATGATGGCTACTGTTAACTTCAGGGTCGATGAAGCCCTTAAAGAAAAATCCTATTCCATCCTTAAAGAACAAGGTATTGCACCTACAGATTTCTTTACTAGTATTCTTGAGTATGTTGCTACGACTGGGAAACTACCTGTCAAAAAAGCTTTGCTTTCAGAAGAAGATGAAGAATTGTTAGCTCTTGTCCGTAAGCGCATTAATGACCCTAAAGAGATGTTTGAGGAAGTCACATTAGATGACTTATAAGCTTTTACGTCACAAGGACTTTACAGCAGAATGGGAAAAACTCCCTGTTGCTATACGGGATCAATTTAAGAAGAAACTAGCCAAAGTCATAGAGCAGCCACATATTCCAAAGAATATACTGAGAGGCGATCTTGCAGGTTGCTATAAAATTAAATTATTAAAAGCTGGTGTCAGACTTGTCTATCAAGTTAAAGATGATCAGGTAGTTATCTTGCTCATCACAGTCGGGAAACGAGCTGATAGCATAGTTTATGACGAAGCTAAAAAGCGCATTAAAGACTAAAAATGGGAGCTTATAGCTCCCATTTTTTGACTTCGTATAACGCGTATTATGTTAATTTTAGAAAAACTAATTGATTCTTGAAAGTAAACAGGCTTCCATTATCAGATATTAAGAGGTCTCAAATTCTTTCTGATAATAGATTAACTAATACTTTTAATTCATCTCGTAATTGATTTAAGTTATCAAACTCAATGTTCTTGGTAAGCTCTTTAGGAATCTTTTCTGCTTCAGCAGATAAGTCTCGCCCTTTATCTTTTAATGAAATAAGAACTCGTCTTTCATCATTAGGATCACGTGATCGATTAATTAGACCAGATGTCTCCATTCTTTTTAATAGTGGGGTTAATGTTCCACTATCAAGATGTAAAATTTGTCCAAGATCACCCACACTTACACATTCTTTTTCCCACAAAACCAACATCACTAAATATTGAGGATAAGTGAGTTCGAGAGGTGTAAGAAAAGGGCGATAAGCTTTTACGATTAAATTAGATGCAGCATAAATAGGAAAACATAGTTGCTCATCTAAGCAAAGCTGATTCTTGGACATAGCTTTTTATTTGGTATAGACAGTGGTAGACACCTGTATATTACCTCGAATAGCATTGGAATAAGGACATACTTGATGCGTTTGTTCCACGATTTTCTCTGCATCAGCTTGTGAAATACCTGAAAGCGTGACATCTAAGTGTACTGTCAAGGCAAATCCACCATTGCCATTAGCAACCATTCCAACAGTACTCAGGACCTCTACATCGTTATCACGGATTTTATATTCTTTATTGCTACGAGTTACATGGATCACTGCATTTCCAAAGCATGCAGCATAGCCAGCTGCAAATAATTGTTCAGGATTCGTTGCATCACCTTTACCACCTAATTCTTTTGGCAAAGCCAATTTTAGTTCTAAGATACCATCTTCACTACGAATATTTCCTGAACGTCCACCGATTGCTTTAACCTGGGTAGAATAAAGATTACTCATTTTGATTACCTTTAAATAAATACACTGTGTGCAATATAATTGCACACAATGTATTTATGTCAACTGTTTTTTATATTCCATTTAACATAATGGCGGTTATACGAAGTACACTCGTATATTAATATAATTATCAAATACTTAGTAAAACTAGAAAAATCCCAAAATGCCCAAAAAGCCGACTTTGAAACAATTCGGCTTTTTTATGAGCGGTTTTGATAGTTCTTGCCAATAAATTCGTTTAAAAAGTAATCAATTTTGCGATTTTTTAAATTTTATCAATGCGTGAATGTTCAAAATTATCCCCATTTCTTGTGAATAAATTTCAGGCACTTTGTACGCTTTGGCTTACTCAAATTCCAGTTCTTTACGGCTATCAGGATAGCTAGAATATCCCTACGATAGATTCATACAGGAACAGGATGTTCCGGAGCAAAAAACAACAATGATAAGTTCTAACACTAGGATTGTGAGGTAGAGCAGCACCTACCAAAGATCGCACAATAAAAAACCCCGGCAGGATACCGGGGTTTTTATTATCAATTTTTTAGAATTAGTTAATCTTATATCAATTTTCAGTAGAACTCATAGCAGCTGAAAATTCTTGACGGTTTATTTGCCAATAATCTAAAAGACAATATAAGTATCCTTTAATATCAAGTGCTTCTGGTAGTGTTGGTGTTTTAGATTGCATAGCCATCTGCTCTAATGTTTTTGCAAACTGAAACATATGATTAATATTTTCAGTTTTAGCAAAATATTCAGCCAGAATGTTTACAGGAAGATTTGACACATCACTATCAAACCTTTGCTTTAAAAGTCTAGCATGAACATCGCCACCTTCTACATATTGATTGATCATATTCATTGAAAATTTAATTAAATCATTCGTCCCAGCAAACCCTCTATCACCAAAAAGAAATCCTTCTTTAAGTTTTTCAATTCGTTCATGAGGATCAAGAAAAGAAATTTCTCGCATACAGAAATCTATTCCTAAGGCTAAATAAGAACAGATCAAATATAAGCATCTAATTGCTGTATATCTTTCTCTTTCCCGCGTCAAAACTAATTGGGCAAAAAACTTTCCTTCAGCAAGCCAGGAATTACATGAATCAAAATTAATCGGTTTAGATAAAATCGATTTACAGTATTTCATCCTATTTTTCCAATCCCCATCTACTTTTTGTAGTTCATAGGAATCGATCAAACTTGATAATTGCTCTTCAAAAAGCCTTTCTTCATTCGGACTCTGATTCCTAACTAACTTTGATAAGAACTTTCCATCTAAAACCATGACATCTTGTTTTTTTGCAAAAGTTTTAATAAGAGATCTAGAATCAGTTGTAGCAACAATAGCTTTGTTGCTATACGTAGCTTGTTTCAAACCATTTACCCAAAAAATTCTTTCTAAAGCATGAGGTACTTTTTTATTTTTTATATCAACGACAGTTATTTCCCTAGAAAATGATGAAGCTCTCGAATATACCCATAGGTCTATATCTGTTACATCATCATTTTCATAAACAAATGGTACACCACGAACAACATATGATCCTGTTTTTAGAAAATAGTCTCTTAATACTTCTTCTAGTGCCATACCTTTAGGTAAAGTAATTAAATCAGCCATTAAATACCTCCAGTCCGTAAAGCATCTAACATATTATTAGTTGCTGTAGGATTTACTTTTACTTGTTTTTTCCTTAATAAATCACGATTTACCTCTGGTCCACTAAATTGAGTAGCTGCTGTAGATGGTATTAGGCTATCCGAAATTAAAGCATGTTCACTCGCATTTCCTGAAGTTAAAACTAATAAGGCTATTTCACCAACTTCTTTTTTTAATAATTTTAAGTAGAATCTATCATTTGCGTAAGGAATGACTTGAACAACTCCCTTCAGTTCAAGAACTCTATAATCCTGGCCTATTGCGGTAACAGGTCCTACATGCCCTCCCGCAATTAATTTTCTTAATAATGGTTCTATTGCTTGAATTTGCCCTCGTCCATACGCACTGCGTGTCATTCCATATTTCAAAGAGCTAATAAATGCTTTCGCTAAATCAAAAGTATCATCAATAATAGAGTTACTTCCAAATTTTGAAAATGATTCTGGTAAAGTTAGAAAACCTATTTCTTCTTTAGAATTGGATACTATGTTTACTTCGTATACTCCGATAGGTAATAACTTATCTAAAAGTTTTTGTCCTAGTACGCGAGTACCTTCGCTTATTGCTACGCATCCTTCTGAACGAATAATAGAATTTAACTCATTTATCTTTGTACTTTCTTCAGCTGATAAAGAATGAAATACTCTTCCTATTTTTTCGGAATATTGTCTTTTAAAAAGATTACCGTTAAACAGTAATTTACCCTTATCAGACAATGTCTCCACATCAGTAAAACCAATAGTTTCAGCAGAGGTAAATAAATAATCTAAATTATCAGAGGTAAGTTTAAATTCATCACTCAGGAGAGGTTTTATTTCATTTTGGAAAATTGGTTCTTGAGACGCTTTCTCAGCCAAAAAGATTGATGCGTTTTCAATATTATCAAAAGAATCATTACTTTGATCAAAAATATTAGCTGTATGTTCTAAAATTGAGTGCTGAGTTAATCCTAACGTTACAACATCACCATTTTTACTATAATCAATTAATTCCTTTTCTTTTAATAATTCTAGTAGTGGCTTTCTTTCTAAGTTAGTTATTCCCACATAAGTACTAAGAGCCTGTACTTTTGAAGACGTTATTTCAGACTCATCATCTTTAGATAAAGATGACAAAAGTAAGCCTGCTTTACCTGCAGTTAAAGTATTATCAAATGTATTATCCGCATATTTTATCTCATTTAATTTTTGTGCATGATGAATAATCCATGCACCCTTAAGTTTTTTTTCAAACATGTTTTATTCCCCTCAAAAGAAGAAGATATTACATGAAATTTCTCAACTAACTAACTATAAAAGACTTGTAACTAAAGCTTAAAAAATAGTCACAAAAAAAGCCCAACATCTAGTTGGGCTTTTTTTTATCCGAAAAGTTCAGAGTGAGATCCTATTCTGGCAAGGATTAATTCATTATTTTCCTTGTCCACGTCCCAAATTAACAATAAATCAGGTAAGACATGACATTCCATATGAGGCTTCCATTCTCCAATTAAAGGATGAGGTAAATATTCCTCTGGAACAGTCCCTGTTTTTACCAAATGCTCATCAATAAGATCCTTCAAAATTAAGAGTCCTTTCTTAAGCTTTGGGTTTGAGCTTACCCGTTTAAAATCTTTTTTAAATTGTTTCTTGTACCTAATCGTCAGTGTCATCTTCTAAATCCGTAAACAATTCCTGAGCAGAACTAAATTTTTTAGGTTCTGCAACAGAGTTCATAGCCTCAATTGTTGTACGGTTAGGGGTTTTTAACTCTAAAGGAAATCCACCTCGATTTACTACTTGCGTTAATAATAAGCGAATAGCATCTGTAGTATTTAAACCCACTTCTTTTAGAATTCGCTCCGCTTGAACCTTTAATTCATTTGGAACCCTAGCACGTACATACTCATCTTTTTTTGCCAAAGTATTCATATGTTTATCCAGTAGTCAGTTCAGTAGTCAGTTCAGTAGTCAGTTCAGTAGTCAGTTCAGTAGTCAGTTCAGTAGTCAGTTCAGTAGTCAGTTCAGTAGTCAGTTCAGTAGTCAGT
>NZ_LFRE01000083.1:0-646 GCF_001077515.1 Acinetobacter sp. VT 511 | reverse complement strand
TTAGCGGTTCAGCAATTCCTGCAACGGTGAAAGCTTCCAGTACCATGGCTCTTACATCACTAATGCCTTTTTGCATAGCCTGACGAATGACTTCCTCCCGGATCGTTTGCGCCTGCATCTGAAGCAAGATCTCGCTCTTGTGCGATTCCAGAATCTTATCATAGGCTTCAATGAGATCATTCTCTAACTGATCTGGTGTCGCCATCTCCACCACAATTCGAAACGAATCAATCACCCGTGTCCATGAGACCTCAATTGCAGTTAATAATAAAGCTTCTTTTGTTTTGAAAAAACGAAATATATACGGCTGTGAGATCTGTGCCCGTTCAGCCACCTGGGCTGTGGTGGCACGATAATAGCCAATTTCCGCGAAGACGTCAATTGCTGCAGAGATAATATCATTTCGCCGGTTAACCGACGCTGCTTTATCCTTTGCCATGATAATCCGCCCTCCAATAGTTAGTGATTAATTGATCAATAGCTTGAAGTATAACGAATACTATCCCTCAATGCAAAGGTATCGTGACCTTGTACAAAGCCAACAAACCCGCAGACGCTGGCTCAAGCCGCTGCAGGTTGTGTAACTTGTCGATCATAGATTCTATCCACTGGAAACCGAAGAGAACATGGTTTGTCTGAAACAGAT
>NZ_LFRE01000082.1:0-866 GCF_001077515.1 Acinetobacter sp. VT 511 | reverse complement strand
TATTGGCGAATGTGATTGCTAAGCGAGTGGTACTGAAGACGGTCCATCGTATCGTAAGTAACAACCGTTTCAAGTGGGGCCATATTGTGGTTCAGAAAAATTTATTTCAGAAGCTGTCGCATCTTGTGCCAGCCATTATAATCTATTATTCTGCTTATATTTTCTCGCCCTATCAGGCCATAATTGAAAAATCAGCAATGACCTATATGATTGTAATCATGATTACGGTTCTGAATGCTTTGCTGAATGTATTCGATGATATCTATCGTACCTATGTGGTGTCGAAGATTCGCCCAATCAAGAGTTTCATTCAGTTAGCCAAGATTGTCCTGTTCATTATCGGGGGCATCATCGTCATCTCCAGCCTGATTGGCCAGAACCCGCTCATTATCCTTTGTGGATAACTGCTGATACTCCTCGACCTTGGCTTTAAGTTCAGCTGTTACAGGATAACTGGTTAAGTCCAGTCTCTCGAACGTCTTTTGCATGCGGTAAAGTGTAGGTGGCATTACATCCTCTTGACCTAGATCGTTTGTGAAAAAAGATGCGGGT
This sequence comes from Acinetobacter sp. VT 511, assembly GCF_001077515.1. NCBI lineage: Bacteria > Pseudomonadati > Pseudomonadota > Gammaproteobacteria > Moraxellales > Moraxellaceae > Acinetobacter > Acinetobacter sp. VT 511. Next base: position 314 of record NZ_LFRE01000082.1, on the reverse strand, counting down.
TTTACCAGCCAGTTAGCTTCTTCACTGAAATTTAGATTCATCAAGTTATACTTATCTATAATCTGCGTCATATTTGTAAAGTTGTGATAGAGCTGGCTTGCTTGTTCTCCATCCTCAACCATCTCGTTTGTTATTTTCTCATTCTTAAGTATTTGGTCAAATAAAATATCATTATTTATAATCGCACTTTTCATATCAACCATATCTTGTCGTACATTCATCGTTAGATACTGTTCATACATTCTTTTTTCTTTATAAAAGCTATAGGTTAGAACAAGTAAAAATACAAAGCCAATGCAGCATCCGATTATTAA
>NZ_LFRE01000081.1:0-107212 GCF_001077515.1 Acinetobacter sp. VT 511 | reverse complement strand
GAGCGATTGCAACCCGATTTGATAAGCTTGCACGAAATTACCAGTCTATGATTTACATTGCTTGCATGTTTATTTGGTGTAAAGCCAAATGAGGACACGCCCTAATAAAATATTTTTCAATATCTGAATAGCTGTGTAAATTCTTAGTCATCACCTGCTTTTACTCAAAATTTATCTTCTTTAGGTCTTCTTTTTTACTTTTTGCTTTTCCTGCCTTAGACTTATGCTCAGCACCATCTAAAGTTCAGATAATTTATGTATACGACCGTTCAGGAACTTCGAAAAAAAATCCGCCAAGCCCGTCGTCGCATTTCCCGATTTGAACAAAAAAAATCTGCCCAGCAAGTGCTAAATCTGCTTAGATCAAATCCTCAATTTATTCACTCACAGCATGTCGGTCTTTACTTAGATGCTTTTGGTGAAATTCGCACTCAGCAAATTATTGAATATTGTTTCTCTGTCGATAAAAAAGTCTATTTGCCAGTGATCTGTAACATGAATCAGCGATTAGAATGGGTACGGATTAACAAACACCTATACCGAAACAAGCGTTTTTTCCATCATCGTTTAGGCATGCGTGAACCTATGCAAAGTCGTGGTTTGCATGTATCAAAACTTGATTTATTAATTATGCCGTTATTGATCTGTGACTATCGAGGTACCCGGATCGGAATGGGTGGTGGGTATTATGACCGTACCTTGGCGACAGCGTATAAGAAACCCTATCGTCTTGGTTTGGCACATGATTTACAGCTTGTAGAAACATCATTACCCCGGGAAAAATGGGATCAGCCTGTAGATGCACTTTTAACTCCTACACGCTTGCTACATTTTAAGCGTTTGTAAATCAATTCATTGACTAAGTTACTTTTAAATCAAATAATTAGTCAATAATTATACAATTTCATCTGAACGACCCTTGTAATTTTAAAAATACCCATCACTATAAAATACATGGCAACATCGTTGTCACTCATTAGGAGTGCCCATGTCTGAAATTATTATGAATGAAGAAAGCTTTGAGCCTCAGGTTCCAAGTGTATTACCACTTTTAGCGTTACGTGATGTAGTGGTATATCCACACATGCAAATCGCGCTATTTGTCGGTCGTGAAAAATCGATCAATGCAGTTGATGTGGCTCGTAACAGTGACAATCTGGTATTTGTGGTTGCGCAAAAAGATTCGCTTACAGAAGAAATTGATCACGACAACTTATATCAATACGGTACTGTCGCGAAGATTGTGCAGGTTGTGAATCATGAAAATGATGAAAACTGTATCAAGGTACTCATCGAAGGCCTTTATCGTGCCAAATTAACTAAAATCATTGATGACACTGATTATCTGACTGCTGAACATGAGCTTAGTCCGATCACTGTCAAGATGGACAATGACACTCAGGATACCCGTGTAGAGGAACTGCGTGCGTTATTTGCCCAGTATGCAGAAGCGAAGTTACGTAATGCACGTGAACTGATTGCAGCTGCAAATAAAATTGAAGACTTGCTTCAGTTATTGTTCTTCGTGGCAACTCGAGTGCCGCTGAACATCGAAATCAAGCAAAAATTCCTTGAGCACGATGAGTTTGAAGCGCATCTGGCTGAACTAATGACTTATTTACTGCAACAGTCTGAAGAACAGCAGATTGAGCAAACCCTGCATGATTCAGTCAAACGCCAAATGGAAAAGAATCAGCGTGAATATTTCCTGAATGAAAAAATGAAGGTGATTCAACGCGAACTTTCTGACCTGAATGGTGGTGCAGAAGATGATGTCGCTGAGATTGAAAAACGTCTGGCTGAAGCAGACCTGCCTGAGCACGTACGTAAAAAAGCGGAAGCTGAGTTCCGCAAGCTGAAAGCCATGCAACCTGCATCAAGTGAAGCTGCGGTTGTTCGCAACTATCTTGAAGTGATCCTAGATACACCTTGGAACAAAGCGAGCAAAGTCAGCATTAACCTGAACAAGGCTCAGGAAATTCTGGATGCTGATCATTATGGTCTGGATGATGTCAAAGATCGTATTGTGGAATATCTGGCAGTTCAGTCACGTGTGAAAAAACTGCGTGGCCCGATTCTATGTCTAGTAGGTCCTCCGGGTGTAGGTAAAACCTCTCTGGGTGAATCTGTTGCCAAAGCAACTGGTCGTGAATTCGTGCGTATGGCCCTAGGTGGTGTACGTGATGAAGCTGAGATCCGTGGTCACCGTCGTACTTATATCGGTGCGATGCCAGGTAAAATTGTGCAGTCTTTAACCAAAGTTGGTGTAAAAAACCCACTGTTCTTGCTTGATGAAATCGACAAGATGGCTCAGGACTACCGTGGTGACCCTGCTTCTGCACTGCTTGAAGTACTAGATCCATCACAAAACAGTAAGTTCAACGATCATTACCTGGATCTGGATCTGGATCTGTCTGAAGTGATGTTCATCTGTACTGCGAACAGCATGAATATTCCGGAAGCTTTGCTTGACCGTATGGAAGTGATTCGTCTACCGGGTTATACCGAAGATGAAAAAGTCAATATTGCTGAACGCTATCTTGTTCCGAAAGCAATCAAGAACAATGGTTTACGCAGCAAAGAATTGACCATTCATGAAGAGGCGATTCGCGACATCGTACAGCGTTATACCCGCGAAGCTGGTGTGCGTAGCCTGGAACGTGAAGTTTCTAAAATTGCCCGTAAGGTAGTTAAAGAAGCGGTGAGCAAGAAAGCGAAAAATCTTCAGCTTGAAGTGAATTCGAACAACTTGCCAGAGTACCTGGGTCCTCACAAATTCGATTTCGGCATGGCTGAAGAAGAACCAGAAGTGGGTCGCGTAAATGGTCTGGCTTGGACTTCGGTTGGTGGTGAGTTACTGACAATTGAAGTAGCAGCGGTTCCGGGTAAAGGTAAATTCATTACTACCGGTTCTCTCGGTGATGTGATGAAAGAATCGATTACCGCCGCGATGACCGTAGTACGTACGCGTGCAGCTGAATTGGGTATCGAAGCTTCCCGCTTTGAAGAAACCGATGTACACGTACATTTACCTGAAGGTGCGACACCGAAAGACGGTCCATCTGCTGGTCTGGCACTAACCACTGCTCTCGTGTCTGCATTCACAGGTATTACGATTCGTCCTGATATCGCGATGACCGGTGAAACCAGCTTACGTGGTCGTGCGATGCGTATCGGTGGTCTGAAGGAAAAACTGCTTGCTGCTCACCGTGGTGGGATCAAGCTGGTATTCATTCCGCAAGACAACGTACGTGACTTGGCTGAAATTCCTGAAAATGTGAAAGAAGGTCTGGAAATCAAAGCCGTGAAATCAATCGATGAGATTTTACCATTGGCACTTACCTCTATGCCGAAAGCATTGGTAAAAACCCCAATTGTAAAAGCGACTGATGAATCTAAAGCCGCACGTCACTAAGTGATCTGCTCATAAAAAAAACCTGCTCCGGCAGGTTTTTTTTATTATCTCTACCTAAATTTTATGGATTTAGAACGGTTTGCATCAATCCGTCTACCACATAAGTCATTTTTTTCAGATCCAGTTTATCTAGAGTGTCCTGCTCAGTGTTGTAATAAGGATAACGGTAATGAGCTGTGTCACTGATCAGTACAGTTGGAAAATTCTGCTTGGCATAACTGAGATAGCCCGAATAATCCAGTCCCTGCATAAAAGTAGGAATAATAAAACGTTCACACTCTAAACGCTGACGCGTCTGCATAGCTTCGCAAAATCTTCCTGTAAGTCCTACTGAACTTAGATGTCCAATACTGGCAATATAATTGGCATGCCGAGGATAAAACCATTTTAGAGTTGTCGGATAGCTCTGTACCAGATTTTCATCATAGTAACCAATAGAGTCCAGTACAAAGACGCCACGTATTTTCTGCTTTTGCTTTCTCAATGCCTTGGCATGGATCGCACTGCCCATATGCTCTGTGTTGAGATACGGCGGTTCTTCCAGACCATAGAAAACAAACTCGATATTATTTTTCAGTTTATTTTTTTGCAGGGCCAACAATCGTGCAGCTTCCACCACTCCTACGACGCCAGAAGCATTATTATTCGCACCGAGATGATTGGCAAAAACATCATAGTGAGCACCAATGACGATTTTATCTTTGGCTTTTACATTGAGCTGACAAACCAGATTGCGATAGCCCTGACTATTCACAATATAGCTTTGAAACTGGCACGGAATACCAAAGCGTCGCATCTGCTCTTTCAACCAACCGGATACCCGGTTCAGTTCAGCCGTATTCTTGTGATTTCTAAATTCATCCACATTCAGGATCTGGCTAAAGTAAAGCTCGAGATTTTTGACTTGAGCGTTGGCTGGATTGGCCCAGGCCCAACTCGGGAAGATTAAAGACAGACTGATCAGCAAACCCAGATAACTTTTTCTTAAAATGGCTACAATCCGCATTTGTTATTATTTCCATGACATGATCAAGCAGAAACTTGAACTCTGGATATTTATGCAGCAGTGCTTTTTCTAATTCAATTTCAATTTGTTTCTATACTCAACTTCATGTTGTTTCATCGTTATAATGAGCACTTCTGAACTACACGATGTCTGTATGAAAATCCGTATTCTGACCATTGGTCAAAAAATGCCAGCTTGGGTGCTCACTGGTTTTGAAGATTATTTCAAGCGCATACAGCCATTTGTTCAAACACAAATCATTGAATTACCGATGGCGAAACGTGGCAAGAATGATTCAGAAGCCGACATCCTGAAATATCGTAATATCGAAGGCGATAGTATCCTGAATGCATTAAAGCCAAATGAAACCCTGATTGCACTTGAAGTCGGCGGCCGTGAATTCAGTACCGAAAAACTGGCTGAAACCATGAAAGGCTGGATGCTGGAAGGTAATGATGTGGCTTTAGCCATTGGTGGGCCGGATGGTCACTCTGAAGCGGTACGTAAGGCAGCTGCATGGCACTGGTCACTATCCAAACTGACCTTGCCGCATCCTCTGGTTCGTGTCATGCTGATTGAACAGTTGTACCGTGCCATGAGCATTAATCATAATCACCCTTATCACCGTGCGGGTTAAGGTGAGAATTGGCTATTGTTCTATTTCCGCAACGAATTGTTGAACAATCTCCCCTCCTTACTTCGCTTGCTTTCATGCATTATTGAAGACATCTTCCAGATGTGGCTTGAACTATGAACTTACAAACGCTTCCCGGCCTGTTTATCTCCCATGGCTCTCCAATGCTTGCCCTGAATCCCGAACAGGTAGGTCCGGCACTGGAGCGTTTAAATGTCAATTTGCCACGTCCAGAGGCAATCATTGTAATGTCTGCCCACTGGGAAAGTAATGCACTGGAAGTAAATACCGGTATTCGTCCAGAAACCTGGCATGATTTCCGTGGCTTCCCGCCTCAACTGTATCAACTACGTTATCCTGCGCCGGGTCAACCAGAACTGGCTGAACAGATTCTCGGCTTCCTGTCTGAAGCTGGCTTTAGCGCCTATGCCAATAATTCACGCCCGCGTGATCATGGCGTGTGGATGCCACTGCTACATATGTATCCGGATGCAGATATTCCGGTGATAGAAATTTCCCTGCCCATCAACATGACTGCACATGACATTTATAAAATTGGTCAAACGCTGGCACACCTGCGTGAGCAGCAGGTCCTATTGATTGGTTCAGGCAGTATCACGCATAACCTGCGAGAGCTGGATCGTACTGGACTATCCAATATTGTTCCAGAATGGGCCTCGACCTTCCGCAATTATGTGGTAAGCAAACTCGCTCATAGTGACTATGAAGCAGTATTGGATTGGCCAAGTATTCCTTACCTGGAACGTAATCACCCGACCCTGGAACACTTTGCACCGATTTTCTTTGCAATGGGAACTGGTACCCGTTTTAGTCTGGTGCATAGCAGCTTTAGCATGGGTTCACTGGGTATGGATATCTATCGTTTTGATTAGGATTTAAAGGCTCTATCTGAGCCTTTTTTCTTAGGCCTAAGAAAAATCTTCCTGTCTTATTTTACTCATCATTCAATTTTCATGGATACATTTTGCTACCTAAAGCTTCAGAATGTATCCATATCTTTTAAAAATGAATCGTTTAAGCTTAAGTCTGATTTATTTGCTTCATGACTATTCCATCAATGAAATTAAAATACTTAATTATTGCATTATTCCCTTTAACCCTTGCAGCTTGTCAGTCCAATGATGTCCAAAAAGTAGGAGATCTTGCCGTGTCCGTATTACAGCAACAAAATGCCGCCAATACTTTGAGTGCTTATGAATGGCACATTGATACTGGTGCAAAAGAACATATGGTACTGAGCTTCCATGATGAGAATCGTTTTAGTGTCACTACCAGCTGCAATAGCTTGGGTGGTAGCTGGAAAATCTCTGAGGGTCAGCTGGAAACTGGCACCCTAATCTCAACCATGAAAGCGTGTGATACCAATGCCATGCAACAGGAAAAGCTGGCAGGTGAAATTTTTAATGATGCCCGTATTCCATTTAGCTTAAATACCAGTGATGCTCAAAATCCGGTTTTGACTCTGACCGTAAACGGAAAGGCTTACGTCTTCACAGGGAAGATGACGCCAGAAGCCCGTTATAATGGTCAGGCTGATATCATTTTCCTGGAAATTTCTCCTGAAACCAAAGCTTGTACCGGTGTAGCACAGCAAACCTGCCTTCAGGTGCGCGAAGTCAAATACAATGAGCAGGGCTTAAAAACTCAGGTCGATAAAGATTGGAACCTGTTCTATGACCAAATCGAAGGCTTCCAGCATACGCCAAATGAGCGTCAGGTAATTCGCGTAAAACGCTTTGAAATCAAGAATCCGGCAGCAGATCAGTCTAAATATGCTTATATATTTGATATGGCCGTCGAGCGTGAAGCAGTAAAAGGCTCGCTATAAAATATTTTTATAACAGAGACAAAAAACCGAGGCGATGGCCTCGGTTTTTTTAAAGCTTAAACTAAGTCAGACTTAGAATACGCCTTGAGCAAGCATTGCATCAGCAACTTTTACGAAGCCCGCAATGTTTGCACCGTCAACATAGTTCACAGTACCGTCTTCTTTAGTACCGAATTTCACACAGTTACGGTGAATTTCTTTCATGATTGCATGAAGACGTTCATCAACTTCTTCGAAAGTCCAGCCAAGACGCAATGCATTTTGAGACATTTCAAGACCAGAAGTTGCCACACCACCTGCATTCGATGCTTTACCTGGAGCGTAAAGGATTTTCGCTTCAACGAATTTCTCTACAGCACCTAGAGTAGATGGCATGTTTGCACCTTCAGCAACACAGATTGCACCGTTTGCAAGAAGTTTAGCAGCATCATCAGCATCTAATTCGTTTTGAGTTGCACATGGAAGCGCGATATCACACTTAATACCCCAAGGACGTTGACCTTCAAGGTACTCAAAACCGTGTTTGGACGCGAATTCAGAAATACGGCCACGTTTAACGTTTTTCAGTTCCATCACTTCAGCAAGAAGTTCATCAGTGAAACCGTCTTTAACATAAACAGTTCCCGCAGAGTCAGATAGAGAAACGACCTTAGCACCTAAGAACATTGCTTTTTCAGCAGCGTACTGCGCAACGTTACCCGAACCAGAAATGGTCACGACTTTATCTTTGAAGCTATCGCCACGAGTTTTCAGCATTTCCTCAGCGAAATACACAGTACCGTAACCAGTTGCTTCAGGACGAGCCAATGAACCACCGAAAGACAAGCCTTTACCAGTGAATACGCATGAAGTGTCATTGCTGAGCTTCTTCATCATACCCGCCATATAACCTACTTCACGGCCGCCTACACCAATGTCACCCGCAGGAATATCAGTATTAGAACCAAGGTGACGGTAAAGCTCGATAATTAACGCTTGGCAGAAACGCATGATTTCGCCTTCTGACTTGCCTTTAGGATCAAAGTCAGAACCACCTTTACCACCGCCCATAGGCAAAGTAGTCAAAGCATTTTTAAACGTTTGTTCAAAGCCCAGGAATTTCAGAATTGAAAGGTTCACAGATGGGTGGAAACGCATACCACCTTTAAATGGACCAATCGCTGAGTTGTACTGTACGCGGAACGCACGGTTTACTTGAGTTTGACCTTGGTCATCTACCCAAGAAACGCGGAACTGGATCGCACGCTCTGGTTCAACTAGACGTTCTAGTAAACCGTGAGCTGCATATTGTGGGTTCTTTTGAATGAACGGCCACAAGCTTGTCATCACTTCTTCTACAGCTTGAAGAAATTCTGGTTGATGTGCATCACGTGTTTTAACGTAATCTAGGAACTCATTAAGTGTGTTGTATTTCAACGCTTAATCCTCAGCAGAAAATGGATCAAAATTGGTCAAATTTACAATCGATGTTAAATTTTGGCGCAAAATATTAAATATCTTTTGTAACCAATCCACAATAGTTTTTTTGAAAAAATATGAAAATTAATTTTATAACAGTTATTTATATTTATTATGAATTAAATTTTTAGATAGCAAAATATCAGTGGAATCAAAGTCTAAATTCTTATTTATGCATGATAATAATGCATATTGGTTACCTTAATTGTGCACAAACAAGCTGATCAAAATATGCTAAAATTTGTAATTCTGACATATTTTGTTTCACCTCCTGAAATGCTCACTGTGAGCGGCTTTGAAATATCATGAATTCGCAGATTTCCCTCATCCAATCCATTGATGCGTTATTGCCACAGACCCAATGCGGTTTGTGTGGTCATCGTGATGGCTGCCTACCCTACGCCCAGTCCATTGCTGAGGGAGAAGAAGCCAACAAATGTGTACCCGGTGGACAGCCAGTGGCAGATGCCCTCGCCAGATTGTTAAATCGTCCTAAACTTAGGGCTGAGCCAAGTGTCTGGCCCATTCAGGCTGATGGGCGTCCTCAGCGCATGAAGGCAGTGATTCGTGAAGATGAATGCATTGGCTGTACCAAATGCATTAGTGCCTGCCCGGTCGATGCCATTATTGGCTCAGGAAAACTGATGCATACGGTACTGACAGATTTGTGTACTGGCTGCGAACTGTGTATTCCCCCCTGCCCGGTCGACTGTATTGATCTGGTGGAAGATACCCATCCACTCATGTCAGATGAACAGCATGTGCAAGAACAGAATGATCTGCGCCAACGTTACTATGCACATATCCAACGTGAGGAAAAACGCCGCATTGACCGTAAAGGTCCTGTGGTACGTGCTGAAATCAATACCGAACTATTTGCCGAGTTCTCTGCACAAAGTCAAAATGTACCCGTGATTGAAGTGGTGGAAAAGCCAAATGAGGATGGATTGATTCAAGACGCCAAAACTACGATTAAGCTGGCCAAACTGCGTACCCAGATCAAGAAACTTGAGAAACAGCTGTCTGTCCGCGAAGATACAGGTAAACGCACTCAGCTTGCCGAACTAATGCAGCAATTACAGGATTTACAGGGATAAGATAATGACAAGCATGAGCGGCAAACCTGTAAAGAACATGACCAGAAAACAGATTCAGACTTTTTTTGAACGCTTACGTGAACAACGTCCGAATCCAAAAACTGAACTGAATTATTCTAATCCTTTCGAATTACTGGTCGCAGTGACACTCTCGGCACAAGCAACTGATGTCAGCGTCAACAAGGCGACTGACAAGCTATTTCCTGTTGCAAATACGCCAGAAGCGATTTATGCCCTTGGCGTGGATGGGCTGAAGGAATATATCAAAACCATCGGGCTTTATAACTCCAAGGCAGAAAACGTGATTAAAGCCTGTGAGATGCTGATCAAGAAACATAACAGCGTGGTACCGGATAATCGTGCTGATCTGGAAGCTTTACCAGGCGTAGGTCGTAAAACTGCAAATGTGGTACTGAATACTGCCTTTGGCCAACCGACAATGGCGGTCGATACCCATATTTTCCGGGTGGGTAACCGGACTGGCTTGGCTGTGGGTAAAAATGTGCTTGAGGTTGAACATCGTCTGGTTAAGGTGATTCCCAAAGAATTTATTATTGATTCGCATCATTGGCTGATTTTGCATGGGCGTTATTGCTGTATTGCACGCAAACCAAAATGTCATGAATGTGTGGTCGCTGATGTCTGTAACTGGCCGGACCGTTTCGACTTTGGCGCACTCAAACCAATTGCAGTTAAAAATATTGACTGATCCCTTAAATAAAAAAGCTGAACTCTGGTTCAGCTTTTTTTGTCTCGTTCAGCAAATAAGAATGCTTATTTTTGCTTTTCCTCTAACTGCTGCTGCATTTTCTTGCGCTGCTCTAATTCAGCCTGTAATTTCGGGTGCAATTGTCGCTCTGGGGTTTTGCCTCTATTTTCGATTTTTTCCTGTTTCTGCACTTTTTTTAGCATTCGGTAGCTCATGACCAGAAGGCCTGCTAGAACAACCAAGAACACCACCATGAGCAATAACAAACCAATTTTCACAGTCGCAATTCCTTTAAAGACGCAGAAATAAAAAGAGCCCTAATATGACTTAGGGCTCCCTGAATGTCAAAATTATCGTGAAATGATTATTTTGACTGATCCAGAATCGCGAACAGATCCGCTTGAACTTGTTCAATTGGACGTAGACCGTTCAATTTGTCATAAGTTGGTGCATTTTCACCTGATGCAGCACGGCTTTGATAGAAGCCAACCAGCTGTTCAGTTTCAGTATGGTAAGAACCTAAACGCTTACGAATAGTTTCTTCCTGGTCATCAGGGCGTTGAACCAGATCTTCACCAGTTTCATCATCTTTACCTTCCACTTTTGGTGGGTTGTAAACAATGTGGTAAACACGACCAGAAGCCGGGTGCTGACGGCGGCCAGAAAGACGTTGCACGATTTCTTCGTCCGGTACATCAATTTCAATCACGTGATCGATGTTGATGCCTTCGTTTTCAAGTGCTTCAGCTTGTGGAATAGTACGCGGGAAGCCATCAAAGATGCAGCCATTTACACAGTCAGGCTGTGCAATACGTTCTTTAACCAGACCGATGATCAACTCATCAGAAACCAAACCGCCATTGTCCATGACGCTTTTAGCTTTTAAACCTAATTCAGTTCCTTCACGAATTGCAGCACGGAGCATATCACCGGTTGAAATTTGTGGGATATTGTAGCGCTTACAGATCAACTGAGCTTGTGTACCTTTACCTGCTCCAGGTGGTCCGAGTAAGATAATGCGCATATATAAACATCCTCATTTTTTAACAATGTATAGGACACCAAATGTCTGGACATCCCCAAAGGTATCCAGCATTTCAGCGTCTCGTTATAAGAAAGCCACAAACAAATGGATTAAACCCGCGACAAAGCCGGTTACTCCACCCAATACAATCAGAATCCACTCATCTTCCTGAAACGCAGGTCGTAAAAGATTCTGAAACTCCTTCGGTGTTAACTCGCGTATGCGGTCTCTAAACATTTGATAGATTTTCTGTGCACGGCTCGCATTAAACGCAGGGTCGCATACAGGCACCATCGTAATTTCAATTGAGCGATCGATCAAGTCTGTCTTGAGTTTTGCATACTCTCTTGGCCCCAAGGATAGCTGTAAAGAGGTGCGAACCAATGGAGTTTCCATAATTTCGTTAATGTGACGCTTGACGATCCGGCGGGTTTTTTCTTTCTTACCACCATACATCATTTCTGTCATGATCGATTTTAACGTAATCAGATCTTCTGTCACTACACTTGCGAAGACGTCAGAGACTTCTTCCTGACGTTTCATAAAAGCACCTTGTATGTTATAGGTGCCAATACGTGGAATAACCGGTTTGATCCATGGAAACTTGCGGCTCTGCGTGCGGGTGAAGAACTGCGGGTATTTCACATAGTGTGGTTCTATCGGATTGAAGACCATCCAGATGGCAATCCAGTTAGTCAGGAAGCCCCAGATAGCCGCCCAGAACGGTACGGTCCAGTGCCATGGCACCACAAACCAGACCACCATTTGGAACAGGCCAAAGAACATCCCGATCAGCGCACTGATATGCCAGATAAAGTTAATTTCTTTCTGTCCAACCTTCAGGAACATGCGTACCATCAGACGGCGGTCACCCTCCATTTGACTGACCACCATGTCACGCATATCCACAAGTGACTCGACGTTCATGGTCAGCTCAGTCACTAATTCGCGCAACACATCCGGCAACTGCTTGTGTGCTTGGGAATAAATACGGCGCTTGATGGAATACGGCAAGTTTTCCCATAAAACTGCATTACGGTCGATCATGACCTCATCAATCAGATGTTCAAGTTCGAAACCGACCTGTTCACCGATGATGCGTGCCATATCATCCGGGTCCATCGCCTGTAGAAATTCCTGGATCGATCCCAGTTTAGACAAGGTATTGTCTGTGATAATTCCTGAAATTCTTCCTGCTTTGCGTGGCACAATGCCCTGCCAGCCGACAGGCAATGGACCAATATGGAATCCCCAGAACGTGATTGGATAAAACACCATTTTCAGGGCCATCCATACGTGTGCCCAGGTAACGAATGCAGTGACAGGAATGATACTGAGCACGGCCCAGAAATCTGGACGCATCAGAAAGGCTTGCCACAACTCGTTAACGTACTCAAGCATGTATAACTTCCATATTTAATTCTTTGTTCACAGAATACAATTTTCTTATCAAGTCGAATATTTTCTCTATAAACCGATACTTAAAGTATAGGAGAATTGTAGTTGAGGTTCGATTTCGGCCACAACATGTCCACTTCGGCTTTTCATTTCCTCACCAGCACCGATTCCGACACTGAAGGTACTGATCCGTTCTGAACTCAGCATGACATAGGATAAATCCACCCCGCCACCCAGACGTGCTTCATATTCTCCATCTACTTTCTTACTCTGGATATGTCCGGCATAAGCCCCGACATAATACCCATTTTTATCTTTTCCTGTGAGGTGTGCCGGGTACCGAAAGCCAACTTGTGCACCAAATGGCTTGTCATCGTCCAGAAAAACACCACCTTTGACATATGTGATTCCATACGGATTCACCCACTCAGTATTCAGATGAATCATATTCCGGGTAAATCCTGCCCCCACATTCCAGGTACTTGCCTGACTATCGCTCAGTTTTGCTTCAGATCTATACGTAGAATCATCTGCATAAGCCGTATTTGCGATGAAAGCAAATGCCAGCAAAGGGTATAATTTATTCATTCCTTTTCACCAATATCCTTGATTCATTATAGTTTTAAGGTATCGTCCTTTTTTTATTCAATTTGGACTTTAGCAGAATTATCAACACAGTTGTATACAACTGCAGACAATTTTAATGTCTGCAAAGTCAACGTTTAGCAGATGGGTAGCCCACTCGTATTTCAATATCCAAACCAGGTCAGTTGGGTTAGAATAACGCACTTTCATTCCTATCCGTGTTCAGGTCTAAGTCGATCTCGTATGAAGCAGCATTTTCCATTAAAAAATGTACAGCAAGAAAAACGCATTTATCGCAATCGTGTGTTTTTCTCGATTGGCTTGGTCATCATCTGCATGCTGCTACTGATCAGCCGCTATGCCTATTTGCAGATTGTCAGCTTCGATGAGTTCAACACGGCTTCTGACCAGAACCGTATCCGCCTGCAACCACTTGCGCCTGCACGTGGCTATATCTATGACCGTAACGGCGTCCTTTTGGCAGATAACTATCCGGTATTTACCGCGACCTTAAGTCGTGCCGATGTTGAGGATATTGATGATACGATTAAGCGCCTGATCCCGATTCTGGAACTGAACGAAGAAGATATCGAGCGTTTTAATAGCCGGATTAAAACCGCAAAAAAAACAGAACGTGTTTCTATCAAACTGAATCTGACCGAAACCGATATTGCCCGCTTTAGTGAAATTAAGCACCTGTTCCCAGGGGTAAAAATTGATACCCAGATGACCCGTTACTATCCACATGGTGAATTGTTTGCACATGTGATTGGTTACGTGGGTCGTATTAATGACAAAGAATTAAAAAGTATTGATAAGGACCTTTACGCGGGTACCAACCTGATCGGGAAAATCGGGGTCGAAAAATCCTATGAGGAGCTACTCCACGGTGTTCCAGGAAATGAATCAGTCGAAGCAGATGCACATGGTAATGTGCTGCGTCATCTTGGACGTAAGGATCCAGTACGCGGGAATGACCTGTTTTTATCTTTAGATTATGGCCTGCAAATGGTTGCTTCCGAGCAACTGGCGGGACGTCGTGGCGCTATTGTTGCCATGGATCCAGGTACAGGGGAAATTTTAGCACTGGTTTCTAGCCCAAGTTTCAACCCGAACCTGTTTGTAACCGGAATCAGCACCAAAGATTATTCTTACTTACGTGATAACCTTGATCAGCCGTTGTATAACCGGGCGGTGCAAGGAACTTATCCTCCAGGTTCGACCATTAAACCGATGTTTGGCCTGGGTGGCCTTCATTATGGCCTGGTCGATTGGGATACAGCGATTTCCGATCCAGGTTATTTCACTTTGCCGGGTGATAGTCACCGTTTCCGCGACCACAAGAAAACTGGTCATGGTACTGTAAATCTGCATAAAGCCCAGGTGGTTTCCTGCGATACCTATTTCTATGTCATGTCCTATCGTATGGGTATTGAACAGATGAATGGCTGGATGCGTCAGTTTGGTTTTGGTGAAAAAACGGGGGTAGATTTACCAAGTGAAAGCTCTGGTCTGTACCCAAGTCCTGAATGGAAAATGCGTACCCGCAAATCTAAATGGTCACGTGGTGAAACGATTTCTGTGAGTATTGGTCAGGGTGCCTTTACAGCAACACCATTACAGCTAGCGATGGCAACAGCAATTACTGCCAACCATGGCAATAAAGTCGTACCGCATGTCCTGCGCGAAAGCCGTGGCGCCAAAGCATTTAAAGTCCATAATGGTACCCATGGCAAGATCGATTTTAATGGTAAAGAAGAAGACTGGTTCAAAATGCGCGACGCCATGGTTGATGTTATTCAGTCGGGTACGGGTCGCGGTATTAAAGGCGGCCTGCAATATAGTATTGCCGGTAAAACCGGCACAGCACAGGTAAAAAGTATTGCCCAGGGTAAACGTTACAATGAAGCCCTGCTAACTGATCGCCAGCTTGACCATGGTCTGTTTGTCGGTTTTGCTCCTGCAGAAAAACCTGAAATTGCCATTGCAGTCATTCTGGAGAATGGCCGCGGCGGTAGTGCCGCCACTGCACTCGCTCGTCCTATTTTTGATTACTGGTTACTGCATAAAAATAAGAATCCGGTACGCCCACTCAATCATCAATTAAGTGGGGGACTGATGACCGCCGGTATTAAACCTGGCGAGCTACCAAGTGGTGCAAGTATGCTTAGCCCTGATGCTGCGGCAACACCTAACAGCACGGATGCACCACAAACTTCCTCAAACGCAACATCGAATACATCTCGTTCGAGCTCATCTGCAAACTCTGCACCAGCTGTAGAAGGAGATTAATATATGAAAAATCAGCTACGAATTATTGGTGGTGACTGGAAACGCCGTCAGCTAGCCTTTGCCAGTATTGACGGTTTACGTCCCACCCCAGACCGTGTCCGTGAAACCCTGTTTAACTGGCTGATGTGGGATGTACAGAATGCCAAGGTGCTGGATATCTGTGCCGGTTCTGGTGCTTTGTCCTTTGAAGCACTTTCCCGCGGTGCGACTAGCGTGGTGATGATTGAACCGGATCGTACTCAGGCACAATTTCTGAACCAGAATCTGGAGCTGCTTCAAGTCACCAAAGCACGTGCACAACTGAAAGTAACCACGGCGCAACAGGCTTTGCAAACTTTGAAAGATCAATTTGATCTGGTCTTTTTAGACCCGCCTTACAGCTTGGACTTATGGACTTCTCTGGCTGAACTTGCTGATCCGCTAATCAAGCCTGAAGGCCTGATTTATGTCGAAGCAGATCGGGATTTAAATACTTTGCAGCTCCCCTCTTCTTGGCAACTGATTAAAAATACCAAAGCTGGGACAGTACGTGCAGGCTTATATCAGAAAAAGTAAATGAATATTTGCACAATAAATATTAAAAAAGGATTCCTGTATGGAATCCTTTTTTGTGAAATGTAAGTTATAAATAGCTGATCTCTTAACGGCGATCACGCCAGTCACGGTCTTCCCGATCACGTTTCCAGTCACGATGATCTCTATCTTTCCAGTCCCGGTCACCATGGTTACGGTCATAATGTCCATTACGGTCTCGATGGCCACGATAATCATCATCCCAAGGATCGACCATACAACCGGTTAAAGCCACTGCCAGCACAGATGACAGTAATATCATTTTTTTCATTTTCATCACCTCTTCCTTCCTGCACTCTGCCAGTATCAGGCGATTTCATGGAGAGTGCACGCAGCCATTGTTGCTCTCCTGTACCGATTTGTTTGCTTTTTATTCACCATCAAAACAATTCAACTATCTTCAAATAAATTATTTATCTGAAATTCGACTAAGCTGTGCACAAATACAGCTAAATATTAGCTTGGCTTTTTCAGCAATCTTTTGAATACTGCTGGCTTTATTTACTGACTGATCAGAATGACTTGGCTGTTATTTATTTTAGGCGCAATGATCGCAGGATTTGTACAAGGTCTTACCGGTTTTGCCTTCGCTTTAATTGCCATGTCATTTTGGGTATGGGTACTCAGTCCTCAAGTTGCTGCCCCCTCCTTGTGTTTGCTTCGATTTGGAGCCATGTCATTTCATTATCGAATGAAAAAAAGCATGTTCATTTGTATAAAGCACTTTACTTACCGTATTTAATTGCCGGACTGATCGGCGTCCCGCTCGGCACCTGGTTACTGAATATCATTGAGGCACATACTTTCCGTATCTTACTGGGTATGTTCCTCGTTATCTGGTGTCCACTCATGTTGTTGAATCCTCAGATCCGACTAATTCGACATTCAGGCAAAGCTGCAGATGCCAGTATCGGTTTGGTAGGTGGCATTTTAGGTGGCTTGGGGGGATTTTGTGGTTCCGTACCTTCTGCCTGGTTAATGCTCAAACAGCTCCCCAAAGATCAGCAGCGCTATATTTTACGTCATTTTAATTTCGCCATTCAGATGTTTACCTTGGCAGCCTATCTATATCAGGGCAATTTAAATCAGAGTCACTTGCCCTATATGGCTTTACTGATTCTTGCAGTCAGTATTCCTGCTATTTTGGGTACACGATTATTCCATCACATTTCAGAACTGCACTTTAAGCAAATTGTTCTTGGACTACTCTTCAGTTCAGGATGTTTCCTGCTGCTTAAAGAGTTGATCCATTAAACTGTTCCAAAAAGGCCAAAGCCTTGTCCTACTTTGCTTTCAGCCAGTTTACTGCTAAGGTAACTTGAATGATTTTTCTGTAGAAATGAGCTATGCAAATTCGTGATCAAATTGTACTTGTGACTGGCGGTGCACGTGGACTTGGCCTGGCAATTAGCCAGCTTCTGATTGAAGAAGGTGCACGTATAGTGGTGAACTATCTTAGTAGTAAAACGCAGGCTGAAGCTTTACAGAAGCAGTATCCCGATCAGGTATTTACCTATCAGGCAGACGTTACTCAAGTAGATCAGGTCAAAGCCCTGTTTACCGCAAGCAAAGCACATTTTGGTGAAGGCATTCATTCGGTTGTGAACAATGCCTTGGTACAGTTTGAATTTAATGGTGATAATCGTCCCAAGGTAGAAGATTTGTCTTGGGAGATGATGTCGCATCAATTCAGTGGTGCTGTTCAGGCTTGCCTCAATACGACTCAGGCGGCGCTAGAAGATATGAAACAGGCACATTTTGGCCGGATTGTGAATATCGGTACCAATCTGGTTCAAAATCCGGTGGTGCCTTATCATGACTATACGACTGCTAAAGCCGCGCTACTGGCATTTACCCGTACTACTGCGCAGGATCTTGGTCAATATGGAATTAATGTAAATATGCTTTCAGGCGGCCTATTACAAACCACAGATGCCAGCAAAGCCACACCTGATTTTGTGTTTGATCTGATTGCTCAGTCAACGCCATTACGCCGTGTCATTACCCCTGAAGAATTCGCGTCGGCAATCTTGATGTTCTTGTCTCCTTATTCACGCGCTGTCACGGGGCAAAACCTGATTGTAGATGGAGGCTTAGTCAAAGGTTAATCAACCTTAATACATGATCATAGAATCGTTCAATACTGAATCCGATTGTACGATGCCTCATATTTTAACCAACTGTTCAAAAAAAACGGTTTTGAAACTCGAAATACCTTTTAAAATATCGAAACCTTTCAAAACCGTTTGACTTCTCCCTATGAAAGCCTTAGCAGTATTGAGCCTGACTCTGCTACTGACAGCTTGTATGTCACATGATGCCCAAAAAGCCGAACACATTTTAAAACTCTTCCATTGTAAGGGTATTGAACCTTCACAAATGCAGCATAATAGTGTGACTCAATATTATGAGCATTCTCTGTATAGCTCAAAAAGCAAAGCAGAGGCTTATATAGAACAGTATAAAAATGGCGAGGAATCTTTTGAAATCTCGCTCTCTGAAATCGTGAATCAGCAATATGAACTATACAAATCGGCCTGTCAAAATCTGGGGGGCATTCCAGCCAAAGAAGCATTCTGATCTTTAAGGCAATATGAAATAAAATCTTAATGCTAAAAAAACAGGAGTATTCTCCTGTTTTTTCATTTTAACTCGCTTTGTAATATCGCTGATCTACACTAAATTCTTTAGGAAATTTGGCCTGGATGCCTGCATAGAAATCCATGATCTCAGCCATATCTTCCTCAAAATCCCCTGTGGGATGAATGATTTTTCCTACACCCGCCTTCTTTTGTTCATAATCCATATAAGCCAGTGCAATCGGGACGCCAGCATTTACCGCAACATAATAAAAACCGGTTTTCCATTGCTCCTGACGGGCACGTGTTCCTTCAGGTGTAACCAACATGACCAGTTCAGGATGCTGCTTAAACAGGTCTGTCATCACCTGAACCATACTTGGACGCGGCTCACCTGCCTGCTTGGGACGGCGATCAATTCCGATTCCCCCCATCGCACGTACAAAAGGACCCAATGGGAACTGCATGTAGCTGTCTTTAATGGTAAGACGTACATTGACACCTAATGCCTTCAGCGCTAGCCGTGCATATAATGCATCCCAATTACTGGTATGCGGTGCGGCAATCATGACACATTGGCTCAGGTTTTCAGGCCAGTGATTGTCTGTTTCCCAGCCCATCAATTTAAGTGCTTTTTCAGCTAAATTCTTAAACACAGTTCAATCGCAAAATAAATAAAAAATTATGTGATAGTGTACCAATATTAGAGTTTAATTCGCTTTGTAATCGATTGTAAATACATTATTTGATGCACTTTTTATACAATTAACCTCCCAATATTGGGATATTCCTTAATCATTGGCTTCCCTAGACTCAGGTGGACAATTATAAACCACCCATGGGGTCAATGATGAAAAAAACTATACTCGCAGTAATGCTTTCCACCCTTGCATTAACCGCATGTAATGATGATGACGATGACCATCACTCACCAGGAAATGGTGGCAACCCACCTGGAACACAGCAAGGTATCTTGACTGATGGCCCAATTGAAAACGTCCGCTATGAAACATCAAGTGGTGTAAAAGGCTCTACCAATGCGGAAGGTAAATTTAATTATAATACAGGTGATACAATTAGATTCTTTATCGGAAACCTTCAGCTAGGTGAACAGGATGGAGTTCCAGCTCAAGCACGGATTACTCCGACAGATCTTTATGAGAATGATCCGGACATCCCTGGAAATGAAGATGAAGAATTAGAAGAAGCTTTAACAATCTTCCTGCAATCGATTGATGCAGATTATATTACACCGCCAACAGGTGCTCCCGCAGATTACAATGCTCATGATAATGGTATTCAAATTACTCAAGATGTCATTAATCGAATTAACACAGCTTTCACCTCTGCAACTACATTCGAGACAGCACTAGAGGATTCTGATAACAGTATAACAACCCTTATTCAAGACCAATTACAGCTTAGCGACGTAACTCCAGTTACTCCTGATGAAGCTGCAGCTAATATTCAAGAAGCTTTCTATAAAGATATTGCTGGCACATGGCAATTAGGCTCTGCAGATAAATCGGACAAAGTCATTCTAGTGGTTTATACCGATGGTAGTTACAAACTGGGCGAAGCTGATAATGCAGATGATGATGGAGAACCAGGTTATGAACTTGGGAATCTTCAGTGGAACTGGAAAGGTGGTGTTATCACACCTGTGATTGATGAAAATGGTGACACCAATGGATCATGGGGGCTTTCAGATTCAGAAGGTGACGAAGGTTATACCCTAACTTTTGACGGTACAAACTTAGTTCTTACTGAAACTGGTTTGGATGAAGATGATACCTCTACCCTTACACGAGTAGAAAATTCAACCAATGGCCTCGTAGGTACGTGGGAGCTGGATGATACTCATGTACTGGTATTCTTGAACGACGGCTACTACTTCCTGATTGATACTACAGGAGGAGAGGATTGTGGCCCAGAGGGTATTGAATATGGTCAATATACTACTTCGAACAACACCCTCACAGTCACCGATAACTTGTTCGATACAAATGAAAGTTGTGGTCTATATGATGGTCAAAACTCTCCATTCGTTCTTGGAACCTATACAGTTAATGCAACTACCATGACATTAACCCCAACAGGTGAACCTGCTATCACTTTCACTCGGGCTGATTTCCAGCGTGATCCAGAACCCGCTCCTGAGCCACAGCCACAGCCACAGCCACAGCCAACAACGTAATATCTCTTGGTATAACTTTAAAAAGCCAGGTAATTAACCTGGCTTTTTATGCAATATGCTGAAACTGTAACGTACAGTTCATTAACTTATGTATCAGCTCAATCTGGCTATTCACTTCTAGCTTTTCATAAATCTTTTTCATATAAGTTCTAATGGTTTGAATACTGAGTTGCATCTGTTCAGCAATCTCTTCAGGTTTATAACCATTGATCAGGTATTCACATAATGCGATCTCCCGACATGTCAGCTGATAATGCTGCCTTAAATAACTTTGTGACAAGATGTGATATTGATTTCGATCCGTCAAAAATATTGCAACTTGATATCGTCTCGATTCTTCAATAGGTGTCATTGACTGTTTCGACCAAGGTACGATCGTCAGCATGATGCAATGACCTGTTGCATCCTCTACAGTCATTACTCCACCGATTTTACTTATTCCCCCACTCCCCTGCTGTAAAGACCCTCTGATAAGTTGTTCTAATTGCAGATGATAGGCTCTATTAAGCTTCAGATGATTGTACTGATCTATTTCAATTTCCTGATTCTGCCTCAGCATTTTTTTTGCTTCAATATTGGCAAACTTTATCTCGAAATTCTCAAGTAATAATACAATCCCGACCTTTAGAGCATTCATGGCCTGATAAGCATTGTACTTATCCTGAATAACTAAACTGAACTGACGATAAATCTGTAGCGCTCGCCTTAAATGAATACTGATACGCTTCAGAAAATCCAGTTGCTCTTTACCATAAGGGATGGCCTCAGGTGCCCGGTGAATTCCCAGTACTGCCCAACTAAAATCACCGCGATCCAGCAATACACCTGCAAGATGTAAAATACCGGTAGGCTTTAAACATTTTTCATAAAAGATATGCTCTTCCGAGCCTTTCATGGAGGGATAATGCTGACAATTGATCTGTAAAGCCTCTCCCACTGCAATCTCATTCCATAGCGGCAGGTGCAGCTTCATATCAATGACTTGAATACGTTCATCCCGATAAGCTGCTAGACCTTCATAAGGAATATTATAGGTATGGACAAAGTTATAAGCTGGGTTGAGCTGATCCATCGCAGTAAAGATGGCTGTCTTACTTTGTGTGTATTCCACTAACTCATGCATAACCTGATTCCACAACTGAGGATCCAGTGCTGCATCATAGATATGCGCAATAATGTTATTTTCTTTATTCAAATCCATCATTGCCCTCATTATTATTTTTTTAAACCTGTGAAAGCACTATTTATTTGAGATGATAGTGATTTTATTTTTTATTATTTTAGCAATTCCTTTACCTCATCACACGTGCAGAGTGAATTTCACTTAATCAATACATCATTTACAAAGTTGTACTACCCTTATGATTTTTAAATTTTTATGTTGAATATTAGCAAATGCAAAACGGGCATAGAAATGAAAAAGTCTCTCCTTATCGTCGCAATGACCACAATCACGCTAGGTTTAAGTGCCTGTTCTAAAACCCAAGAACCCTCTAGCAATGAAAATATGGATTCAGAAAATTCTGCTCAGATGAATACGCCAGCGACATCACGCAGCTTACCTGCAGGCGATACTGCAGAAACTTCTCTTGACTGGGCGGGCGAATACGAAGGAACTTTCCCATGTGCGGATTGTGAAGCCATTAAAGTTGAGCTGGAACTTCATCCTGACAAAACCTATGAGTTGAAAGAAGAGTATGTTTCCGATACCAAAAGCACAGAAACCAAAACCAAAGGAAGTTTTAGCTTTGACCCTAAAATGACTTCAATTATTACGCTGGATGAAAAAGGTGAAAATCGTAAATTCTTTGTCGGTGAAAATTTCTTAGAAGCTCGAGATATTCAAACTGGCGAGAAAATTAACAGTAATCTGAATTACAGATTAATCAAACATTAATATTTTTCAGCTAACCTGAATGAAAAAAATCCCCGCAAATGCGGGGATTTTTTAGATCAATGACCGGTTGATGAATTACATCATGCCGCCCATACCACCCATGCCGCCCATATCAGGCATAGCAGGTTTGTCTTCTGGGATATCAGTGATCATACATTCAGTTGTCAACATTAATGCAGCAACAGAAGCAGCATGCTCAAGCGCAGAACGTGTTACTTTTGCTGGATCTAGAATACCCATTTCAAGCATATCGCCGTATTCGCCAGTTGCAGCGTTGTAACCAAAGTTACCTTGGCCATTTTTCACTGCATTGATCACAACTGAAGGCTCATCACCAGCATTAGATACGATTTGACGAAGTGGCGCTTCAATTGCACGACGAAGAATGCTGATACCTACGTTCTGGTCATCATTTGCACCCTTCACACCGTCAAGTGCAGCTGCAGCACGTACCAGTGCAACACCACCACCCGCAACAACACCTTCTTCAACCGCTGCGCGAGTTGCGTGAAGTGCATCGTCTACACGGTCTTTCTTCTCTTTCATTTCAACTTCAGTTGCAGCACCGATTTTGATAACAGCAACACCGCCAGCCAATTTAGCTACGCGTTCTTGAAGTTTTTCTTTGTCGTATTCAGAAGTAGATTCTTCGATTTGTGCACGGATCTGTTGAACACGGTCAGAGATCTGAGCTGCATTACCAGCGCCATCCACAATCACTGTGTTTTCTTTAGAAACTGTTACTTTGTGCGCAGTACCCAGGTGTTCAAGAGTCGTTTGGTCTAACTGCATACCGATTTCTTCAGAAATCACAGTACCACCAGTCAGGATCGCGATGTCTTGCAGCATTGCTTTACGACGGTCACCAAAGCCAGGTGCTTTAACAGCACATACTTTAATGATACCGCGCATGTTGTTAACAACCAGAGTTGCAAGCGCTTCGCCTTCAACATCTTCAGCAATGATCAGAAGTGGTTTGCCAGTTTTCGCAACTGCTTCCAGTACAGTGATCAATTCACGGATGTTACTGATTTTCTTGTCAACCAATAGGATGTATGGGTTTTCAAGTTCAGCAGTTAGGGTATCTTGTTTGTTTGCGAAGTATGGAGAGATATAACCACGGTCAAACTGCATACCCTCTACAACGTCAAGTGCATCTTCGAAGCCTGAACCCTCTTCAACAGTGATCACACCCTCTTTACCTACTTTTTCCATTGCTTGCGCAATCAGTTTACCAACAGTAGTGTCAGAGTTAGCAGAGATCGAACCTACTTGCTCAATTGCTTTAGAATCAGAAGCAGGCTGAGCAGTCGCCTTGATTTCAGCAACTAAAGTTTTCACTGCGATATCGATACCACGTTTCAGATCCATTGGGTTCATACCCGCAGTTACTGACTTGATACCTTCATTTAAGATTGCTTGAGCAAGAACAGTCGCAGTTGTTGTACCGTCACCAGCAATGTCATTGGTTTTTGAAGATACTTCGCGAACAAGTTGAGCACCCATGTTCTCGAACTTGTCTTTTAAAGTAATTTCTTTCGCCACAGTTACACCATCTTTAGTGATATGTGGTGCACCGAAAGAACGGTCGATGACAACGTTACGGCCTTTAGGACCAAGGGTAACTTTTACAGCATCTGCAAGGATGTTCACACCAGCGATCATTTTCGCACGAGCTGAATCACCAAATTTTACGTCTTTAGCTGACATATTTGACTCCGAGTATTTTTAATAGCTTTACAAAATCTGATATGGAATATGTAAGACTGTTTTAGCGAAGATTAACCTTCAAGAACCGCTAAAATGTCAGATTCTTTCATGATAAGTAGTTCTTCCCCGTCTACTTTTACAGTTGTACCTGCATAAGTGCCGAACAATACTTTGTCGCCAACTTTAACGTCTAACGCGCGTACGCCATTGTCAGTGATTTGACCATTACCAACTGCAATAATTTCCCCTTGCGCTGGTTTTTCTGCTGCAGAACCTGGAAGTAAAATACCGCCAGCTGTTTTAGTTTCTTCTTCAACACGACGAATAACAACGCGGTCATGTAATGGACGAATGTTGCTCATTTTTAACTCCATCAGACTAAGTCTTTTTGATTACTGATGACGACTTAGTTATTCCCTGGTCGTCATCAAAACTTTTAGATGTCACTTTTATGGAGATGGAATAAATCGCTTCAAGGGTAAAACTGAAAAAAAATTCATTTTTTTTTATTTTTTTATCATATGCATATACTTTTGATGATTTTTTCTTCAAGACCAGTCTGAAATTAGAGTATAGCCTTCAGTTTTCAGAATTTTTCATCTTTCTATAAGCTTCTTTAAGAACGTGGTGAAGCAAAATAGAGCTTATATTTGAACAGTCAGTAGATACAGCGCTACTCCTCTTTCCTATCTGATAAATAATTTAAAATAAACGATGCAAACACCTTGAACTCATCTTCTATACAAAAATCTTTTTGGCATGAACCAGGTATATAGATAGTTTTTTCCAGATAATGAATACTATTTATAAAGTGCTTCAGCCTTGTACAGGATAATCATTTCTATGCCCACATTCGTTGAAGATACTTACCTGGAGAATACTGTTATTGGCTTCATAGAGCTAAGCCATAAAAGATCAAGGTTGACTTTATAATACCTACTAATCGTAAGTTACTAACCAATTAAAAACTAATCTTAAAGTGGTTTTTCTTAGGCGCTTTAAGAAAGCAGAAACTATAAATTTTATTTTTAAAATCAAAAATTTAAAACCAAAAGAAGCTATATAGCAGAGTTCAATTATGATCTTAAATAGGAATGACCCCAACATTCTATAACTACAGCCTTTTATGTGATAGAAATTAGATATATATGGTTTATAATAGTTCGGAAAATCATCAGCATTGATTATTTTTCTGGCAAACTGTCTAAATGCTAAACAGATGTCATTAAGTACTATGCAAAATTCAAATTACCCTCATTTATTTAATCAATGATAAGAGTCGTTACTAGAAAAATAATAAGTAAATGTTTTTTATAATTATATTTATTAAAAATATTAACCATAATTAAAATAAATACAAGATTACTCTGCAATGTTATTTTATATACTACTGTTTTTTAAATACTTATTTAAAATATTGCATTATGTGACAATTTAACTCTAACCCTGCTTTGGTCTTATTTTTTTTGTCATTTTATGCTTTAATACAGCCACTTTTTTTTCATATTTCATCTGGGCGATGTTTTCATCACCCAGACTATACTTTGTACATAGTTTTGTACACTTTTGAGATAGGCCTCACCATGACCCAAGTGAACGCACCAGAATTCGTTCGTCACCCTAAGCTTATTGCTTGGGTGGAAGAGATTGCTAAATTAACAAAACCAGCAAAAATTGAATGGTGTGACGGTAGCGCAGAAGAGTATCAACGTTATATCGACTTGATGATCGCTAACGGCACAATGCAAGCGCTTAACCAGGAAACTCATCCAGGTTCTTACCTTGCAAATTCTGATCCTTCTGACGTTGCTCGTGTTGAAGGTCGTACTTATATCTGTTCAGAAAACAAAGAAGACGCTGGCGCGACAAATAATTGGGAAGCTCCAGCTGAAATGCGTGCACGTCTAAATGGTTTGTTTGACGGTTCAATGAAAGGTCGTACTTTGTATGTTGTTCCTTTCTCTATGGGTCCTTTAGGTTCTCATATTGCACACATCGGTATCGAACTGACTGATTCTCCTTATGTTGCTGTTAGCATGTCTAAAATGGCGCGTATGGGTAAAGCGGTTTATGACGTTTTAGGTACTGACGGCGAATTCGTTCCATGTGTACACACTGTTGGTGCACCATTGGAAGAAGGTCAAAAAGACGTTGCTTGGCCATGTAACCCAGACAAATGGATCGTACATTATCCAGAAACGCGTGAAATCTGGTCTTACGGTTCCGGTTACGGCGGTAACGCATTGCTAGGTAAAAAATGTCTAGCTTTACGTATTGCATCTTACATGGGTCGTCAACAAGGTTGGTTAGCTGAACACATGCTGATCCTTGGCGTGACGAATCCACAAGGCGAAAAACATTACATCGCAGCGGCATTCCCTTCTGCGTGTGGTAAAACAAACTTCGCGATGCTGATTCCACCAGCGGGCTACGAAGGCTGGAAGATTGAAACTGTAGGTGACGATATTGCCTGGATCAAACCAGGTGAAGACGGTCGTCTATATGCAATTAACCCTGAAGCTGGTTTCTTCGGTGTAGCGCCTGGTACAAATACCAAAACTAACCCGAACTGTATGGCAACACTTCATAAAGACGTAATCTATACAAACGTTGCTGTGACTGACAACGGCGAAGTATGGTGGGAAGGTCTAACTAAAGAAGCGCCTGCAAACCTGACTAACTGGAAAGGTCAACCACACACTGGCGAAGAAAAAGCAGCTCACCCGAATGCTCGCTTCACCGTTGCTGCGGGTCAATGCCCTTCTATCGATGCTGACTGGGAAAATCCAGCAGGTGTTCCAATTTCTGCGTTCATTTTCGGTGGTCGCCGTGCGGACACAGTGCCTCTAATCTCAGAAGCATTTGACTGGGTAGACGGTGTTTATAAAGCTGCAACTATGGGCTCTGAAACTACTGCTGCTGCTGTTGGTCAACAAGGTGTTGTCCGTCGTGATCCATTCGCAATGCTTCCATTTGCTGGCTACAACATGGCTGACTACTTCACTCACTGGTTAGAAATGGGTGAGAAAGTTGGCGAGAAAGCTGCTGCTGCTGGTAACAAGCTTCCAGGTATCTACAACGTGAACTGGTTCCGTCGTGATGCTGAAGGCAACTTCGTATGGCCTGGTTTCGGTCAAAACATGCGTGTTCTTGAGTGGATCATCGATCGTTGTGAAGGCCGTGCAACTGCTGTTGACACTCCAATTGGCCGTGTTCCAACTTATGAACAGTTGAACTGGACTGGCACTGACTTCTCTAAAGAGCAGTTTAACCTTGTAACTTCTCAAGATAAAGATCAATGGATCAAAGAACTTGAAAGCCATACTGAATTGTTCGAAAAACTAGGCGACCGTATGCCAGAAGCGTTGAAAAAACGCCAAGCTGAATTACTGGAAGCTGTTAAATCTGCATAATTGCTGATTTAATTTAAAAAGGTCGCATAAGCGACCTTTTTTTATTGCTGGTTATTCATTAAATTTAAATACTTTCATTTTTCCAATTTCTGTAGTTATTAGATCTCTCTAATACCTCTGAAATTATTCAAAAACAACATTTAGTCAATAAAAATTATCTCAAAAATCAAAAATTTAATATAAAAATAAATAATTTAATGATTTGAATTATAAAAACTATCTTTTTTGTTTTATTAAGACTCAAGTTCTATAAAAAATTAAAAACTACATAAGCACAAGACACTGTAATTATTTAACTTTACTTCGATAAAACATGTGTCAACTCTATTCTCGGTGGTTCCGCAGGAAACCTGGTCGAATAGTACGACTGATATGTTTATGCAGCCTTTTCTTTATATTTTGCTTCGAAATTTTTCCCTAAAGGCGATGACACCGCAAAGCTGCTGCTGTTTTGCCCTAGGTTTTTTTTAATGCACCGATTGGCGAATAGATTATGGGAATCTATACATACTGTAGAGACTGTAAAGCCGGCCTGACTCTTTCAGTATCGCTAATGTGTATTGGTTCACTGATTATTACCTACCCCCCCCAACCTACGAATTTTTTGGTATGCTAGCTCCTGCAATGCTTTTATTTGCATGCTCACCACAAGGCTTAATTACTGACTTATATCTTCATGAAGGACACTAAAAAATACAGCATGATTACTGACGACTAATTAATGCTTGAGCTGTTTAAGCTTTCTAAGTGGAAACATTCAGAAAGCTTTTTTATTGGATTTTTAAGTTTACTGCCATTTTGTCTTTTCAATGCTATGGCATACTTGCTGTATAAAAAATGGGAAATCATCATGATGAAAAAAACAGTTTTTCTACTAGGTTTGGGTTTCGGCACTTTGGTGCTTACTGCCTGCCAAAGCACACCTCAACCTTATAACGGTCAATCTGGTTACGAAGTCATTGAGCAAGGTGCAAATACTGCAACATTGCGCTATACACTTTCTGGTCGTACCAGTCAGGATGAAGGAAAATTGCAGGCTGCTTGCAGACAGGCACTTGGTACTTCTAAAAACTGGAATGTAAGCGTACTCAGCAGCAATGAAATTAGTAATACTGCATTACCAGATGAACAGTATGGTCGCCAGCTCGGCAATAGTCGCACTCAAATCAGCTTAAGCAACACGCCTGACCTGTACAATACTGAAAATCCAGGCGCGCGTGATGCCCTGAATGCCCGCCCAAGCACATTACGCGTGATTCAATTCACCTGCTCATAATCTCTAAGATATGAAAAAAGGGCTTAATGCCCTTTTTTATTTTTCGCTTCAAAGTGTCTTATAGAAACTGACGTTTCTGAATTCTGGAGATTCATCCAAATCCGGCCAGGTGGTAGCACTACGCTCATCCAGTTTTTCATATTTGGGATGACTAAAGTTTTTTACCCGACTATCTGCAACCCACACCTCAGGCGCAAATTTTAAAAACTCATCCAGGAAGAAACGGTTGCATTGGTCATAAAGTACGTCGGCGGCTAACAGGATATCCACCTGTTCTGCTTTATACAGATCATCCAAGTATTCAAGCTCAACACCATTCAACTCAGCATTAGCACGACAAGCATCTAAACTCACTTGATCAATGTCACAGCAAATCACACGCTTAGCACCTGCCATTTTTGCTGCAATTGCAACGACACCTGAACCTGCACCAAAATCCAGCACTACTTTATCTTTTACATGATGTGGTTCTGCCAGCAGCCACTGCGCCATCGCAAGACCAGATGCCCAGCAAAAGATCCAATACGGCGTATCATTCCAGATACGACGGATGACTTCATCATCCAGCTTATCAGTTGGAAATACTGGCGGAATTAGCCAAAGTGAAATAGGTGTATCCGGCAATTGCTGTGCATGCAGTTCACAATGTGGAATCACATCATGCAAGGCTTGTAGAAGATGCTCAGGAGCTTTAGGAAATTGGAAAGTACAGCTCATATAAAAGCCTTGGTGCAAAAAATCTTTTATTGGAATTTATAAATTAACCAGAATACATGACTATGTCATTCGCAGCTGTCCGAGGCCACCTAAAATTTGATTCGCTCTGTTTCTGCGACTTATTCATCGCTGAAGGAATAAGACGAGTTCTGCGAATGACAAATGGTTTTGGTTACTTTTGCCGAAACAAAAGTAACGATCGAGCTTCTTAAATCTGTAGTCACAATGGTAAGACTCCACCGCAACTACTTTTAATCTCAATTAACCTAAAGCTTTCTCAGCAGCTTCAACCGTTTGACGAATCAAAGTGGTAATGGTCATAGGGCCTACACCACCTGGAACTGGCGTGTAAGCAGAAGCAATTTCTTCGATACCAACTAACTGGATATCCCCTACACCACCGCCATCACGTGGATGGAAGCCAGCATCAACCACTACTGCACCTGGTTTGATCCAGTCTTTTTGAATCAGTTCAGCTTTACCTACCGCACCAACAATGATATCCGCTTGTTTCACAAATGCTGGCAGGTTTTGAGTACGTGAATGGCAAATCGTCACAGTGGCATTCGCTTCAAGCAGCATCGCTGCCATTGGTTTGCCCAGAATTGCAGAACGGCCGACAACAACAGCATGTTTACCTGCAATTTCAATGTTGTTTTCTTTCAGAATGGTCATGATGCCAGCAGGTGTTGCAGAACCATATGCCGCTTCACCCATCGCCATACGGCCATAGCCAAGGCAAGTTACGCCATCAACGTCTTTTTCAAGCGAGATTGCATCGAAACAAGCACGCTCATCAATTTGCGCAGGCACTGGGTGTTGTAACAAAATACCGTGAACATCTGGATTGGCATTGAGTTTTTCAATTTCTGCAAGAAGTTGTTCAGTTGTGGTTTCTTTTGGAAGCTCAACTTTCAATGAATCCATACCGACACGACGGCAAGCATTGCCTTTCATACGAACATAAGTTGCAGATGCACCATCGTCACCTACCAAAATAGTCGCAAGAATTGGAGTACGACCTGATTTTGCTTTCAGCGCTTCCACGCGAGTTAACAAGTCAGCTTCAATTTGCTTCGCCAATGCACGACCGTCTAGAACTAATGCCACGGCACTTCTCCCAAGTGTTGATATGAATCAATTTTGCACATTCTACATGATAATTCTTAATATTTTCCGCCATATGCTGCTTTTATGCGCATATGAATGAATACACTATTGTTTTTTTTTCAGAGCTTGATAATATACGCATCAACAAGACGCGGCGGGGTGGCAGAGTGGTCATGCAGCGGACTGCAACTCCGTGGACGCCGGTTCGATTCCGACCTCCGCCTCCATCTTGTTAAAGCCCGAGTGGTGAAATCGGTAGACACAGGGGATTTAAAATCCCCCGCCCACAAAGCGTGCCAGTTCGAGTCTGGCCTCGGGCACCATTCTTCTACTACTGAAGATGGTGCAAATAAAGAATCCAGCGAAAGCTGGTTTTTTTATGCCTGAAATTTAGTGAAATCTATTTACAGCCGAAATCAATAAAATAGATTTGCCTTCTGCGAGGGTAAGATAGCTTGAATCGGCTTAACGACGTTTGCGTTTAGGCTTAGACAATTTGGTCATATAACTTTCAAGATTTAATAATGCCAAATAGAAAATTTTAGCCTGCTGTGTCGTAACCCGGTTAAATAATCTGGCTTGAATCACTTGTGTTAGTGCTCGAGTTTGATGGATCCTTTTAAATGGTCCTTTTGCAATCATCATCATTATTACTCTCTTGGATAAAGGAGAACAAGGTGACTATTGGATAAACAGTCTCTATAAGGATTGCAAAAACCTGACCATTTTTTACTTAAAGTTCAAAAACATAACTACCGTTCGTCGGAATTAATAAAACAGCTCCCAAATAAAAACCCTAAATATTTGTTATTTATATATTTTTATAAAAAAGACTTTGAGAAAATTTTCACATAAATAAGTATGTTTTCTTTCAAGTTTAAATGCTATAAATTTCAGCTGTTATTATATTGCTAAAAACTGACATACCTTGTCATTTTTTGCACAAAAAAAGGGAGGGAAGCCATTAGCCCCCTCCTTTAAGTATTTTAATAATATGTGAACTAGATCACTTCTACCACAATTTTTCCGATATGTTCGCCTGTATCCATAGCTGCATGTGCATCCTGAATCTGATTAAATTTGAAAGTCTTATAAATCATTGGCAAACATTCACCTTTTGCCCATAAAGGTGCTACATGCGTTTTCAGACCTTGTGCAATTTCAGCTTTTTCCGCTGTGTTACGCGCACGCATGGTTGAACCGGTAATCGTCAGGCGCTTCATCATAATCTGACCCAGCTTCACTTCCTTAGCCTTAGCTCCCCCCAAGAATGCGATATACACCAGACGACCATCACGGCGTAACAGATTCAGGTTTCTCTCCAGATAGGGCGCACCAACCATATCCAGAATCACATCTACACCAGCATTGTCTGTCGCTTCATTAATTACCTGCTCAAAGTCCTGAGTTTTGTAATTAATTCCTGTGGTCAGATGTGAAATCGCCTGGATTTTTTCGTCACTACCTGCTGTGGCAAAGGTTTTAATACCCAGTGATTTACATAGCATGAGTGCCGTAGTCCCAATCCCACTGGTTCCACCATGCACCAGCACCGTTTCTCCTGCCTTGGCTTTACCCATCTGGAATACATTTGCCCACACCGTAAAGAAGGTTTCCGGAATAGCAGCGGCCTGAACAAAGCTTACGTTTTCAGGAATATTCAAAGTTTGGCTTTCAGGTACGACGCAATATTCTGCATAGCCCCCACCATTGGTCAGGCCACACACCTTGTCACCGACTTTAAACTGATTTACGTCACTTCCAACTGCAACCACTTCACCGGCTACTTCCAGACCTGGAACAGGCGTCACCCCTTTTGGCATCGGGTACAAGCCCTGACGCTGCAAAATATCCGGACGGTTAATTCCAAAGGCATGAACCTTGACCAGCACCTCATCGGCCTTCGGTTCAGGAATGACAACCGTTTCATAAGCGAGTTTATCCACTCCACCCGGTTCTGTAATGATGACGTGTTGCATAGTTTTTTGTGACATAGATCATTCCGCATGTATTAACTGTTTCCTAACCCTATTTGAACATAGATAATTCCAGCTTTAAAGCCAAGTCGGACTTATGTCGAAGACCTGGCCATCATTAAGAAAAATGCATGGCATTGAGATCTCACCTTATTCTTTAAAAAAGAAATTTTAATCTGTAAGAATTATTTTCATTTATGACAAATCCATATAAATGTCATGTTCTGCTTTTAATTTCTCAAATTCAAATATAAATGACTTGAGAATATTAAAAGTATGAAACCTGCTCATCTCTACCTGTCTATTTTGCTGTCCTTGGGCCTCACCGCATGTTCTGATGATGACGACAAGAATTTAGGCTCCTCACAGCCACCGGTAACCCAGCCAGATCAGCCGGCTCCTGAGCCCAATATTCCTGATGAAGAAGTTCCCATTCCAGAGGTTCTACTGGATGAGAATTTTGATAAATGGGCGGCTCTTCCTGGCGACTGGATACAACCTAAAAATAACGCGGGCCAGGTATATCTTGAAAATGGCGACTTGTATATCGATGGTCGTGCTCATAGCACACAAATGACAACCCTGCATCTGCCAGAGAAATTCCAGCAATTACGCAATTACCGTATCGATATGGAATTTTCATTTGAAGAAGCACTCAATGAAGCCCGCTGGGGCAGTATCATCTACCGAGGCGCAGATCAGTTCGCTGATCCGTCTTTTACCCCCTATTATCAGTTTGCCATGCGGGTTGCTACTACGAGTGCTAGCGGTCTGGAACTATCTTTACGCATGCCGACCAATAGTTGGAATGTGCTACAGAAATCTGCTCATAGCGAAGATATTGGCCTTCAGAAAACTCATAAGGCCAGCGTTGTAGTGTATGGAAATCGTGTACGGCATTATCTGGATGATCAACTGGTATTGGATAGCACCTTGCCTTATAACCTGGCTCAAGGCAGCATTGGTTTATCTAGTGCCGGCTTATTGATGAAAGTAAGCCACCTCAAAGTCACTGAACAACTCGATGCCTTGCCTGAATCCAATAAAGTCACTGACATTATTGACCAGCAACTCCCGGTTTCAATAGCACCGACTTTAGCCCAGGCTGCACCGCTTAATGGCCCAGTCTCGACCGCGGCTACCCATGTTGCTTATCAGCTTGATGCAGATCTTAATTTACTAAGCAACAATCAGAAAGTAAGCCACCTGACTGATTATCTTAAAGATACCCAGCGTCGAACTTTACCTTTACTCACTATCCAAAATTCGGCAACCGTTCAGGCACTGAAAGGACTGACAGAAAATTATAATCTGGCTGATATCACCCTCATTTCCGATAATGTAGATTTACTGCGTCAGGCCCGTATTGATTTACCGATGCTCCGAACAGCTCTGGATTATTCCAAGCAGACCGGGCTGGGTTATAACAGCAAAGATATCGTGACCATCGCCCACAATACCAATGTAGCGCTGTCCAAAATCGTCATCTTGCCACCACAATTACTAACACGTGAAGCAGTTAGTCATCTACAACGTTTATTGATTACGCCTTGGGCCAAGAGTGACAGTGCACAGGTCTTAGACGCAGCAAAAATTCTAGCTACAGGTGTTAATGGAATTTATAGCAACCATCCTGACCTATATAAAGAAATTATGCAGCGCATGGCACCCAACACCCTGTTGCGTAAGCCGCTGATTACCGGACATCGCGGTATCCCGGCGCAAGACGATGAAAACACACTGGAGGGGACTCTCAAAGCGATCACTGTAGGTGCTGATGCAGTAGAATATGACGTGTATCTGACTAAAGATGATCATGTCATTCTTATGCATGATACCTCTGTGTTACGCACGACTGGTGTCAACCGCAACATTGAGGATATGACACTGGCAGAAGTACGTGAGCTCAGAACACTGAACTATAACCGTCAGATTCCTACCATGGATGAAGTGCTGGCTGAGGTGAAAAAATATCCACATGTCACCAACTTCATTGAAATTAAAAGCTACAAGCCTGAGATCGTACCAAAGATCAAAGCACTGCTAGATAAACATGATGCCTATGATCAAGCTATTGTGATCAGTTTTAGTGGCGACCAGATTTTACAAATGAAGAATGTGCTTCCAGGTGTATCAACCGGTTTCCTTACCAGTACTCCAGCCGCACAAAGCGATTTGGTCAATACACGGCGAATTCTGGATGCAACTCAACAGTATTCATCCACTTTCAATCCGTCTTTTAGCGGCTTGAGTGCGAATTTAATGCGTGCTGCCTCCCAGCGCGGAGTCACTTTCTGGCCGTGGACATTCCGTTTAAACAAGGATGATTTTAATCGCATGTATGTCCAAGGAACACATGGTCTTACCACAGATTATGCACATGATGCATCCAATTTTGTGGTAAAACTGAATACGCCAAAACAGCTCAATGCTACAGCAGGTTAAGCTCTGGAAATTCCAGGTGAGATTCAGACACAAGTTGGCAGTAAATCCTCTTATATCTTTAAAAATATGCTGGTTCTGCCTGGCTCGGCTAAATATACGCAAAATGGTCAGAATGTAACATTTGTAGAGAAAGGCACAGCTTATGTGATGCCGCGTTATGACTATACAATCGCTCCAAATTATACATACACCCTGTATGCAGAACCTGTAACTGTCACTATCCAATAATCGTTTTATAAGCAAAACACCCAATTCACGAATTGGGTGTTTTCATTTAAAGATTTCCTTTAGGCACATCCACGAATTTCATTAGGGTACGACGTACTAAGGGCAGCACCACCAAAATTAATGGAAATGCCATCAGCCATGACATGCTCCAGGCATGCAGCCATAATGAAATAAACTGATCACTCCAGCCTTTATTCAGCAGCATGTTAAAGCAGGAAATTGCACCACTCATAATGCCGGAAAGGATCAAGGGCATGAGCCAATTCAAATGTTTGGCATGAAATTTGGGAACTATTTTTTTCATCATTTTACCTGATTTTTAAATCGTGAATCGGATTACAGACGTGTGATGTTTATGGCTGCTTGATCAATCTGTTCTGCAATTTCACGTATTTGGATTTCATTAAGTTTGCTATGTTGAATCTTTAAACGCAGTGAGGTTTTTAAATTTTCCATCGCATGTTTAATATCAACATATTGTTCATTCGATTGAATTTGTTTACGCGTATTAAAACGGTCTAGTACCTTTTGTAAGGTTTGCTGACGTTCTTTGAGATGTGCCTGACCTTTTTCAGTAATGTGATACTGCTTGCGCCCATCAGCACGCATAGTCATTTGCGTATATTGCTGTTCTTCCAGATAATTAATGGTTGGGCAGATTGTGCCGGTGCTCGGCTTGTAGTTTCCGCCCACTAAAGCAGCCACTTCTTTGATAATGTCGTAGCTAAATTTGGGCGCTTGAGCAATAAAATGCAGCACCAGCAATTTCATTTCACCTGCTTCAAACAGGCGTTTGCGAGGTTTTGGAGAGTTCTCTTGTTCTTCTGTTAGGACAGAATTAGGAATTCTAGACATAGCAAAGATATATCTTAAAATTAATTAAGATATATCTTATCATACTTAAGCAAAGCGATAAAAGTCAGATTTAAAGATAAAGAAATTGGACAAAAAATGTTTTTTGAAGAACATCAATATACAGGCTCATTCCTAGTTAAGATCAATATTGAAAAATTAATGGAAAACCCACAATGTGTATTGTTACCGCCTTATATGAATGCTTAAATGTGGATGATTGATAATCTCACACATTAGAATTTTAACGTTTATATTCCCTTACCATCCGGTCACTTACATCCTCCGGATAACAAAGTGGCGCATATCCACCCGCTCGGTTATAAGCACTACGCTTACCACAACGACTACCATTACTCGCTGTATTATAAGGACATGGGCAATTGCCCGAATAACTCTCAATTGATTCTTTAATAATCTTCTGCTTGATTGCTTCAACGCTTTGGCTACTCTGTTTGGCTTCAACTCCAAAAGTCATACACAAGCCAGCCAGCAATAATAATTTTTTCATAAATCCCCCATCTAGGGAGAATTGTATTTAGTAACTAATAAATTGAAAGATCACATTTTGACTAATTGAGCGATTTTCATGCAAACAAAATTTATGCAATAAAAAACCCGCTTTTCAGCGGGTTTTTCTAAAATCAGTCCAGTCTTATAGACGAACCAATTCCACAATTTTCTCAGCAAGTTCTTCAGCAGATTCCTGAGCAAAAGTCACATCTGTACCTTCAGTTACCTCAGTCACCACAACCACACCAGTTTCACGAACCAGCGCAACTTGATCAGCTGAAAGACCGACTTTCGCAATCGCAACCACACCTTGCTGAATTAACAGGCTTTCAAGTGCTTGAGCATTTTCAAGCGCTTTAGCAGATACAGATACCGCAGCTGGTTTTTGACCCAAACGTGCAGCACGATCTTCAGCAGTCACAGGATTGGTATGTGCAGTCCATTCGATTGCATCTTCAATCATGCCCGCACCAACAGTGACGTTGCTTAAACGGTCAATGAAGATAAACGAACCAGTATGACGGCTTTCACGGTAACGGTCGAATACCACTGGCGCATCAAACTCGATTTGAACATCAGCAATTGCGTTCAGATCCAGCTGCTCTACCTGAGTTTTCTCAAGTGTATTGACGTTTACACGGTAGTTGATCTCTGCAACTTTTGCAGGAACCGTTTGCGTACCTAGCTTAACGTTATACAACTTACCTTTAACCAATGGCTGGTCATTCATCCATACCACAGAAGCACGAACCGAACGTGAAGCTAAAGGCTGATCACCCGCTTTAACCAGCATATTGCCGCGAGAAATATCAATCTCATCGTTCAAGGTTAAAGTCACTGCCTGACCTGCAAATGCACGTTGCAAATTGCCGTCAAAAGTCACAATTTCCTTAACAGTAGATTTCTTGCCTGATGGTAAAGCAACAATCTCATCGCCTACAGCCACTTCACCCAGCGCTACAGTACCGCAGAAACCACGGAAGTCGAGGTTAGGACGGTTAACATACTGAACCGGGAAACGGAATTCTTCTTTATCTACGCTGTGGGTAATTTCAACAGTTTCCAGAGTACCCATCAGGGTCTGGCCTGTATACCACGGCGTATTTTCAGACTTGTTCACCACGTTATCGCCATTCAGGGCAGAAATCGGTGTGAAGATAATATTCGCTGGCGTACGGTCACCTAACTGGTTCACGAAGTCAGTATAGTCTGCCTTGATCTCGTTGAAACGAGCTTCAGAGAACTCCACTAGGTCCATTTTGTTGATCGCAACAATAATGTTCTTAATACCCAGCAGGCTGGCAATAAAGCTATGACGGCGAGTCTGAGTCTGTACGCCATAACGTGCGTCAATCAGGATAATTGCAAGATCTGCAGTAGATGCACCTGTCGCCATGTTACGGGTATATTGCTCATGTCCCGGAGTATCCGCGATAATGAACTTACGTTTTTCAGTAGAGAAATAACGGTAAGCGACATCAATGGTAATCCCCTGCTCACGTTCCGCTTGCAGACCATCTACCAGCAAAGCCAGGTCAGGTGCATCGCCAGTCGTACCGACTTTTTTAGAATCACGTGTTACAGCTTGCAACTGATCTTCATAAATCAATTTTGAATCGTAAAGCAAACGACCGATTAAAGTAGATTTACCATCATCAACGTTACCGCAAGTCAAGAAACGCAGTAAGTCTTTATTTTCATGTTGTTTTAAATAGCTCAGGATATCCTGGCTGATTAATTCAGATTGATGAGACATCGCTCAAACTCCACAAATGCTTAAGAAATCGGTTTAATCTTGAATTCCTCTAAGTCTCCCTCTGATAAAGGGAGATTTGGCTCCGTTCCGTTGGGAGTTCCCCTTCTTTATCAAAGAAGGGGTTAGGGGAAGATTTGAAGATGCTTAGAAGTAGCCTTCCTGCTTCTTCTTCTCCATTGAACCTGCCTCATCATGGTCAATCATACGGCCTTGACGCTCAGAGCTGGTTGCAAGCAACATTTCCTGGATAATTTCCGGCAAGGTGTTGGCAGTGGATTCAACTGCACCCGTTAATGGATAACAACCTAAAGTACGGAAACGAACCGATTTCATTTGTGGTACTTCGCCTGGATTCAGGCGCATACGCTCATCATCAACCATAATCAGCGTACCATTACGCTCAACGACTGGACGTTCAGCAGCTAAGTACAATGGAACAAGTTTGATATTTTCTAGGTAAATATATTGCCAGATGTCCAGCTCAGTCCAGTTAGACAATGGGAATACACGAATACTTTCGCCTTTGTTCACTTTACCGTTGTAAAGGTTCCAAAGTTCTGGACGCTGGTTTTTCGGATCCCAACGGTGTTTAGAGTCACGGAATGAATAAACACGTTCTTTGGCACGTGATTTTTCTTCGTCACGACGTGCACCACCAAAAGCAGCATCAAACTGATATTTGTCCAAAGCCTGTTTCAAGCCTTGGGTTTTCATAATGTCAGTATATTTAGAGCTACCATAGTCGAATGGGTTTACGCCCGCATCACGACCTTCTTTGTTCTGATGCACGATCAGATCAAAGCCATGAGTTTTTGCCATGTTGTCACGGAAGGCAATCATGTCTTTGAATTTCCAGCCTGTGTCTACATGAAGTAGCGGGAATGGAAGTTTTGCAGGGTAAAACGCTTTTAATGCTAGATGCAGCATTACCGCAGAATCTTTACCAATCGAATAAAGCATGACTGGGTTTTCAAACTCGGCAGCAACTTCGCGAATGATGTGAATACTCTCAGCTTCAAGCTGTTTAAGATGAGTAAGTCTTTCCTCATTTAATGACATGGACAACCTGCGTATTACACGTGTACTTATTACACTTTATAAAATTTATATTCATTATAGTGATTAAGTTTTCATAACGTTTTCTTGTTTTGTGCTATCCATATATCAAAACATCATATAAAACTTCACTGATATCTATTATTAGTTTTATTCAATCTAGTGATTTTTAATGCTTTGAATTTTAGTATTTTCTTCTATTTAGCTTTTTAAACCTACTATTTTTTAGCAATAACTTCATAGATAAATCATCTAAAGTACCTGTTCCCAACGGTAGCAAAACCACCTAGAGTAATCCTAGTACCTATGGATCTAAATTTAGACATGCCATTTACTCAATATACCCTAGAAACGTTAAAAACCCGTCTTGAACAGGCCAACCTGGCTGGCTATATCTATCAGCATCAACAGCACATGCTGGTATTACAAGAACCCTTTGCTGATGATGATAATGCCTTAAACGTTTATATACAGCATGAACTGACAGCAGATCAGATCGGTCTACAGTTCGGAGTTCGCTTGCAAGATAATAATGCTGAATATGTTATTGGTCTGACACATAGTAACCAGAATCCGAAATATGAAATTGGTGCAGGCAATCTAAAAGGCGACCAGAAAGCTTTTAACCTTTTATATGCCTTTTATAACTATCCTAAAGCATTTTATCTGGTTGCCCTGCCTTTAGCCGCAAATAGCCAGACACTTGAACAGGCACTTGAAGATCAGCGGTTTAGCCAGCCCGAATTGGATTTCCTGAATACGGCAGTGAAAACCAATCCAATGGGTGAACAGGTACAATGGATGAAAGCGTATATTCTTCAGCAAGCTTTAGATATGAAAGTACGGATTCAGACGTCATTGTTGTAATTCTACTTAGGCTAATTGAGTTAAATATAGAGTCGATATACATGCGATCAACTCGATTCAATTTAGCCTTCTTTAGGCAATCCCTATGTCAAAATATTTATATAAATCAAATATTTTAAGATCAGTAGGACAGACATATACTTTTAAAAAGAAGGATGAATATTAAAAATGTTTAATATTGTGCTTTCTCGCATTCATTACTACATACCTCCTATCCGATACTAGAAAGTGCTTATTAAGATATCCTTCGATCAAATAAAGTCATTGTCACTGACCTAAATGCCTGTTTCATTCGAATTTCAGCTTCAACAAAACTGTGACCATGTTAATTTTTTATCCATTTATTCATAAATTTATTAAGATATTGTCATCTTTTTGAAGCTATTGTTTTCTAAAATATTAATTTGATAACTCATACAAGAATTCAATCTAATTTCCAAATATTTAAATTTTTCAAGTTTCATATCCGCTACTTTTGTGTGTATTTAGATTGCAAAATGTATAATCAATGTTATCTTTTTATAAGTAAGAATTATTGTTACTCATTTTGCCAAACATAATTATAGATAGAGACCCGAAGGAATGTGGGAGCTTTTTACCGAACCGTCGAATGTTGTTTTCAGTATCAGTCTTAGCCTGATGCTGATGTTTGCAGCACTGGAATGTATATTGCTGTTTCTGGGTGGTGGTTCACAAAGTGTTTTTGACCAACTCTTACCTGAAGACTCGCATCATGTAGACCTTCATCCTGCCAATAACCCCAATATCTTTAGCAAGGTATTTGACTGGTTGTATCTGGGACAACTTCCTCTCTTTATCTGGCTGATCATTTTCCTGACTACCTATGGCTTAAGCGGTCTTTTGATTCAAGGTATATTTGAACGTTTTACTGGACATTTAATTAATGGCTGGATCATTTCTCCCGCCTGCCTGTTCCTGTGCATGCCTCTGGTCCGTTTTAATGCCAAAATAGCGGAAAAGATCCTGCCAAAAGATGAAACTACTGCGATTCATATTGAAGAACTGATTGGCCGAACTGCAATCATTATCCTCGGCGATGCTCGTGCCAACTCACCAGCACAAGCCAAAGTTCAAGATCAGTATGGCCATACTCATTATGTGCTGGTCGAACCTGCCGATGGTGAAATCCTGAAACAGGGCCAATCTGTGATTTTAATGGATAAAACCCGCAATGGCTTCCAGGCCATGAAAGTCTAAATACTTATTCTTTCTTACTTTATATTTATTATTTAATCCAAAATTATATTTTCAAATACGCTAAAACAGAGAACAAACAACAATGCTAAATTTTGATTTATATAACATTTTAATCATTACTGGGGTTATTTTCTCCGGCCTGATCACCTTTGGTTTAATCATCGCTCGCCTTTACCGTCGTTCAAGTAAGGAAATTTCTTTTGTCCGTACCGGTTTTGGCGGGGAGAAAGTCATTCTAGGCGGTGGTGCGTTGGTTCTGCCCGTATTGCATGAAACTATACCGGTAAATATGAATACCCTGCGTCTGGAAGTTCGCCGTGCTGATGATCAGGCACTGATTACCCGCGACCGTATGCGTGTCGATGTTATGGCCGAATTCTATGTGCGGGTTAAACCAACCGCCGATTCAATTGCAACGGCAGCACAAACCCTTGGTCAAAAAACCATGTCGCCGAACGAGCTGAAAAATCTGGTAGAGGGCAAATTCGTGGACTCGTTACGTGCCGTAGCTGCTGAAATGGCGATGGAAGAACTTCATGAAAAGCGTGTCGACTTTGTACAAAAAGTACAGCAAGTCGTGTCGGAAGATCTGCATAAAAATGGTCTTGAACTTGAAACTGTTTCTTTAACAGGTCTGGATCAGACTGGCTTCAAATATTTCAATCCACAAAATGCTTTCGATGCTGAAGGTCTGACCAAACTGACTGAAACCATTGAAGACCGTCGCCGTAAACGCAACCATATTGAACAGGATACTGACCTGGCAATTAAAACCAAGAATCTTGAAGCTGAACAGGCACGCTTACAGATTATTCGTGAAGAAGAATACGCCAAGCTGCAACAGGAACGTGAGATTTCGATTCGTCGCGCTGAACAGCTGGCTGAAATTGCCGCCCAAGAAGCTGCTAAAAGACGTGAAGCAGAGGAAGCACGTATTG
The DNA here is from genome assembly GCF_001077515.1 of Acinetobacter sp. VT 511. Taxonomy (NCBI): domain Bacteria; kingdom Pseudomonadati; phylum Pseudomonadota; class Gammaproteobacteria; order Moraxellales; family Moraxellaceae; genus Acinetobacter; species Acinetobacter sp. VT 511. Next base: position 64,424 of record NZ_LFRE01000081.1, on the reverse strand, counting down.
CGGCTGAACGCGAAGTAGAATTAAAACGTATTCTGGCTGCCCGTGATGTCGAAAATGAAAATATCCAGAAAGCACAGATTATTCAAAAAGCTCAGGTTGAACAAAAGAAAACCATTGAACTGGCTGAACAGGACCGTGCGATTGCGATTGCTGAAAAATCTCGTGCCGAATCTGAAGCCAAAGCACAAGCAGATCTTGCCCGTGCTCAAGCAGTAAAAGCTGAAGAAGAAGTCGTAACAGTACGTCAGATTCAGCAGGCAGAACGTCAAAAAGCAGTTGAACTGGTGGCTGCCAAAGAACAGGCCGAGAAAGATGCAATTGCGATTACCGTGGCTGCTGAAGCAGGTAAACAGGCAGCGGCTGATGATGCAGAAGCGATTCGTATTGCCGCTGAAGCAGAAGCTGAAAAAGTTCGTTTAAAAGCCAAGGGGGAAGCAGATGCTAAAGTTCTCCTGGCTCAGGCAATGGAGAAACAGTATCAGGTCGATGCTGAAGGTACCCGTGCAGTGAATGAAGCTAACAATGTACTGTCTTCAGAGCAGGTAGAAATGCAGATCCGTCTGGCAATGCTCAAATACCTACCTGAAATTATCCGTGAAAGCGTTAAGCCAATGGAAAACATTGATGATATAAAAATTCTTCAGGTGAATGGCCTTCACGGAGCACATACAGGTTCTTGTCAGGCAGATGCCCATCATGAAAGTAGTAATGTTCCTCTCTCTGACCAAGTTGTAAATAGTGCTCTACGCTACCGTAGTCAAGCTCCGCTCATTGACAGTCTGATGAGTGAGTTAGGCATTCAGGGTGGTGATATTAATGGGATGACACAAAGTTTAAAAACGAAAACCTAAAAATTTATCGCTAAAATTTTTAAAACAAAAAAGCTTCCAAGATGGAAGCTTTTTTCAAAAATTACACATATATTTTCAAATAAACATGCTATCAGTAAAGAAAGCGAATAAGCATCATTCTCATGATGGATTATTAAGATAAGAAAATTTATAACAACGATAATTACTGGATAGCATAATGAAAAATACAACTCCTTCCAGAAAATCTGCACTCAATATAACTTTAAGCTTAGGTTTAATTACCTCTTTAAGTTTACTTAGCACCTTTTCTAGCTCGTCAAATGCCCTGACCAAACCTTTATCTTTTTCATCATTAATTGAAAGGTACCAGAAGAACCAACAATTAGAGATGTCAATTATGCATCTTGATTTAGACTATATTTATGACCCTGATCCACGTCAGATGACACGTAATATTAACCAGTTAATCAAGCGTATAGAGACTGTCCAGCCTAATACTATTTTTTTACAGGCTTATGCTGATGAGGATGCTAATGGTTCAGCAAATGAAGTGTATTTCCCTAACCCACATATGCCTGTCAGGGAAGATTTATTTAAAAAAGTCACTGAACAGATTCGAAATCGCACCACTGTTAAAAAAATCTATGCCTGGTTACCCATGTGGGCTTGGGAACTGCCAAAGCACTACCGGGCAAATTATGTAGAAACTACAAATCAGAACATAAAAGGTTATATTCGCCTGTCGCCATTTGATCCAAAAAACTTTGATTATGTCTATGATATCTATAAGGCATTAACAGATAAAATAACTGTGGACGGTATTTTGTATCATGATGATATTACCTTGAATGACTATGAGGATAGTTCCCCCTCTGCCATGCAAGTATATAAATATTGGGGATTTAAAGATGCTGAAAAAATATTACGTCATCCTCAACATCCAGAACAAATGAAGTTTGCTAAAGCTAAAACCGCCTATTTAGATAACCTTGCTTTAAAATTGAGTAATAAGCTTAAAATCACCCATCCCTCCCTCAAATTCGCCCGAAACTCTTATGCGCCTGTGATGTTAAATCCTGAAAGCGAGAAATGGTTTGCACAATCAACCTCAAGTACCCTACAGCATTATGATTATAATGCTGTTATGGCTATGCCCTATATGGAAAAAGCTCCGGACCATTCCAAGTTCTATCTTAATTTGGTAGAAAAAGCACGGCAGTATGACCCTACTCTATCTCGGACCATTTTTGAAATTCAAACCATAGACTGGAATACACAGCATAAACTTTCAAATGAGGAGTTATTAGAAACGGTACATCTATTAAAAGAACAAGGAGTGCAGCATATTGGCTATTATCCAGAAGATCCTTTTATGCCACACCCACATGCAACGATTTTTAAGCCAAAGAAATTTTCATAGGCCTACCTTGTATGTCGTACTGCTCTAATCTCCCCTCCTGATTATAGTACAGGGTCAATTGTTTGGCCTGTACCATTTCCAGTAGAGCATGCTTTTCAACCTCAAAGCTATAAGCAATCTCCTGAAGTTCAACCGGTCTAGGTGCCGAACGCCGATCTACTCGATTGAATCGGATCCAGTTATAACACGCCCATAACAGCAAGCTTGAAAAAGCAATAATAATCAGTAGGGCCAGCTCAAGTAGCGTCATTCCCTGATAAGGTTTATGGTCTATTAACACATGATCAACAATCAGACTCGATTCAAACCACCATAAACCCAGGGAGGCCAATGGCATAAATAACCATATCCACGCCATCCAGCCTAGTGCCATCAGGCTATAACCACTCGTTCGACCACTTACATATTCTGGAACATCGATATACTCCGGAATATCGAGTTTAGATTCTTTAACAGTTGCTGCGACACTGAGTTCAGAAAGTTCAACAGTTGTTGGGAGCTCCATATACTCGGCAATTTTAACCTGCGGCTTGGCAGGAATATTTTTATTGTTTTTCACCTTATTTTACCTCTGTTTCACCACGGAAGCCTCGGTCTGGACTGATCCACCGTGCACGGGTTTGGGTTTTAAAAATGGTCTTCGGCAACGATACAACGGTCGTTAACATGGTTAAAATCCAGAAAAATAGTGGGTACCAGATTACCCAGAAATAACTTCTAAACATTCGACCTTTATCATATCTGCGGTCAATCCATAGACTGACCATGAACTGAATCAAACAGCTTGCGCCGAGAATCACACCATACCACTGCGGCAACAGAGAATTGATATACCACTCTGGGGCCACAGGAAAGAACAAACCATAAAAGAACAAGACAAATACACCAAACATGGTATATGCCCATAACACGCTAATCACAGATTCCAGTGCGATCGGCCACATGCGGCGCAAACGCCATTTAAATATTTTAGGAATATAGGCAAAGAGTACTTCAATACCACCTTGTGCCCAGCGTAATCGCTGCTGCCACAACCCTTTAAAAGTTTCGGGCATATAAATATAGGTGAGTGCTTGAGGGACATACTGCACATCCCAATGATCAAACTGCAAACGCCATGACACATCAATATCTTCGGTAATCATGTCATCACGCCAGTAACCAATACGATCCAGAGCAGTTTTTCTAAATCCGGCACAAACACCAGAGACAGTGAAAATACGACCATAAGTACGTTGTGCCCGCTTAATCAATCCGATAATAGAAGAAAATTCTCCAACCTGGACTTTGCCTAGTATGCTGGAGCGATTGATAATACGCGGGTTACCCGTTACCGCTCCGACACGCGGGAACATGGTTAAGTGGTGCATCATCCAGAGTACACAATGTGGATGCATTAAAGCATCGCCATCAATACAGATCAGGTACTCATAACCACTTACCATTGCGCCTGCACGTAGTGCATACGCTTTACCCTGGTTCTCTGCCAAATGTACTACACGTAATTTTGGATATTTTTCTGCCAGTTCATTTAGAATCTCTCCAGTCTGATCCGAACTGCCATCGTTAATCGCAATCACTTCAAATTTTGGATACTGACTTTGCATGGCATAGCGAATAGTTTGCTTGACCTGTTCAGCCTCATTAAAACAGGGAATTAAAATACTACAACCTGCTTCTTTGGGTTCAGGTAATGCTTTCTGATTCAGTTCGCGTTTTATAAAAAACCAGATTCCGCCAGCAATCCACATCCAGGCCATAAACAATGGATAGAAAAAAGCAAAGCCAAAGATGACATCATGTAAACTGATACTATTAATCATTTACGTTCTCCCTGCTGAGCCTGAAAGGGATCACGATAAACGAAAGGATTACTGTTTAAGCTAATCGATGCATAAAGTCTCTGTTGAACCTGCCCGGCATTTTTAAAGTTATAATTTTCAAGCGAAATCTTCTGGATACCTTGTCTACGTAAATTCGCAATACTATTAGTAATCCATTGATCTTGTTCTGATTGACCTGCCAAATCAAAACCGATCATCAAACGTTGTTTTTGTACGGAGGTCAACTGCTGAATATTTTTGAGCAACTGGTTATGCTCAGCTTTGCTGGTTTTTTGATCCAAAACCAGATAGATATAGTCTGAATCATCTGCCAAGGTTTCAAATAAGGCCTTCAGCCCCATAGTTTTATGGGTATTTATTTTCAGTACTGCCAAATAGACATTACTGATATTGGCATAGTATTTGGCACGTCGACTCGTATTTTGTTTTAAGTTAATAACTCGCTCAATCTGTTTCTTACATTCAGCCGACCACTGTGTACTCTCTACAGCACAATTTAACTCTTGGCCAGCATCTATCACCAAGCCTTCCAGATTGCTGTTATATTTGAATATATCTTCAACCAGCTGGACCATATTATAGCCCTGATTCATCATACTGAGCGGTAACTCTGCATAAACACGCTGATACGTACGGGTACGTGCTTGCCATAAAGTACGGTTCAGTAAATCCTGTTGCATTTTTAACTGGCTGTTCGGGAAGTAAGCTACATCAACCGTGCCATTACCATCGAGATCGGCAACAGGTTTCAAGATCAGCTGATTGGTTTTCAGCGCATCTAACTGGTTGAGGAACTGACCGAGTTTTTCATCAGCCTGTTTTATACTGGGCTGCGCAAGATCTTTCAAATTAAACTGAATAAAGCTCTTCTGCTCCAGATAGGGTTGCTTGGTGTGATACAAAAACTCAGACATTGCCTCTTTAATTTCTGCCAGGTTCGGGTTATTCATAATCAAGGCACGCTGATAAGTTTTTACTGAATCAGCCAATGGCGCCATAGTCCCGAGGCTAAAAGACATGCTTAGTCCTGCCTGCTTAGCAATATCTTCTGTTTCTGCTGTTACAGCACCATAGGGCCAGAAAATAGCATGAGTCGGTACTGACAATTCCTGTTCCAGAATGGCTTTAGAACGCTTTAAGTCTTCCAGCACACGCTGCCTATAAGCGAGGTCAGATTCATAACGTGCCTTTGTCAGATCATATATACGTGCAGTTGCAGCAGGCTGCATATTTCTTTGTGGATTCGAAATAACTCCACGATGCAGATTATGTGAATGCGATACAAACTCGACCAAGCCACTATTTTGCATTTCCCGCATCTGGTCCCAATTCATCAGATTATTTGCCCCATAGGACTCTATGGCATCTTTATGCTTGGTACCAATCCAGCTGGTTGGAATAGCAAAAACGGCATGTAATTTATATTGCCTTAATAAAGGAAATACTTGGGTATATCCGCTTAGTGCCCCATCATCGAAGGTCAAAAGTACCGATTTTTCTGGTAATGGAATTTTTTTCTCACGGGCACGGCGGATATCTTCCAAAGAAATAGTTTTCCAACCTTCACGTTTTAACCAAGCAAAATATTGCGCCAAATATTCAGTACTAATTGCATATTGATCACGATCACCCTGACGTGCTACATCATTCCTGACATCATGAAAAGTGAGTGTTACGAACTGGTTTTCAGGCAGATCCATCGCTTTATTTTCAGCATGAGTATATGCCATAAAAAGAGTTAAGCATCCTAATAGAGCGAGTGTATTTTTTATTGTTTTCATTAGAATCTCCCTTCAAATCCAAAACTTGCTTCGAGTCTATTTTCATCTTCACCGTCATAAGGGTGTTGCCCATAGGACACCCCATAATTCAGGGACCAAGTTCTGGTGATTTGCCAGAGGTGTTGATATTTCGCCAAATAAATCAGGCCTGAGTCATAATCTTCCTGGTCAAATACACCAAGATTTAATGAAAAACGTTGAGTCAACGACTGATCATAACTACGCCAGGTTACCCAATCATGTTCCAGACCTGCTTCTGCACTCCAACTTGAAGATGGATTGAAATAGGAAGTTTCTACATCATCTTTATTCGATGACCAAAATCCATATAAGTTCAGATGGGTTAAATGATGTGGAGCCTGGAAAATACGTTGCTTGAAATAGGTACCTAGTTCCTGACGCTCATTTCCGTCATCAATAGCAGTAAACTGATAGCTCAATCCAGCCTTTGTAGATTCATGCTGTTGCCAGTTTAAGTCGAAACGATAAGACTGCCCTTCATGTTCATCCTGTATCTGCAATGGAATCTCTGCTTGGCTGTTATAAGCCAGACCATAATTCCAGTGATCACTTAACCAGTGATTCCAGGTTATATTCACACCAAAGCGATCACCCTCGGTCGCTTGTGAAAGTGCTATAGTGGCATACTTACGGTTATCGACCCATTCCAGTCCTACACCGATCCGTTGATCATCTCGCTTACCTTCTTCATACTCTCCACTACGGTACTGATGCTCCACAAAAGCACGGTAATAATCCGAAAACCATGGGGTATTGAGTCGCGTCCAGCTTTGTTTCTCACGAGAACCATTCAGATTATTGACCAGATCTTGATCATCCGTTTCACTTTTCGCATAAAGACTATTATGTGAAATGGTAAACCGCTCACGATCTTTGAGCTCCTTATGACTACGTACTACCCCGGTATCAGTTCCTGCCCGCTCTAAAAGATCAGTATTGCTACTACGCCATGTCTGCACATCAAAGACAGCTTGTGCATTTTGCATGCTATTAATTCGGGTGGCTTGTGTTGATGGCTCTGTACCATTGAGTAAGGAAACTGTTGCCTGTGCTTGCAAAGGTTTTTCACGCCAACGCTGTATAGTCGCAAGATAATTGATGTAATTACGATTTCCTGGAGATTTATTTACCAGGTCCTGAAAATACAGTTCTGCCTTATCCAGCTGGTTTTTATAACTATAATGAAGACCTCTTAAGATCACATACTCATCCCGGTCCATATGAATCGTACGGTCTACACCTTTAGCCTGACTATAGAAGAAGATTGGTAAGCGCTGATCCATTTCCTTAATTACTTCATCAGCGGCTTTAAATTTTTCTTGTTCAATCAAGCTATAGTACAGACCTGCATAGACGTCATAGTCCACATAGTTCTTTTCTTTAAACAGACTGCGGTACAATATTTCCGCCTGCTTTGGTTTATGGTTGCGCAAATAGCTATCAGCTAGTGCATGTCTGGTATAGGCAGGCATCTGTTCTACCGGCTGATTGATTTTAGCCAGTTGGGCCAAAGCTTCAGCAGAACGTTGCCGTGCACTTAAGGCAAAAATATATTCATAATAAAATCTTTGACGTAACTCGGGATATTGGGCTAGCTCATTTTCATAAGCCTGCATTTCCGAAATCACCTGATCCAGCTCTGTATAGGCAATTTTGCCCTGATCCTTTTCACTTTGTACTTTATAGAAATCAATGGCATTACGAATATGTTGACTAAACTTGATCAGCTGTACTTCATGTTTGAGACGACTTTGCCCTTTACCCTCCTGCTGTAAATAACGGTTTGCACTGTCATAATCAGCACTGGCTGCCAAAGCCAGCACATACTGTTCCTGCACACTTTCCGAACGACTCATCGATAAAGCGCGAGTTGCGGTATTCAGTGCCTGTATAGGTTGTCTTAATAAGCGATAGGTATAAGCCAATTGTACCAGCTGATCAGCATTCAGCTGTTTCTGGTCAACTTTCCTGATTTGTTGCTCTGCCTGCTCCAACTGACCACTTTCCGCAAGCAACATGCCACGGTATAAATCCCATGGAATATCACTTGTGCTGTTTTTCTGAAATTTTGCTGCATATTGTTCAGCCAGCAAAAATTTACCCTGATCACGCAATAACATCACCAGAGGCAGTTGCCCATAGACTGGATATGTTGAAATTTTTAAGTGATTCAGATTGTAATCTTGCTGAATTAGGGGGGAATTATATTGTCGGCTTAACAAAATAAAGTCAGCCAGCAGGTTCATGTTCGCAGGATCTTTGCGTACCATTTCTGCGAGTATTTTAAGACCTTTTTGGGTATCCCCAGACTTAATTTGCTTGACCACCTGATGCCTTTGCGTGTCTGTAATAGCTGCATATAAAGGATTCAAGCTGATTCCTGTAGCAAGCAACACATAGGCGATTGAGTAATAGTTATTGTTATTTAGCATTGGCATTTGTCTTGTTATGTATTTTATTTATACAAACATTATAACAAAGTGCGATTTAGCTCACAATTTCATCCTGTCAGACCAAACTATTATGTATTTCTTCTAAAAAAAGCCCTCAATAAGAGGGCTTTATGTTGGACTTTTATTGTTTAGATTAAGCCTTTATCTTTCAGCAACTGATACATGGTCGAACCAAGCTCAGCAGGACTACGGGTATAAGCCATGCCAGCACGTTCAAAGGCTGCAAATTTTTCTTCCGCGGTGCCTTTGCCACCTGAAATAATCGCACCGGCATGTCCCATACGTTTTCCTTTCGGTGCTGTCACACCCGCAATATAACCCACCACAGGCTTAGTTACATTAGACTGAATATATTCAGCAGCTTCTTCTTCAGCTGTACCACCAATCTCACCAATCATGATAATAGCTTCTGTTTCAGGGTCTTCTTCAAACAGTTTCAAGCAGTCAATCTGGTTCATACCTGGAATTGGATCACCACCGATACCAATACACGTCGATTGACCTAGACCCAGTTTAGTCGTTTGCGATACAGCCTCATAAGTCAGAGTACCTGAACGAGAGATAATCCCGATCTTGCCTTTCTTATGGATATGGCCTGGCATAATTCCGATTTTGCATTCTTCAGGCGTAATAATACCCGGACAGTTTGGGCCAATCAGACGCGTGCCATTACCATTGGTTTCCAGATAGCGCTTGGCTTTTAGCATGTCCAGTGTTGGTACACCTTCAGTAATCACTACAATCAGCTCAATACCTGAGTCAACCGCTTCCACAATAGAGTCTAATACAAATGGTGCAGGTACATAAATTACAGAAGCATCGGCCTGAGTTTCTGTTACCGCTTCACGCATGGTATTAAATACTGGCAGATCCAGATGTGATTGACCACCTTTGCCCGGTGTTACCCCACCGACCACTTTAGTACCGTAAGCAATTGCCTGCTCGGAATGAAAAGTTCCGTTTTTACCAGTAAAACCCTGAACTAAAACTTTGGTGTCTTTATTAATTAATACGCTCATTGTGATACTCCTTAAGCTTTTACTGCAGCAACAATTTTTTCTGCAGCATCGGCCAGGCCATTTGCAGAAATTAATTTCAAACCAGATTCATCCAGTAATTTGGCACCAAGCTCAGCATTGTTCCCTTCAAGGCGAACCACAACCGGCACAGTGACATTTACTTCTTGAACTGCTGCAATAATTGCTTCAGCGATCATGTCGCAACGTACAATTCCACCAAAAATATTAATCAACACACCTTGTACAGAAGTATCTGCCAAAATAATTTTGAACGCCTCAATCACCCGCTCTTTGGTTGCACCACCACCGACATCGAGGAAGTTAGCGGGCTGACCACCATAAAGCTTGATAATATCCATGGTGGCCATCGCAAGACCTGCACCATTGACCATACAACCAATATTACCTTCCAAGGCAACATAGTTCAGATCAAATTCAGAGGCTTTTAGCTCACGCTCATTCTCTTGTGATTTATCGCGTAGTGCCGCCACTTCAGGCAAACGATACAGCGCGTTCGAATCGATCCCTACTTTGGCATCGACACAAAGAATGTCGCCATTTTCACGGACTGATAGCGGATTGATTTCAAACAGAGCAAAATCATTTTCCAAAAAGGCTTGATAAGCTGCAGTCATGACTTTAACAAATTGATTGATTTGTCCATCTTTAAGGTTTAAAGCAAATGCAACTTCACGTGCCTGGAACGGCAATAAACCAACGAGTGGATCAACTTCAACTTTAATAATTTTTTCAGGCGTTTCTTCTGCCACTTTTTCAATTTCAACACCGCCTTCAGTCGATGCCATAAAGGTAATACGGCGAGTTGAACGGTCTACCACAGCACCCAGATAAAGTTCACGCTCTACCGGATAAACATCTTCAGAGACCAGAATGCTGTTGACTGGTTGACCATTGGCATCGGTTTGATAAGTCACTAAACGTGAGCCAATAATTTGATTGGCATATTCAGCGGCTTCGTCGGCAGATTTAACTACCTTTACCCCACCCGCCTTACCACGCCCCCCGGCATGCACCTGGGCTTTTAATACGGCAAATTTTCCGCCCAGCTGTTGAAAAGCCTGCACTGTTTCTTCAGCATTTGTCGCAAGAATACCTTCCTGAACTGGCATGCCATATTTTTTTAATAACGCTTTTGCTTGATACTCATGTAAATTCATTGATTGACCTTTTACTACTTTTTCACTTTGTTATTACTGCGTCCAATATCCTGTGGCGCTGCAACATCGATATTGGAATTTATTAAAACGATGTTTTGATTCTTATCTTTATTTTTAGATGATTGTTCTAATAAAAACAACCATCAAATGTAAAAAGAGCGGCCTAAGCCGCTCTTTTTTATTACTTACGCTTACGCTGGATCGCGTGAATTGCACGACCATCCACTGCCAGAGCAGCTTCATGTACGACTTCAGAGAAAGTTGGGTGACCGAAAGTCATCAACTGCAAGTCTTCTACTGAAGATACAAATTCAAGTGCGATCATACCTTGGTGAACGATGTCAGACGCAGCAGGTCCAATCACGTGCATACCAAGTAGACGGTCTGTTTTCGCATCAGCAACAAACTTCACGAAACCAGCATTTTCGCCAGCAGCCATTGCACGGCCGTTCGCAGCGAAACCGAATTGACCAGTTTTCACCTCAATGCCTTTTTCTTTCGCTTGCTCTTCTGTTAAACCTACCCACGCCGCTTCTGGATGTGTATAAATTACAGAAATGATCGTGTCGTAGTTGACTTGTGCAGCGTGACCGTGAATACGTTCAACTGCCATTACGCCTTCTTCCATTGCTTTATGTGCAAGCATTGGACCACGTACCAAGTCACCAATCGCGTATACGCCTTCAACAGAAGTTGCACACCAATCGTTTACTTCAACTAAACCACGTTCAGTCAATTTAATACCTGAATCTTCAGCCAATAGACCTTCAGCATAAGCACGACGACCTACACAAACGATCAACTTGTCGAAAGTTTGAGTTTTGTCTTCGCCACCTTGAGTGTACTGAACAGTAACTTCACGGCCATTCACTTCAGTACCAGATACTTTCGCACCAACACGGATATCCAGACCTTGCTTCGTCAATACTTTTTGGTAGTCTTTTGCCAATGCTTTATCAGCCATTGGTAAGAATGCATCCATTGCTTCAAATACAACAACTTCAGCACCCAGACGACGCCATACTGAACCAAGTTCAAGACCGATTACACCTGCACCAATTACACCTAAACGCTTAGGCACTTCCTGGAATTCAAGCGCGCCAGTAGAGTCAACAATAATGTCTTGATCTACAGGAGCAACAGGAATATTTACCGGCACAGAACCAGTTGCAAGAATCACGTATTTAGGTTCTAAAACTTGAGTTTCGCCTTCATGTGAAACAAACTCAACTTTTTTGCCAGCGAGTAATTTACCAGTACCTTTTAACCATTCAACGCCATTGCCTTTAAGCAGACCGTCGATACCCATGGTCAATTGGTTTACGATTTTATCTTTACGCGCAAGCATTTTAGACAAATCAAATGCGACTTCACCAGTCGTAATACCGTGATCATCTAGATGATGAACAGTATCTTCATAACGGTGAGAAGAATCCAGAAGTGCCTTAGAAGGGATACAACCTACGTTTAAGCAAGTACCGCCTAGAGAAGGTTTACCTTTATGAATACGTTTTTCGATACACGCAACTTTAAAACCAAGTTGAGCTGCACGAATAGCAGCTTCATAGCCGCCTGGACCACCACCGATTACAACTAAATCAAACTGAGACATTTGTATCTCCAAAAACGAGTTCAAAGGATCGCTTCGAACTCGCTCTGATTATTCTTAAAAACTAAAATTATAGATCAAGGATAAGACGTGCTGGCTCTTCTAACAATTCTTTGATTGTTACAAGGAAACCTACAGCTTCTTTACCATCGATTAGACGGTGGTCATAAGAAAGCGCAAGGTACATCATTGGCAAGATTTCAACTTGACCATTCACTGCCATAGGACGTTCCTGGATTTTATGCATACCCAGAATCGCAGTTTGAGGCGTGTTCAAGATTGGAGTTGAAAGCAATGAACCGAAAGTACCACCGTTGGTAATTGTGAAAGTACCACCAGTCATGTCTTCAATTGCAAGTTTACCTTCACGCGCCTTACCAGCGTATGCACGGATACCATTTTCAACTTCAGCATAGTTCATGCGGTCTGTATCACGAAGTACAGGAACCACCAGACCACGGTCAGAAGAAACCGCTACACCGATGTCATAGTAACCATGGTAAACGATGTCGTCACCATCGATAGACGCATTCACTGCTGGGTAGCGTTTAAGCGCTTCAGTCGCTGCTTTAACGAAGAATGACATAAAGCCAAGACGCGCACCATGACGTTTTTCAAACGCATCTTTGTACTGGTTACGCATTTCCATGATTGGTTTCATGTTTACTTCGTTGAACGTAGTCAACATTGCTGTTTCTTGAGTCGCAGCAAGCAGACGTTCAGCAACACGTTTACGTAGACGAGTCATAGGTACACGTTTTTCGATACGCTCACCAACTGCAACGCTCAGCGGTGCAGCAGCAGGTGCTGCTGGTTTCGCTTGGTGGTTTGCAACATCTTCTTTGGTGATGCGACCGCCACGACCTGTACCAGATACGTCAGATGCAGCAATACCAGATTCAGTTAAAGCTTTACGTACTGCAGGTGCCTGGTCAGCAACTTGAGTACGCTCAACAATCGGCGAATTACCCGCTTCAGTTTGTGCAGCAGCTTGCTCAACTTTCTCTTCAGATTGAACTGCTTGAGTTTGTGTAGCGCCAGAAACAGCACCTTCTTCAAATTGAGCAATCACTTCAGCAGAAAGCACTGTGTCGCCTTCATTTTTGATGATTGATGCAATTGTACCGTCAGCAGGAGCAACAACTTCTAAAACAACTTTATCAGTCTCAATATCACAGATCACTTCATCACGTGATACTGCTTCACCTGGTTGTTTGTGCCAAGTTGCGATCGTACCGTCCGCAACTGACTCTGGAAATACCGGTGCTTTAATTTCGGTTGCCATTACTTAGAATCTCCTGGATTATTCAGCATCGATCGCTAGAGCGTCGTTAACGAGCTGAGCTTGTTGTTTTGCATGCAAATATGGTGAACCACACGCCGGTGCAGCAGAAGCTTCACGGCCAGCGTAGCTAATACGAACCTGTTTACCAGACTTCATTACGTCGTCATACAGACGTGGCGCGATGAAGAGCCAAGCACCTTGGTTCTTCGGTTCCTCTTGAGCCCAAACCAGCTCTTTCAGGTTTGGATACTGAGCAAGAACTTCAGCAAGACGTGCTTCTGGGTACGGATATAATTGTTCAATACGAACAATCGCTGTATTGTTCAATTCTTTTTCACGACGTTTTTCAACTAGGTCGTAGTAAACCTTACCACCACACAGCACCAGACGAGTTACGTCTGATTTGTTGATGTTATCTACTTCATCGATCACAGTCTGGAATGTGCCGCTTGCAAGTTCATCAAGGTTAGACACAGCTAACTTGTGACGCAGTAATGATTTTGGCGACATGATGATCATTGGCTTACGGATTGGGCGGATTGCCTGACGACGTAATGCATGGAAGATCTGTGCAGGTGTAGTTGGAGTCATCACTTGCATGTTGTCTTCTGCACATAACTGCAGGAAGCGCTCAAGACGTGCAGATGAATGCTCTGGACCTTGACCTTCGAAGCCGTGTGGTAGAAGCATAGTCAGACCACATACACGTTCCCACTTGGTTTCACCAGATGAGATGAACTGGTCGATCACAACCTGTGCACAGTTCGCGAAGTCACCAAACTGAGCTTCCCAGATGATCAAGCTCTTAGGAAGAGTCGTCGCATAGCCGTATTCAAATGCCAATACTGCCATTTCAGACAATAATGAATCATAGATCGCAACGCGTGGCTGATTCTCTTTGATATGACAAAGTGGAATATAGGTTGAGCCATCTACCTGGTTATGCAGTTTTGCATGACGGTGTGAGAAGGTACCGCGACCCACGTCTTCGCCAGTTAAACGAACCAAGTAGCCATCGTCTAGAAGCGATGCATATGCTAGAGTTTCAGCAGCACCCCAGTTCAATGGCATTTCACCAGTCTGCATTTTCAGACGGTCATCAATCACTTTAGAAACCTGACGCTGCATCACGAAGCCTTCTGGAAGCTCACGCATTTTACGACCAAGTTCTTTAAGACGTTCTAGATCACAAGTTGTATCCCACTCGTCTGTGTAGTCGTGACCTAAGTACGGAGACCAGTCTACGAACATTTTCTTGTTCGGCTCTAATACCAAGGCATTGGCAACGTGTTTACCTGCTTCAAGGTCTGAACGATAGTTTTCAACCATTTGATCTGCAGTTGCGCGGTCAAGGATGCCTTCTTGAACAAGTTTGTCAGCATACAAAGTACGAGTCGTCGCTTTCTTGTTGATGACTTGGTACATCATTGGCTGAGTTGCAGCTGGTTCATCCGCTTCGTTGTGACCACGACGACGATAACAGAACATGTCGATAACCACGTCTTTACGGAAAGTATGACGGAAATCATGTGCAAGCTGAGCAACAAACAATACAGCTTCCGGATCATCACCATTGACATGGAAGATCGGTGCCTGAATCATTTTCGCGATGTCAGTACAGTATTCTGTAGAACGTGCATCACGTGGATCAGAAGTGGTGAAACCAACTTGGTTGTTCACAACAATGTGCACTGTACCACCAACGGTGTAGCCACGCGTTTGTGACATCTGGAAGGTTTCCTGATTGACACCTTGACCTGCAAATGCTGCATCACCGTGAACGATGATTGGTAATACGTCATCACCACCGATGTCTTTACGACGTACCTGACGAGCACGTACCGAACCTTCAACTACCGGTCCAACGATTTCAAGGTGTGATGGGTTAAACGCCAATGCCAAGTGTACTTCGCCACCTGGAGTCATTACGTTAGACGAGAAACCTTGGTGATACTTAACGTCACCAGAACCTTTCTTATGAAGAGACTTACCTTCGAATTCGCCAAACAGGTCAGCCGGGTTTTTACCCATGATGTTAACCAGAAGGTTCAGACGGCCACGGTGTGGCATACCGATTACAACTTCTTTACAGCCAACAGAACCTGCACGTTGAATCACTGCATCAACCATCGGAATGAAAGACTCACCGCCTTCAACACCGAAACGTTTTGCACCAACGAATTTATTACCTAAGTATTTTTCTAAGCCTTCAGCTGCAGTCAAACGTTCAAGTACATGTTTTTTCTGTTGTGTGTTGAAACCAAACTGGCCACGTGCACCTTCAAGACGTTGTTGAATCCAACGTTTTTCCTTGGTGTCAACGATGTGCATGTATTCTGAACCAACAGTACCGCAGTATGTAGACTCTAATGCAGCAAGAATTTCAGCAAGCGTTGCTTCTTCTTTACCGATCGCAAGATTACCAGTATTGAATACTGTGTCTAAATCAGACTTGGTTAAACCATGTGCATCCAGTTCTAAGTCAAATGCTTGTTCGCGTTTTGCAAGACCTAATGGATCTAATTTAGCTTTCTGGTGACCACGGTTACGATAAGCCGCAATGAGTTGTAATACGCCAATTTGACGACGCTCGTGATCAGAACTTACTGTCGCTTGAATGACAGGCTGAACACGGCTTGAATTACGACCTAACAGTAGGAATTGCTCACGTACATTGCTGTGTGGTTGGTCACCTTTAGGGAACTTACCGAAGTATTCCTGCCAGTCAGCACCCACTGAGTCTGGAGCGGTCAGATACTGCTCATAAAGTTCTTCAATATACGCTGCACTATCAGCGCTAAGTTCAGTGTCAAGACGCAGAGCGTCAGCAACTTCTTGCATTTGTGGACCCATTTCCTATTGCAAAAACATTTTCAGGATGCTTTTTAAGCAAAACCCAGGATTAGTAATGTCAAATTGGTAAGATGACATTAGTCCCCCATAAGGCATAAGCCATGAGGCGCTATCACCACACCAAGAGCAACTCTTGATATGTTTAATGAACAATAACG
This sequence comes from Acinetobacter sp. VT 511, assembly GCF_001077515.1. Classification (NCBI taxonomy): domain Bacteria; kingdom Pseudomonadati; phylum Pseudomonadota; class Gammaproteobacteria; order Moraxellales; family Moraxellaceae; genus Acinetobacter; species Acinetobacter sp. VT 511. The sequence goes on along the minus strand of NZ_LFRE01000081.1, from coordinate 47,991 downwards.
CCCCTCAGCGGCATCATCACTCATCGAATACCCGATAAAAACCGAGCAATTTTTTTGCAAATCGACTTAGAAAAAACAAAGGCTTAAGCTGTATTTTTTCTAAAGCGACTCTAACTTACCTTTATATACCAGTCGCAGGTTTTTCCGTGTTTAAAAAGTGTACATTAATCCTTACATTTTTTGGATATAATCTTATGCTAAATGCTATCACGATCTCGACTAATCAATTGATTTTTTTGACGAGAAATGTGTGTTTTTTAGTCAAATACATCAACCAGAAATTACTCTAACATAGGGAGCTTTAAATGAAAAATACAATCTCCGTAGACTAAAGTCCTACATCCATCCACCATACCACTGATAAACAAAAAGAGAGTAAATCTTCCAATCCACTCCCTTTGCAATCTTGCGTTATATAATAACATTATCGGGAATCTTTTTCAGGTCAGTTTTACATCTAAAAATCATAAATAAATCGAACTACATCATATTAGTGCACAAACCTGAGTAAAATGCTCTGAAATGATTCATCACCCTTTATGATTGCACCAGAACTCCTGCTGATAACACCTGCTTTTCGACTAGTCTTACCCTTTTCAGCGCCCCTATAAAGCAAAAAGCACACCAAGTGGTGTGCTTTTTTGACAAACTGTTATTCGCAGTCTGAATTAGCCAGCCATATCTAGAAGCATGTTACGGATGTGACCGATTGCTTTGGTAGGGTTCAAGCCTTTAGGACATACAGATACACAGTTCATGATGCCTTTACAACGGAACAGCGAGAATGGGTCGTCAAGACGAGCCAAACGCTCTTGAGTTGCTGTATCACGTGAGTCAATGATGAAGCGGTAAGCATTCAACAATGCTGAAGGACCCAAGAACTTATCAGGATTCCACCAGAATGACGGACATGAAGTTGAACAGCATGCACAAAGAATACATTCATACAGACCATCAAGATGTTCACGTTGTTCAGGAGACTGCAGACGCTCTTTAGGCGGTGCAGGCTGATTGTTGATCAAGAACGGATGAATTTTGTTGTACTGATCGTAGAACTGATTCATGTCTACAACAAGGTCTTTAACTACTGGAAGACCTGGCAGTGGACGGATTGTGATTGTTTCTGGTAAATCATTCAGGTTCCACAGACATGCAAGACCGTTTTTACCATTGATGTTTACACCATCAGAACCACAAATACCTTCACGACATGAGCGACGGAACGTTAAAGATTCGTCTTGTACTTTTAATGCCAGAAGTGCGTCAAGCAACATACGGTGCTTGTCAGTCAATTCCAGTTTAAAAGTTTGCATGTACGGTGCTGCATCCTTATCAGGATCGTAGCGGTAGATATTAAATGTACGAGTACCTCTACTCATCTTACTTCTCCGAATTAGAATGTACGTGGTTTAGGTGGAATTGCATCAACCGACAATGGACGGTAACGCACTGGTTTGTACTCAAGACGGTTGTCCGCAGAGAACCATAATGTGTGCTTCATCCACTCATCATCACGACGACCGTATGGGTATGCAGGATGGTCAGGAGACTCTTCAAAGTCTACTACCGTATGCGCACCACGGCATTCTTTACGCGCTGCAGCTGAAATTAGAGTCGCTTTAGCAACTTCATACAAGTTTTCAACTTCAAGTGCTTCAATACGTGCTGTGTTGAATACTTTAGATTTGTCTTTCAAGTGAATGTTGCGCACGCGCGGTTCAATTGCAAGAATCTGTTTCACACCTTCTTCAAGAAGTGCAGATGTACGGAATACACCAGCGTGGTCTTGAACGATGTCACGAATCGCATCAGCAACTTCTTGAGCATTTTCACCTGTAGTTGATTCGTCAAGTTTACGAATACGTGCAACAGTTTGCTCAAGTACAGTTGTAGGAAGCGGTTCATATTCATCACCGTGGTGTTTAGTCACATAATCGATGATGTGCTGACCGGCAGCCTTACCAAATACAACCAAGTCAAGCAGTGAGTTTGTACCTAGACGGTTTGCACCATGTACAGATACACAAGAACATTCACCAATCGCATAGAAACCTTTCACTGGTTTAGTGAAGTTACGGCCTTCTTGGTTAGTAGAGTATGTATCAGTGTTTTTGTCGTAGTGAGTAACCAGTGCTTCAGTTTCTGGAGACTCTGGAACAACAACCTGACCATGAATATTCGTAGGAATACCACCCATTTGGTAATGGATTGTTGGTACTACAGGAATTGGCTCTTTAGTGATGTCAACGTTCGCGAATTTCTTACCAATCTCAAATACAGATGGAAGACGTTTCATGATGGTATCCGCACCCAGGTGCGTCATATCAAGAAGGATATAATCACCTTTAGGACCACAGCCACGACCTTCTTTGATCTCTTGGTCCATAGAACGTGATACGAAGTCACGTGGTGCCAAGTCTTTCAAAGTTGGAGCATAACGTTCCATGAACGGTTCGCCATCTTTGTTACGAAGGATTGCACCTTCACCACGACAACCTTCAGTTAGCAATACGCCTGCGCCCGCAACACCTGTAGGGTGGAACTGCCAGAATTCCATATCTTGTAATGGAATACCTGCACGAGCTGCCATACCAAGACCGTCACCAGTATTGATATACGCGTTAGTAGATGCACGGTAAACACGACCCGCACCACCCGTAGCAAATAGAGTAGCTTTCGCCTGGAATACTGCAATTTTACCAGTTTCCTGATCGATAGCAGTTACACCCAATACATCGCCAGCTTCGTTACGGATCAAATCAAGTGCGATCCATTCTACGAAGAATTGTGTACCCATTTTCACGTTGCTTTGATAAAGCGTATGAAGAAGTGCGTGACCTGTACGGTCAGCTGCAGCACATGCACGAGGAACCGCTTTTTCACCGTAGTTTGCAGAGTGACCACCGAATGGACGTTGGTAAATCGTACCGTCTGCGTTACGGTCAAATGGCATACCTAAATGTTCTAATTCATATACCACTTGAGGTGCTTCACGCGTCATAAACTCGATCGCGTCCTGGTCACCTAACCAGTCAGAACCTTTAACTGTGTCATAGAAGTGGTAGTGCCAGTTATCTTCTTGCATATTACCAAGAGATGCACCAATACCACCCTGTGCCGCAACAGTGTGTGAACGTGTCGGGAATACTTTAGTCAGTACAGCAACTTTTAAACCAGCTTGAGCAAGTTGGTAAGATGCACGCATACCTGAACCACCGCCACCCACGATGACAGCATCGAAAGTTTCATGTGGAATATTTGTGTAATCTTCTTTAGGGTTAATTGCGCCCATGATCTCTTCCTATCAAGCCCAGAAAATCTGGATTGCCCAGATTGCGTATGCTAATACAGCGATAATCACTGCTGAAGTCAATACAATGCGTAAACCTGATGCTGATGGACCCATTTGACGAGTAGTCACATAGTCAGTGAAAACCTGCCACATGCCAATCCATGCGTGTGCAACAAGAGAGAATACTGCCAATAAAGACAAAATCTTCATTGGTGTAGTCATCATAAAGCCGTACCACTGTTCAAAGTTGAAGCCACCATTCAGTAGAATCCAACCCAAAACGATAACAGTATACACAGCTAGAACCACTGCACTCACACGTTGAAGAAACCAATCGCGAGAACCTGAACCCGTTAAACCAGTAGCACTTTTCATTAGAGTACGATCCATACAAATGCTGCAACAATACCGATCGCAGACAAGATTAATGAAATAGTAGCTGCAGTACGGCCGCTTTGCAGTTCTTCTGCAACGCCAACATCTGCAAGTAAGTGCTTAATACCAGTAAACGTATGATAGATTAAGCCGGCTACAAATACCCATACAACAAAACGCACGATGAAACCGTTAAAGATTTCTTGCACTTGAGCAAAACCTTCAGGCGAAGACAATGACTTGTCTAAAATCCATAAAAGGACCGGTACGAGTAAGAATACGATCACACCAGAAAGACGGTGTAGAATTGATGCAATAGCCACAGGTGATTTTAAGTTTACTTCTAAAACTTGACCCATGGACAAATTGACAGGTCTGTTGCTTTTCACAGCGGGCATCCTGTAGTTAAAAACTCCATCCGGAGTTTGTTGGAATTAATTCGAAGGAAAGCTGGCATTGATTAGGCAAATACATGCTTAAACGTAAAACGACACTGAATTATAAAACGCTCACTATCAAAATACAAACAACTCTCATAAGCTTTTTGGCTAAAAATCCTTTAAATAAGAATCATTAACAATAAGATTAATCTGCAATAATTTTATAATTGCCTTCAATCAATACTTATATATATGTTTTTAAATAATAAAGCCGATTAATTTAGTCCGATATGGATATATATTAGAAACATCTGTTCTTTAGACTAAAGGTGAAGATTCAAGCACTTAGTGCTCGATTGAAAATATCACTCAAACTATACAGAACCCTCTATTTTTTAAAGATTTACGATAAGCCAAATGGTGAATACAAAACTATCTTTATAATAGTTGAATGAATACGTCACTTAGGCAGATAAAACGCATTTCAGTACCACTTTATGCTATTCAACTTAAAAATGTGAAACAGGTCTCCAAATAAATCAAATTAGCATGATTTAATCGAGCAAAAATAAGTCATTTTTTAATCAAACAGACATTTCCAAATATTCTATTAAGTGCTTTTATTTATAAGACCTGACAAAAACTACCAACCCTTGAAAAAGCTGTAAGTAGTGAAATTTATATAGTTTTAGCCACTTTATCATTATAAACCTAATCATTTTAAACATTTTTTTACGATTAAAAGATGATGATTATTGCTGCAAACAATGCATTTTTTTCTGCACCTCCTGCATGTTTTATCTTATTATAGCGCGTTGATGCTGTGATTTTAATAAAGCTTTTTATACAGAGATTATGTGACTAAGCCGCTGTGTAACGTCATTTTTTATCCATAAGTATAATTGACAAAATTTCAGTACTCACTAATCTTATAGCAAATTTTTGATCCGTCCGTTTTGTACATTAAAAGATTGATAGACAACTCGGATAAACATTCACCAGGACAGGAGATCTATTGAATGTCTGAAGCAACTGGCAAGAAAGCCGTTTTACAGCTTGATGGCAAAGAAATTGAATTACCAATTTACAGCGGCACATTGGGCCCAGATGTAATCGACGTTAAAGATGTGTTGGCTGCAGGTCACTTTACTTTTGATCCTGGTTTTATGGCAACAGCTGCATGCGAGTCTAAAATCACTTTCATCGATGGTAATAAAGGTGTTCTTTTACACCGTGGCTACCCAATTGACCAGTTAGCAACTAAAGCTGATTACCTAGAAACTTGCTACTTACTTCTTAATGGCGAGCTTCCAACAGCTGAGCAAAAAGAAGAATTCGACGCTAAAGTTCGTAACCACACTATGGTTCACGATCAAGTAAGCCGCTTCTATAACGGTTTCCGTCGTGATGCTCACCCTATGGCAATCATGGTTGGTGTTGTTGGTGCGTTGTCTGCGTTCTATCACAATAATCTGGACATCGAAGATGTTAACCATCGTGAAATCACTGCGATTCGTTTAATCGCTAAGATTCCTACTTTGGCAGCTTGGAGCTACAAATACACTGTTGGTCAACCATTCGTTTACCCACGTAACGATTTGACTTACGCTGAAAACTTCCTGTACATGATGTTTGCTACTCCAGCAGACCGTGACTACAAAGTAGATCCAATCCTTGCGAAAGCAATGGACCGTATCTTCACACTTCACGCTGACCACGAACAAAATGCTTCTACTTCTACAGTACGTTTAGCTGGTTCTACTGGCGCTAACCCATATGCATGTATCGCTGCTGGTATCTCTGCACTTTGGGGTCCTGCTCACGGTGGTGCGAACGAAGCTGTTCTTAAGATGCTGGATGAAATCGGCACTGTAGAAAACGTTGCTGGCTTCATGGAAAAAGTGAAAACTAAAGAAGTTAAACTCATGGGCTTCGGTCACCGTGTGTACAAAAACTTCGATCCACGTGCGAAAGTAATGAAAGAAACTTGTGACGAAGTTCTTGGTGCTCTTGGCATCAACGATCCACAGCTTGCTCTTGCTATGGAACTTGAACGTATCGCGCTTTCTGACGAATACTTCATCAAACGTAACCTTTACCCTAACGTAGACTTCTACTCAGGTATCATCCTTAAAGCGATTGGTATCCCAACAGAAATGTTTACTGTGATCTTTGCGCTTGCACGTACAGTTGGTTGGATCAGCCACTGGTTAGAAATGCACAGCGGTCCTTACAAGATCGGTCGTCCTCGTCAGCTTTATACTGGCGAAACTCAACGCGATATCGCTCGTTAATTCGAATCGCGTCGAAAGACCCAAAAAACCGCCCTTTCGGGCGGTTTTTTATGGGCAATGAAAATATTAAGCACAGCAGCAAATAAAAAGTTGAGATTATTGTCTTAAATAGAATGATAAAGATGCTTACAAATCCAAGCCTATAATCCCGTTATAATCAGGTCATCCTGACTATTCATAAATACTATGCCCTATCGTTTTTTAGTCCTGCTGTTAAGACTGATCCGATTTCCACAATTTAAATGCCGTCAGCTGACTGTGGGCGAAATCCAGATGTGCCGTTCAGTGTTTGGAGACCGGATTGATTACGGCAAGGTGCATGTTATGAACCATCCTTTCCTGCCGTGGCAACCCAAGCATATTCTGATGGCACCTAGTGGATATATTCATGTACGCAATGCACTTTTTAAAGATGATTATTCCAAAGAGACTGCAAGTTATCGTGCAGTGTTTATTCATGAGATGACGCATATTTTCCAACATCAGCATGGCATTAATGTGGTATTGCGTGGCGCGATATTACAAACCGCTTATTTTTTGAGTTTTGGCCGCTATAATCCTTATCAATACTCCTATATTCCCGGCAAGTCTTTCTGGACCTACAATATTGAGCAGCAAGGTGATATTGCACGTGATATTTATCTTCAAAAGCTGCCAAATATCATTCAGGAAACGGATTAGAGAGTAATATATTAAAATTTTTATATATAAATCTTTTCGCCCTGGCCAGGCAGATTCGATACAAAACAATATGTGATCCCTTTATTTTTAATCATCCAGTTGCATTTCAACAATAAATCTATGCAAACAACGCTAGCATCTGCTTCAAATTTCGATAGAATAACTCTTGTATGATATTTTATTTCCAAAAATGAGATTAGGTATCAAGCTTTTATTATTGTGTTTATGTTTCTCGCCATTTGGCATTATGTAAGTACCAGATTGCATTCGGCTAAATAACTATAATTTTAAACAATAGCCGATTAGTGCAAAAAATCTATCAGGATTAGGATTTAGTTGGAATGAAAAGTTTTAAAATTGCCCTTGCTCAATTCTCTCCACATGTTGGCAATATCGATGCAAATACGCAAAAAATGATCGAACAGGCCAATCTGGCTAAAAAAGGCAATGCTGACCTGATTATCTTTCCAGAACTTTCGACTCTGGGCTACCCTGCAGATGACTTGATTCTGCGTCCAAGCTTGACTAAACGTACCCAACAGGCATTTGATCAACTGGCACAAGTCAAAGATATCGTAATGGTCTTTGGCTTTGTCAACCAGACTGAAGATGGTCAGCGTTTTAACTCTGCTGCAGTGATGAAAGACGGTCAGGTATTGGGAATTTATAACAAGCAGACTTTACCAAACTATGCTGTATTTGATGAGAAGCGTTATTTTAATGAAGGTCATCAACACCTGGTATTTGAATACCTCGGTCATAAATTTGGAGTACTGATCTGCGAAGATGTATGGTCTCTGAATGTTGTTCAACAGCTGGCTCAGCTGAATGTTGATACTGTGGTGGTACTGAACTCTTCTCCATATGAAGTCGGTAAGCCACAGCACCGTATTGAAACCATGGCAGCTTTGGTTAAACAGCTCAATATCAACCTGGTATATTGCAACCAGGTCGGCGGTCATGATGATCTTGTTTTTGACGGTACGAGTTTCGTACTGAATAAATCTGGTGAAGTTGCGCTGCAAGCAGCAAGTTTCCAGGAAAATCTATCTATTGCTGAATATGATGCAACTAACCTTGCGTTTAGCAAAACCAGCATTACCCCTACTCTTGACACCATGGCAGAGATCTATCAAAGCCTGGTCATGGCAACACGCGATTATGTACAACGTTCTGGCTTCCCGGGTGTAATTCTAGGTCTGTCTGGTGGCATTGATTCTGCCTTGACACTTGCGATTGCTGTAGATGCCATCGGTGCAGATAAAGTACAAGCGGTAATGATGCCTTACACCTATACGGCTCAGATCAGTGTGGAAGATGCAGCTGAACAGGCGAAAACACTGGGCGTGACTTTTGGTATTGCCGAGATCAACCCGATCGTAAATGGTTTCCTGCAAACCCTGTATCCGTTCTTCGGTGATGCTCCAGTGGATGCAACTGAAGAAAATCTGCAGGCTCGTTCACGTGGCACACTATTGATGGCTTTGTCGAATAAATTTGGCAACCTGGTACTATCGACGGGCAATAAATCAGAAGTAGCTGTGGGTTATTGCACTCTGTACGGTGACATGGTTGGTGGCTTCTCAGTACTGAAAGATGTGTATAAGACTATTGTGTTTGAACTGGCGAAATATCGTAACAGTATTGCAGACAAACCAGTGATTCCTGAGCGTGTGATTACCCGTCCACCTTCGGCAGAATTACGCCCAGATCAGGTTGATCAGGATTCATTACCTCCATATGAAGTATTGGATGCAATCCTTTACTCTTATATCGAAGAAGACATGAGTCAGGATGACATCATTGAGAAAGGCTTTGAGGAAGAAGTGGTAAAACGTGTGATTCGTCTGGTTGACGTGAATGAATATAAACGTCGTCAAGGTGCGATAGGTCCTCGTATCAGCTCACGTGCTTTCAGCCGCGAACGTCGCTACCCAATCGTAAATGGATGGAAAGCGGGTATCTGATTTAACCCTGTTTATTCAGAAAAACGCCCAAGTCCGCTTAGGCGTTTTTTTATTGGTAGTGATTTAAGATAAATGTATAACTCAAATATATTAATAAGTTGGCGCTGGAAAATTTAAATTAACAAGAATAGTGCAACAATTTTATAGGCTTGAATATATTTATTTGACACAAAAAAAGAGACCAAGCTGAGAGCTTGGTCTATAAAAATGGTGGCTATGACGAGACTTGAACTTGTGACCCCCGCATTATGAGTGCGGTGCTCTAACCAACTGAGCTACATAGCCGTAAACTGTGTGCGCATTATCGTAACTTCCGCATTCCCCGTCAAGCATTTTAATTCACAAATGTTCAGTCTTTAGGCAAATGCGTGTATTTGCATCAAACTTTAACCAAAATCAGTTTTTATTATGTATTTCACGTATTAATATGAATTTTAAAACCGTTTTAAGTTACTCAGATATGATTAAAACTAAAATTTTCTTGACCATTTCTACGGCACTCAACCTGAGTTCTTGCCAATTGATTTCACCACTTATGGTGGATTATAACGGTGTACGCCGTGATGTTGCACATTGGATTAATAATCATCAACTTATGAGCATGCAACAAAAACGAAGTTTGGTTCAACTGAGTAAAGCACAGCAAAAACTGAAGCATTTTGCTGAATATGATGCAACTAAACAAATGAAAGTTACCCAAGAAAACCAAATCGCCCTGCATTTTGCACGCATACACATTACAGAATCCAAAATCTCCCAACTTCAACAACAAATTTATGGATCAGCCAATGCCTCTATTCAACAACAGTATCAACGGCTCGCATCAAAATTTAAAATAGATACGACACAAATTCAATGTGAATAATGCAGATGATCTATTAGGCGCGACCTTAGTCTGACAGCTTGAAGCATTTAAAATTCAAACGAATTTATAGTTTATTATTTTTAATATAAAACAATAATTTATAAAAAATATTTTTACTAAAACATTATTTAACCATATGGATTTACTTGGTTTTATTTTAACCTAATTAGCGTTATTATTTAAAAAACACCATGCCCGACGGATCATAGGCATTGTTTAAAATTTTTATAATACCCATAAATACATGTGGAGAATGACCATGGCTTTTCAACATATTTTAGTTCCAATTGATGGTTCAGAAACGGCTTATGCTGCGGTAGATCAGGCAGTACAACTGGCGAAAACTTTTAACGGTAAAATCACTGTAGTTCAGGTGATGACCTTAGACCCTTATATTGCGGCTGAATACATTACCGCAGCACAAACCAATGATTTAATTGAACGTGCACGTACTGCAATCCAGCAAAACCTGGATGAAGCGAAAAAACGTTTCGAAACAGCTGGTGTACAGGTAGATACCCAGTTGCTGGAAGGTCAGGTGGTAAATACCGAGATTGCCAAAGCAGCAAAAACTTTAGGTGCCGACCTGATTGTGATTGGATCACATGGCCGTACCGGGTTCAAGAAATTCTTCCTTGGCAGTGTAGCTCAAAGCATTCTAGGACAGTCCGATGTTCCAGTGCTTGTGGTTCGTGGTCAGGCATAAATTATTATTTTATCCTCTTCAAAATACCTTATGTACACATGGGGTATTTTTATTGGATGCTGCCATCCCATTGGTAAAGTTTCAGATTAATTTTACCCTTAATAACTGCAACGCCTTCTTCTAGTAATTTACTTGCCTGAATATTCATCCCCTGCTCATCCAGTTTTTGCACACTGATTTTGCCTTGCGAACTAACGACGCGATGCCAAGGCAGATCAGATGCTTCATCCATCTCTCTCAGTACTCGTCCAACCAGACGTGCATGGCGTGGCAATCCTGCAAGCTGGGCCAGCTGACCATAGCTAGCAACTTTTCCTTGAGGGATTAATGCAATCACACCAAGAATCATTCGAGCAAGTTCATCACTGGGTTTGGCTGGCATTTTCAATATATCCATTTAAGCTGCTTTGATCATAATATTTGGATTCAAACTCACCAAGTTAATATCTAGGAAATAAAAAAAGAGAATCCAAAAATTCTCTTTTTTTAAATCAAAATTATTTTAGAAGTTATCCGGACTTTCCAGACGTTTCACTTCGTGTACTTTTTCAGGATTATGCACTGCTGCTACGCCATCTTCATCTTTTTCATCAATCAGGCTTTCAGGCTTGTACACCGTAATAATTTCATTGCCATTTGCATCTTCACCGATAATGTATTGGAAACCTTTCCGGTTCATTTTATGGCACATCCGCTGATACCAGCCTTTCCAGCCTTCTTTCTCTTCATTCGGATTATAATAAAAGGCATTCATTACAGCTGGTAAACCTAGACCACAAACCACACCGGATAACAGCACCACAATAAAGGTATAACCGACCAGAATACTGCTGTACTCTTTTAGTTGCGGAACATTGGCAACAGCCAGAATCAAAGCTAAAGAAATTCCACCACGGACACCACCCCAAGAGAGAATTGCAAGACTGCCGTTATAACGTTTTTTACGCAGATGTGGAAACATTGAAAAAGACAGGAAGTTTGCTGCGAAACGCACTACATGCAGAATAATAAAAGCCACGATTCCACCCAGAATCAGGCTAGTGCTTAAATCCAGAATAAACAGTTCAAGACCAATCAGGGTAAACAGGAAAGAGTTAATAATTCCTTCAACCGTATGCCAGAAATGGTTCACATCACCAATATCGGCATCTGCCAGAATTTCCTTCCATTTATTACCAACGATCAGGCCTCCAATCACACAGGCAATTGGTGCAGAAGCATGCGCTAGCAAGGCCACTAGATAGGAACCACAAGCCAGTAATGCAGTGGTTAGAATCAGGGATTCCATTTCATGTTTGCCGCGAAGAATGCGTAGGATTGCCCAACCGAATACCACGCCAATGAATACAGCCACCACAATTTCGTAGAGCAGTGTTTGCAGTACGCCCAATAAAGTAAAGTTCTCACCCTGTAATACATTCAAAAGCGTCATAAACAAGGCAATACACATCGCATCGTTAAACAATGACTCACCTTCCAGTTTTACCATTAAGTGATGCGGTGCACGAACTGAACTGAGCACCCCTTTAATTCCGATCGGGTCCGTTGCACCTAATGCTGCACCCAGTAATAGCAATACCAACAGATCAACATGCTTACCGATCAGGAACTGGTAACCATACAGGACTAGACCAAACAAGACTGCACAGATCACCAGCGCCAGACTGGCTAGAATTCCGATCGGACGCCAGTGATTGCGCAAATCGGAAACCTTAAATTTCAGCGCAGATGAGGTCAAAATAAAACAGATGACGCCGTTAATCAGAAAATCATAAAAATCGATATGCCGGACTGCATTTTCAATATTGGCAATATTGATACTGAAAAAAGGATTGCCCTGCAGCAGGCTCGCGCCCCATTGCAGGATAAATACAAAAATTGCAGAAACAATCGGAACACCAATCGCTTGAGGAAAACCTAGCACTCTTTTATTAAATAATGTCGTGGCAATAGATAATGCAAAAACAACGGTCAAAAGTTGCAAGAAAAAGAAATTGCCCATGGGTTCCCTTAAAGCGCGCCTCATTCCTGAAAATGAGTGATTTGGCTTATTTAAAAATAAAATATCAAATGAAAAAGCATTTCTGGATGAAATAATTTTAATCCTGTTTATTTTGCTATTTAGTTAAGTTTCTTTTCAATAGTTCCAAATGGTGGTTTATCATACAATTCTATCTTAGTACTTTGCTGTATTCTTTTACCAGTTCTTCTGAATCCTTCTCCCATGCATCAAACCGTTAAACTTGTTTTCCGTCTTTTTCTTGCTACTGTGATTTTTTTGGTCACGCTTGCATTGTGTTTTACCTGTTTTGCCAAAATTCAGGAGATCATGCAGGCCGAGCAGTATTATCAACAAGGCAAGTTAGTTAACTTAACCAGCTCACCAGATCAGCAGTATGTTTTGCTGTCCAATAACCAGAAACCAGATCATGCCATTTTTGTCCTGATTGCAGGAAATGGCTATATTTCCAAAAGTAGTTGTACCCATTATACGGCGTTGTGTAGCGATGATTTTAATCAGTCTCATACCCGTCAGATTGATCAGGTAAAACTGTTTAAGGCAGGTCAGTTTTCTTATATTCAACAGGTTAAATATAAAGATAGCCGCACTGGTCAGGTTTCAGAATTTTCCTATTCTGCTAATGAGATCCAGCAATTTTATCAGCAGGACATTGCTGGGCTGAAATATGTAGTCTTTGGTATTAGCTTATTTGCTTTAGCTGCTTTATTTGTCAGCTTCAAGCTGATCAGGAATTTTCAGCGATTTCTGAATAAATAAGTTTTTCTATGCTTAAGAAAAAGGAGCAACTGCTCCTTTTTCATTTCATTTGGCACTTTAAATAGATCTAAATACCTTTACGATATTAAATGCCTTTATTAAAAGTATCACAATCTGCCATTTGACCAGATTTCAGGCCGGTATTAAACCATTGCACGCGCTGCGCACTGGTCCCATGAGTAAAGCTATCTGGCACCACATGTCCTTGGGCTTTTTTCTGTAAATAGTCATCACCAATTTTATGCGCTGCATCCATGGCTTCCTGTACATCACCCTGTTCCAGGAATTGGGTACGCTCATGATTATGATAAGCCCATACTCCCGCCAGACAATCGGCTTGCAGCTCCTGATAGACTGACAGCTGATTCGCTTGCGCCTTTGTGGCTTGCTGGCGTGCCTGCTGTACCTGAGAAGAAATACCCAGGATGGTCTGGATGTGATGTCCAACCTCATGTGCCACGACATACGCTTGAGCAAAGTCACCAGCCTGATCATTACGCGATAGCTCAGTTGAATTCTGCTCACCACTAATGCCCATCTGGCTACGCATATCCCTAAAGAAGGTCGTGTCGATATACACTTTCTGATCTGCCGGACAATAAAACGGCCCCATGGCGGATTGCGCCGCACCACAACCTGAGTTCACCACACCGCTGAAGAGTACCAGTTTAGGGGGAGTGTACTGCTGATTCAGCTGCTGCTGGAACACCTGTGACCAGGTATCTTCTGTATCGGCCAGAACAGTTCCGACAAAGTCAATTGCTTCTTGCTGCTCTGGCGTTGGATTTTCCAGACCACGCGTTTCAGCACTGGAAACACCTTGTGTCACCTGCTTGGTGGCTTGATAAGCTTGTTGCGGATCCACACCAAAAAATTTCCAGGCAACAAAAGCTACAATCAGCCCCAGAATACTGATACCACCCGCCTTGGCACCCCCACCGCGGCGGTCTTCAACATTGCTACTAACTCGACGACCTTTCCAGCGCATAGTAAGATTCCTTATAGTTTATTTTTGACTTACTTCTAGCCAACCAAAATTATGCCTGCTTTGATTTTGCTCTGATCTTTTGAATAAAGCCAATCACAATGAATACCAATAATCCTGCGATAAAACCAATGACTAAATTAATGAGTGTTGGTGTAAGAGCACCTATAATACTGCCCATTGTAGGAATATGCTCTACATACTCGACTGAATCTTCAGTGAAATGATGAAACCATGGAATCGCGTGAGCAATAATCCCGCCACCGACCAGGAACATGGCAATTGTTCCCACAATAGTTAAAGTTTTCATCAGTTTGGGTGCAAAAGCTAACAAGCCTCGTCCTACACTTTGCTTGAAACTCGATGCCTGCTTGCTCAAGTGCAAACCTAAATCATCAATTTTAACAATCATGGCAACGAAGCCGTACACCCCGACTGTCATTAATATGGCGATCCCTGCTAGTACGATGACCTTGGTGGTAAAAGCTGCGGCTGCCACGGTGCCCAAAGAAATCACTACAATTTCCGCAGACAAAATAAAGTCAGTTCGGATCGCACCCTTAATTTTCTCTTTTTCAAATGTGGCTAAGTCAGTTTCGATCGTAGTGAATTCAGCCTCAGCATCTTCTTCAGTTTTGGCTTTCTTATGCTTTAAGCTATGCAGGACTTTTTCTACGCCTTCATAACACAGGAACAAGCCGCCAATCATCAATAAAGGATTAATTAACCATGGTGCAACCACACTGATCAGCAGAGCCAAAGGAACAAGAATGAGTTTATTGACAAAAGAACCTTTGGCGACGCTCCATACCACCGGAAGTTCACGTTCGGCACGTACACCGCTTACCTGTTGAGCATTGAGCGCCAGATCATCTCCCAAGACCCCGGCCGTTTTTTTTGCTGCCATTTTACTCATGACTGCAACATCATCTAGAACTGTGGCTATATCATCCAATAATATTAATAAGCTACTCGCCATTCTTGTTATTCCTTATAAATGTAAAAATATTCTAATCAAAAAGCAGCAGAAAGATTGTATTTACTTCTTTAATTTCAGAGATTTTTTATTACTGTGATTCATTGTGACTGACATTCAAAAACAGAATGCCGTACAATGTTGCGATCCTAAAAATTTGAATGTAGTACGACTACTGGTTTGGAATAAATAATGAGTAATCAAGATAATCGTCCAGTGATCTTGACTGGCGACCGTCCTACCGGACAACTTCACCTCGGTCACTTTGTTGGTTCATTACGCTCTCGCGTGGGTTTACAGGATTCTCACCATCAGCATCTTCTGCTGGCAGATGCACAGGCCTTGACAGACAATGCAGATAACTTCGAAAAAGTACGTCGTAACATTATTGAAGTTGCAACAGATTATCTTGCGGTAGGCATTGATCCGACCAAAACCACAATCTGTATTCAGTCTTGCCTTCCTGCCCTCAATGAATTGACCATGCTTTACCTCAACTTCGTGACTGTTTCACGTCTCGAGCGTAACCCAACAATTAAGTCTGAAATTCAGATGCGTGGTTTTGAGCGTGATATTCCGGCAGGCTTCTTGTGCTATCCAGTGGCGCAGGCTGCGGACATTACTGCATTCAAAGCGACTGTGGTTCCAGTGGGTGAAGACCAGATCCCAATGATTGAACAGACTAACGAAATCGTGCGTCGTCTGAACCGTCAGGTAGGTCGTGAGCTACTTCCAGAATGTAAAGCCCTGCTATCTAACGTTGGCCGTTTACCAGGCTTTGATGGTAAGGCGAAAATGTCTAAATCTTTAGGCAATACCATTGTGCTAGATGCATCAGACAAAGATATCAAGAAAGCCGTTAACGCAATGTATACGGATCCGAACCACCTGCGTATTGAAGATCCAGGTCAGGTTGAAGGCAACGTGGTATTTACTTACCTGGATGCGTTCGATACCAACAAAGAAGAGCTGGAAGAACTAAAAGCCCATTACCGCCGTGGTGGTTTGGGTGATGGTACAGTGAAAAAACGTCTTGAAGGTATTCTAAAAGAATTAATTGGACCAATTCGTGAAC
This sequence comes from Acinetobacter sp. VT 511, assembly GCF_001077515.1. NCBI lineage: Bacteria > Pseudomonadati > Pseudomonadota > Gammaproteobacteria > Moraxellales > Moraxellaceae > Acinetobacter > Acinetobacter sp. VT 511. The sequence goes on along the minus strand of NZ_LFRE01000081.1, from coordinate 31,616 downwards.
GTCGTATGGAACTTTCTAAAGATCCTGACTACATTATGGATGTACTCAAGACTGGTACAGACAAATGCCGTGATATTACTCAAGCAACTTTGGATGAAGTTAAAACTGCCCTTGGGGTGTTCCACTTCTAATGCTTGGATAAAGTTTGAAAAGCCCTTCACATGAAGGGCTTTTTTATTGAATTCCTACACATTTGATTCATATTTTCTTTTTCCTGTCACACAAAGGTAGAAAAACTTACTTTAGTTAACAGCTCTTTACACGTTTACCAATGTAAAAATAACAAGCCAGTTTTAATATGAAAACATATTCAGGAAATAGCAAGAACCATTCTCCACAGTTTCATTTGCAACAAGTTTTTCCTTTTTCTACGCAATGACAACCCCAATCATTGCGTTTTTTTTGTCTGAAACTTTTATAAAAACTATTTTAGCTCACGCTGCTCTTTTACAATGTCTAGCTTATGTAGCGAAAAAACTAATAAAAAAACCCGCAACATGTGCGGGTTTTTTTATTAGTTTTTTTACTTAAGCGTGTTTATGACGCATGTGCGGGAACAGGATCACGTCACGGATACTTGGCGCATTGGCAAAGATCATCACCAGACGGTCAATACCGATACCTTCACCCGCTGTTGGAGGTAAGCCATATTCTAATGCTTCAATAAAGTCTGCATCGAAGTGCATTGCTTCATCATCGCCTGCGTCTTTCTCGGCAACCTGTGCCTGGAAGCGCTCAGCCTGGTCGATCGGATCATTCAATTCTGAGAAACCATTTGCCAGCTCACGACCACCAATAAAGAATTCGAAACGGTCAGTGATGTGCGGATTGTGATCATTACGACGAGCCAGTGGAGAAGTTTCTGCTGGATATTCAGTAATGAATGTTGGCTGACGCAGTTTAGTTTCTACTGTTTCCTCAAACACGATAGTTTGCAGTTTACCCAAACCAAAACCTGGTTTCACCTGTTCTTTCAGCTCTTCCTGAACGTATTTTGCCAGAAAGTCACGGTCGCCTACATTTTCAGGCGTGAACTGTGGGTTGTGCTCAAGAATCGCATCAAACATTGAGATTTTCTTGAATGGACCTTTGAAGCTAAATACTTCTTCGCCATAAGGCACATCAGTTGTACCCAAAATATCCAATGCCAGTTTTTCCAGCATTTGCTCAGTCAGTTCCATCAGGTCTTTATAGTCTGCATAAGCCTGGTAGAACTCGATCATGGTGAATTCCGGGTTATGACGAGTTGAAACACCTTCATTTCGGAAGTTACGGTTAATTTCGAACACTCGCTCAAAACCACCGACAACCAGACGTTTCAAATAAAGCTCAGGTGCAATACGCAAAAACAGTGGCATGTCTAATGCATTGTGATGCGTTTCAAATGGACGCGCAGAAGCACCACCTGGAATCACGTGCATCATTGGGGTTTCCACTTCCATATAACGTCTTTCAGTCAGGAAGTTGCGGATACCAGCGACAACTTTAGCGCGGATTTCAAAAGTCTTACGTGTTTCTTCATTCACGATCAGATCCAGATAACGCTTACGATACTTCACTTCTGTATCTGTCAAGCCGTGGAATTTGTCTGGAAGTGGACGAAGTGATTTTGTTAATAATTCGAATTGTTCGATGTGTACATACAGATCGCCTTTACCCGAACGACCGATATAACCTTCAACGGCAATGATATCACCAAGGTCTAGACCTTTAATTGTAGCAAGTACTTCAGCATCTAATTCTTTACGAGGAACATAAAGCTGAATACGGCCAGTCATGTCCTGAATCACAATGAATGAACCACGGTTCAACATCACACGACCCGCAACTTTTACATACACCTTTTCGCCTGCTTCAATTTCTTCTTTTGATTGGTCAGCGAACTGGTCTTGAAGATCTTGCGCATAGTGCTCACGCTTGAAAGTATTTGGCCATGGGCTCTTGCCGGTTTCCTTGGCTTGATCTTCGATTTGCTTTAACTTGGCATGACGCTGTGCAATTAAATCGTTTTCGGAAATGATTTGTTCAGAAGTCGATTGAGCGTTAGTTTGCGTCATCTCTGCCTCGAATAAGATTAGTTAAAAAATAGAAGGTGCATACAATAGCAGATTTTGCAGTTAAATCGTAGCGTCCAGCAGCATCTCAATTGGCTTTTCTTTTCTAATATCTCGGGAAGACTCAAATTCCTCTTTTGGGCAGGGCCTTTCACCCTAACCAAGCCGAGGAATATACAGTTTTAATTGACCAATTAATCAAAAAATAACGTTTTAATATCAAATTCTTTACAGAACCTTTCAGTCTTTTTGACTAAGGTCGGCTTGGACTAAAGTCTTTAGACCAAATGCTAACTTCATTCCCTGTATAGAAGTTCTACAATGCTCCCTGACGCAAATCATTGCCGAACTATAAAACGAATTGATACGAACCACCATAATGAGCCAATGCACCTCTAAAATCCTGTTTTTTCATGGACTTGATTCTTCACGAGAATCTACGAAATTCCATGCCATCGATGCCGATCATAAATATTGCATTGATGTGGATTACCGCAACCTCAATTATGCGACTGTGGCAGAGTTTTATAACGAGATGATTGAAAAAATTCATCCAGATATTCTGGTTGGGCACAGTCTGGGGGGTTACTGGGCACTGAAAATGTCACAGCAACACCAGATTCCTTGTGTAATTGCCAATCCAAGCCTAGCCCCCTATTTCCGCGATGATTATCCTGCAATTTGTGATAATGACCTACAACATGACATTCCTCAGCTTGCCTATATTGAGTTAGGCGATGAAATACTGGATATGCATGCAGTACAGTCCCAACTAGAAGATTATATGCAGGTAGAAGCGGTTCCCGGTGGACATCATCGCCTTGAAACACCGGAACGGATCAATCCCCTGATCCTGCAAATCCAACAGAATCTGCAAAAAAGTTAAGTATTACATTTAAAGAAGCCATAAAAAAAGCCCTGCATATTGCAGGGCTTTTTATTCATCTTTTGCGCTTAAGCGGCATTAGCTTCAGGCTTAGATTTGTCATCCAATACAGACCAGATATTCAGCCCAAGATCACTATGTAAATCAGGTAGATCAAGAAAAATGCTCGCGCCGAGTACTTTATGATTACATTTTTCAGCCAGTTCATTGACAGCTTTCAATGTACCGCCAGTAGCCAATACGTCATCTACAATAATCACTTTTTGTGATTGAACCTCAGCAGACATTTCCAGACGGTCCAGACCGTATTCCAGGCTATAACCCACACCAACCACTGGAGGTGGTAATTTACCTGCCTTGCGAACCAACAACAGGCCCTTGCCGGTACGTTGTGCCAACAAGCTTGCCAATACAAAGCCACGTGCTTCAACAGCAATAAAGCTATCTACTTCTGCCAGTTTTTCAGCAGGAATGCTTGCAATCAAAGCATCAGTTAATGAACCGATGTTATTCATGAAAAGCGGTGTTAAGTCAAAGAAACTAATACCCGGCTTTGGAAAATCCTGGACAGTACGAATGTGAGACCACAATGAAGTAGACATATTGCTCATGGGAGATCGTTAGATAAGAAAAAGGAACCGGCAAATTTTAAACTGAATTACGACTAAAGGATAGGGAAAACCGAGTATTATTGCAGCAACACCCCTATTGACATACAATTATTCACTTATATTTCATTAATTTATAAGAGCACTTTTTTCATAAAAACTTTAATGATTGTTTTAAATCCATGAATCATTACCCGACGGTAAAATATTGTTTTATTTCTCTCAGTGTGAGAAACAATAAGCTTTTATTTATTTGCATAAATAAAATTATATTCCGGCATTTCTAAGAGAATAAAAAGCTTGAGTAAAGGACTTTTACTGGCCCGGATAACTATTCTGCTTTTAATTTTGCTGTTTAAACTGTTATCTACTTTACTTTCTAAACAGAACTGCGTAAAAATTTAGCCAAATATGTCCGCTATTAAATGCCATATTATTAGAGTCTTGCCTGTTTAGGATTTTTGAGCCAGCTTCCATATTCGCTGGTTTTGGAGAGTTACATGAAAAAATATCAATGCATCGTTTGTGGATGGATTTACGACGAAGCGGAAGGTTGGCCTCAGGACGGGATCGTCCCTGGTACTAAATGGGAAGATATTCCAGATGACTGGACCTGCCCAGACTGTGGCGTTTCTAAAGTCGATTTTGAAATGATCGAAATCTGATTTCGCCCAAACAAAGGCCATATTGAGTGGTCTTTTTTTATGCCTTTCTACTATCTATAAAAAAGCATGGAGTTAAATATGCATCCTATCGTCATCATTGGTTCAGGTATGGCAGGCTATGCTGTCGCACGCGAATTCCGCAAGCTGAATCCAGACCATGAACTCGTCATGATTTGTGCCGATGATGCAACCAACTACGCCAAACCGACACTTTCCAATGCTTTAGTGGGCAAAAAAGCACCCGAAAATATTGCCTTGGGCGATGCTGCCAAAATGGCAGCTCAGTTAAATATGCGTATTGAAACGCATACCTGGGTTAAAGCCATTGATGCTACTGCACATGAACTGATTGTTGTAAAAGATCAGTCTGAGCAAAAACAGGCATATTCAAAACTGGTTCTTGCCGTGGGTGCACAGCCAATTCGTCTGGCAATTGCCGGTGATGGCAGTGACGACATTCATGTGGTCAACAACCTGAATGATTATAAAGCTTTCCGTGCCAGCCTGGAAAAACGTGAAGATAAGCGCGTAGTGATTTTGGGTGCCGGTTTGATTGGCTGTGAATTTGCCAATGACCTTCAGCACACGGACCATCAAGTGACTGTAATTGACTTGGCACCTCAGCCTTTAGCCCGTTTATTGCCTTCACATGTTGCAGATGTTTTCCAGCAAAACCTGGAAGAAACTGGTATTAACTTTGTATTAGGCACGACTGTAGAGAAAGTCTCTAAAGTCGAAAATGGTGACTACCTGGTGACATTAGCCAATGGTCAGTCAGTCGTTGCAGATGTGGTTCTGTCGGCGGTGGGCTTGCAACCAAATGCATCAGTAGCCAAAGAGTCTGGTGTGCAAATCGGTCGCGGTATCTTGACCAATAGCCAGCTCGAAACGAATTTAGCTGATATTTTCGCTGTCGGTGACTGTGCTGAAGTGAATGGTACTTTATTGCCTTATGTGATGCCAATCATGCAGCAGGCGCGTGCGCTGGCTAAAACCTTGAATGGTGAAACGACAGCAGTGCATTATCCAGCAATGCCTGTTGCGGTAAAAACACCTGCTGCCCCCCTGACTGTACTGCCTGCACCCGCCAATGTTGATGTGACCTGGGACACTGAAGAGTTTGAGGATGGCATGATTGCCAAAGCCACAGATACTGAAGGAACCCTGCGCGGCTTTGTACTATTAGGCGCTACCGCAGCGAAACAGCGTCTTACATTGACTAAGCAGGTTCCTGACTTGATTCCTGTATCAGTTTAAGGTTTAAATACAAAGGACATTCTTTGTACAGAATGTCCTTTTATAGGGAACTTAACATGAATAGTCATGTGCAATCGAGTCTATTACCATCACCATATACTGCTTTCATGCATGAAACCAAGGTTGACCTTGGCAATGGTATTGAATTGCATGTAGAGGTAGGTGGTCAGGAGAATCACCCGACCTTATTGCTGATTATGGGCCTGGGTGCACAGATGCTGTATTGGCCGGACTTTTTCTGTAAATCTTTTATCGACCAAGGTTTCCGGGTCATCCGTTTTGATAACCGCGATATTGGCCTATCCTCTAAAGTCCATCATAAAGGTCCACGATTAAATACCATTAAACTGATGAGTCGCTTCATGCTAGGCCTGGGTAACCAGGGAGCACCTTATACCCTGTATGACATGGCAGATGACGTCAGTCTGTTGATTGATAAAATGGAATTGGATGAGGTGTATGTGCTCGGTGCTTCGATGGGTGGTATGATTGCCCAGATTCTGGCAGCACGTTATCCTGAAAAGGTTAAAAAGCTGGCTCTGTTATTTACCAGTAACAATCAGCGTCTGTTACCTCCACCATTTCCAAAACAGCTCTTTAGTCTGATTGGCAAACCCGCTTCGCAGGATGAAAATGGTATAATTGACCATAGCTTGAAACTGTTTAACATTATTGGCTCGCCTGGTTATATTAATCAGCTTGAGGCAATGCAGACCGCCCGTAAATTATATAATCGAAGTTATTACCCAGCGGGTGTACTTCAACAGTTTTTAGCAATATTATGTACGGGCTCGTTGCTGCAACTGGATAAGCAAATCCGACAAGAGACACTTGTAGTTCATGGTTCTCAAGATCGCTTGCTACCACCCAGCCATGGTAAGGCTGTTGCGAAAGCAATATCTGGTGCTAAATTTGAATTAATTGATGGAATGGGGCATGATATCCCACCGCATTTTATTCCATATCTTAGCGAATTATTTGCTGATCATTTTAAATCATAAAATTAGGACACTATGGCTGCATTACCATCCCTAAGACAGCTGTCATATCTCGTAACACTGTCTGAGACGCTGCATTTTACAGAAGCTGCTCGCCGTTCATTTGTGACCCAGTCCACCCTATCGGGCGGGATCATGGAGTTGGAGCGTTTACTCGGTGGCGTTCTTGTTGAACGTGATCGCCAGAATGTACGCTTGACTCCACTCGGAGAGCAAGTGGTTGCACGCGCTCGTGTTCTACTGGCTGATGCTCAGGACTTAATGCGTTTAAGTCGTGAGATGAGTGAACCTTTAACAGGTGATCTGCATTTAGGTGTGATTCCGACCATTGCGCCGTTCATTCTGTCGCAACTTCTTGATGAAGTGCATAAACAGTTGCCGAAAATTCAGCTGCATCTGCACGAAGCACAAAGTGAAAAAATTGTTGAAAAGCTGGAACATGGCAACCTGGATATGGTTGTACTGGCCCTGCCTTTTGATACACGTAGCCTAAAAGTTGCTGAAATTGTGAAAGAAGATCTGTATGTGGTTCATCACAAGTCAGATCAGAATGCAGCTCAGGCAACTTCCTTAGAAGATCTGGATCTTTCTCGTTTAATGTTACTTGAAGAAGGCCACTGTCTACGTGATCATGCTTTAAGTGCTTGTCCAATTGGTGAGCGTAAGAATGATCATCGCCTGAAAGCAAGCTCATTGCCAACGCTGATCGAGATGGTATCTTCCGATCTTGGTTTTACCCTGTTGCCTGAAATTGCACTTCATACCAACATGATTAAAGCCAATCCTGAGCTTCAGGTGAAAAAGATTGCTGCTGCACCAAGCCGTACCTTGGCATTGGTGACACGCAAGAGTACACCGCTACAAAGTGAATTCGATGTACTGCTACCTATCCTGCAAAAGATCGCGCAGCAATAATGATACTGCTATAGCGTAAAAAAGGAGCTCACACTGGCTCCTTTTTTTGTTTTTAGAGACAGCATATTTATATAAAAAGAGACTGAAAATTCAGTCTCTTTTTAAAAGATTATGTCTTATTTAAAGGTTTCCAGTAACACGCGCTGTGCATTATGCGGCTGTTCACCTTGCGCAGGTTGTGCACGGATCCAGGTACCATCACTTTGCAGTAACCAGGATTGCTGATTATCTTTGAGATAGTTCAATAAGCCTTGCTGATAGATGCGTTTTTTCAATGCTTCATCTTCAATCGGGAAACAGGCTTCAACACGATTAAACAGGTTACGGTCCATCCAGTCTGCGCTTGAGCAATAAATGCGGGAATTGCCATTATTGCTAAAGTAATACACGCGAGTATGTTCCAGGAAACGTCCGACGATGGAACGAACGCGGATATTTTCCGACAAGCCCGGTAAACCAGGACGCAAACAGCAGATCGAACGGATAATCAGGTCAATCTGCACGCCTGCTTGCGATGCTTCATACAATTTATTAATGAGCTGTAGTTCTGTCAGCGCATTCACTTTGACAATGATCTGAGCCTTTTTGCCTTCTTTGGCATTGGCAATTTCATTGTCAATGTAATTCACCAGCTGGGTATGCAATGTAAATGGTGCATGTAACAGCTTTTTCAGCTTGGCCATTTTTCCCATACCGGTGAGTTCCTGGAAGATACGGTGTACATCTTCACACAGTTCTTTGTCTGTGGTTAACAGTCCATAATCAGTATAGATACGTGCATTACCCGCGTGATAGTTCCCGGTCCCCAAGTGTACATAGCGCACCAGCTTGTTATTTTCACGGCGTACCACCAGAATCATCTTGGCATGGGTCTTATAGCCAACAATGCCATAGACAACTACGGCCCCCGCTTCTTGCAGGACATTGGCCACAGCGATATTAGACTCTTCATCAAAACGCGCACGCAGTTCGATGACCGCAGTCACTTCCTTGCCATTCCGTGCTGCTTCAGCCAGTACCTGAACAATTTCCGAGTCCGCTCCACTACGGTATAAGGTCTGCTTGATCGCCAAGACTTGTGGATCACGCGCAGCCTCACGCAATAATGAAATTACGGGCGAGAATGATTCAAAGGGATGATGTAGCAGGATGTCCTGTTTCTGCATCGCGCTAAAGATATTTTCTGATTTCTTTAGTACTTTCGGTACGATTGGCGTGTGTGAATCATAACGTAAATGTGGACGTTTAAAATTCGATAACAGACGTGCCAGATTCACCGGTCCGGCAACCTTATATAGATGCTCTTCTTCTAGATCAAATTCATCCAGCAGGTATTCATAAATATGTTTTGGACAGTTTTCTGTAACTTCCAGACGTACTGCACGTCCAAAACGACGCGAGTTCAGCTCACCTTTTAAGGCAATCGCCAGATCTTCGACATCTTCGTTTAAAGCCAGATCAGCATTACGGGTTACTCGGAACTGGTAGCAACCTGTTGCAGTCATACCCGGGAACAGGTCAGAGACATGTTCATGTATAATTGCGGAAAGCATCACATGATGTTCCTTGCCACCCGTTAATTCATCCGGTAAACGTACCACACGTGGTAATGAACGTGGTGCAGGAACAACAGCCAGATCGATCTGACGGCCAAAAGCATCCTTCCCTTCCAGCGTCACAATAAAGTTCAGCGACTTATTCACCAAGCGCGGGAATGGATGGGCTGGATCCAGGCTGATCGGGGTTAAGACTGGTGCCACCTGTTCCTGAAAATATTTTTTTATCCATTGTGACTGTGCTGGTGTCAGTTCACCGCGGCGCAGGAAACAGATATCTTCTTCACGCAGTTTAGGCAGAATTTCTTCATTCAGAATGCGGTACTGGCGTTCAATGGCAGCATGCGCAGTTCTGGAAATTTGATCCAGCACCTGCTTCGGCGTTAGCCCATCCGGACTACGACTTTCATTGCCCAGATCCAGCTGTTCCATCACGCCAGCCACACGAATTTCAAAGAACTCATCCAGATTACGCGAGAAAATCAGCAGAAAGTTCATGCGTTCAAGCAGTGGATGTAAAGGATCGACAGCCTGTTCCAAGACACGCAAATGGAAATCCAGAATAGACAATTCTCGGTTAATGTACCGGTCATTATAGGTATATTCAGTTTGTACCGAAGGGCTGTTGGCTGCCGTATTCATATTGAACCTTTAATCGTTTTAAAGCCTGAGTCAATAGTATCAGTATGCTTCAAATTTATGACAATTTCATAAAAAAAGCCCGAATTCTCGGGCTTTATGGCAATTTTTTTTATAACGATTTTTTACTGTCAGGGTAATTCTGCATAGCGCATATAACGTTGAATCATGCGTTTACGTGCTTTTAAAGCAGAAGCATTGCGATTTTCTTCAAAATATTTTGGATTGGTCAAAATTGCCGCCAAGAAAATTGCCTCTTCTCTGGTCAGACTTTCTGAAGTTTTACCAAAATAATGTTTGGCGGCCGCTTCCACCCCGTAAATATGATGACCAAACTCAATCGAGTTTAAATACACTTCAAGAATACGCTCTTTCGACCACATGCGTTCCATCATCCAGGTGGCAACCGCTTCCTGACCTTTACGCAGGAAAGAACGTTTGTTGAACAGGAACAGATTTTTTGCCAGCTGCTGGGAAATGGTAGATCCCCCCGCAACAACTTTACCCTGCTCTTTATTACGGCTTAAAGCTGTTTGAATCCCATCCCAGTCAAAACCATGATGATGCACAAATTTTCCATCTTCCGCAGTCACCACTGCTTTTTTCAGATTGGTACTGATCTCATCATAAGGACGCCATTGGTGTTGAATGGGCTTGGAGGGTTCAGTCCAATAATCGATCCGCATCATCATCGTGGTATTGACCGGATTAAAACGCCACCAGGCCAGGCTGGCAAAGATCCAGAGTTGAATACATAAAACCACACTGAACAGCAGCAAGAATATTCGGATTAGAAAAGCTTTCATGTCAGTGGGTTACTCCTGAAGTTGTTATTTTTTCGTGTTAAGCTTATTTGAAATATCTCATACAGCGCAAGAATAGCATGTCTGAATACGCACCTCCTTCCATTCACCGTAAACTGGATGTCCACACCTGGTGGTTTACTGCGGTATTGATTGCAGTGAATGTCGGATTGTTTGCCTGGCAGATTTTTTCTGGCACAGATGCCAGCCATCCAAGTACGCAAGATGCCATCCGCTGGGGTGCTGATTATGCACCTTTGACTTATCTGGCGGAACCCATTCGCATATTCAGCAGCATGTTTTTTCATTTTGGCCTGATTCACTTGATGTTAAACATGTGGGCGCTTTATATTTTTGGCAGCGTGGCAGAACAGCTATTTGGGCGCTGGTATTTTGTTGGCCTCTATCTTTGTGCTGGGCTGATGGGCAGTCTGTTCAGCGGTTATATAAATATTCAGGATAGTTATGCCTTAATTGAAGGTGGGGTCGCCAATCCGGGACTTTTACCAAGCGTAAGTGCTGGTGCATCGGGTGCTGTCATGGGCTTGGGCGGTGCACTGACAGTCTTGTCGATTCTGCCAGTTCTTCCACGTCAGCGCTTTATTTTAGATAAAAAAACCCTGCTGATGGTGATGGGGATTAACCTGTTTATGGGGTTTATGATTGCTGGCATTAACAATGCTGCACATATTGGTGGCATGATTATGGGCGCTGTGCTGGCTGTACTCTGGTATGCCGGGCAAAAGCTGCAACGCGCAGGTTTTATTCAATTCATCGCACTCATAGCTGCTTTAGCAGCCTGCTATGGGCTTTATCAATATAACTTGATCCTGATTGATCCTATTAAGCCACTCTGGCAGGAGATTCTGGAGATGATGCGTCAGCAGTTAAAACTGTAACTGACGCATCTTCAATTTTTATTGATTCAGTTCGCGCAGACTTTGCAGCGGTGGAATATCACTCAGATAACTCAGTCGATAACGACCAATCAGCGCACAGAGCAAAGTCATAAAGATCGGTAGAATCAGCCAGATTTCCCAGTGTGGCTGAATCGGTAATTCCATGCGGTAACTGGCGACGGCGCTAATCACTTCGGCAAACAGACAAGATACAATTCCGGCACATAGACCAATAAAACCAATTTCCAGACTAAGCATGGTTTTCAGTTTCTGTTTGGAACTTCCGAATGAGCGAAGTAAAGCCACTTCCCGCTTGCGTTCATCCATGAGCAGATTCAGACAGGCAATCAGAACCAGTATCCCTGCTACACTCACCAGTAAGGCCAGGATAGTCACGATCTGCACCAATACATTCACAATACGCTTGATCTCGTTCAGAATCAGGCTGACATCGATAAAGACCGTATTAGAAAACTGCTGGATCAGCTGAACCAGTTTTGGTCGTTCCTGTTCCGGCACATAGAAACTGCCCAGATAACTACCGGCATTGGCATCCATGGTATTCGGAGTAAAGATAAAGAAAAAATTCGGACTAAAGCTTTCCCACTCCACACTACGCAGATTCACCACTTTGGCTTCTAGTGGTCCCTCAGGTAAGCTAAACGTCAGCTTATCTCCAATCTTGATTCCCAGTTCTTCCGCAGTCGTGGCTTCAACTGAAACTTCTCCCGGCTGTTTCAATTGCGCTTCGCCACTTAAAATCACATTGTCTTGTGGATACTGATCGGTTTGGGTCAGGTTCAGTTCACGGCGTAGTGTATTACTCTTTTTGACTAAGTCTGCAGCGAATGGCTGATCATTTTTGGCAATCAGACGGCCACGAATATTCGGATATAGCGGCGTACTGTTCCAGCCATTTTGCTCTAACTCGGCCCTCAACTGTGGCATCTCAAAAGGCGGCAAGCCATAGACAAACTGGTTCGGTGTACCTTCTGGTAACTGCTGTTGCCAGCGTTCCAGCAGATCGGTACGCAATACGGCTAATACAGTAATCAGACTCAAGCCCAGTGCCAAAGCGGTGATCTGTAATGCAGTCTGATACGGTGTCCGTACATAAGCGGAAATCCGGGATTTTGTATTACGCAGGACTTTCAGCAATCCCCATACGGTGAGATACAGCACAGCGCAAAGCAGAATAATGGCACCAATTACCCAAGCCGTTAATACAATATTCTCGGTGAGCACCACACTGAAAATAATCAGGCTCAGTGTCCCACTCACCAGCATCCACAACATGGAATGTACGGATTTTTCTTCCTGACGGATGACCCGGATCGGTGCAGTATTGAGTAATTGCCACAAACTTGGTAGCACAAAACCAAGCAATACCACAGCACTGGTCAGCATCGCAATCGGCAATGGACCTGATAGCATTGCCATCGCCGAGAATTGCAGCTGCAGATGTGGAATCAGCTGTAACATGAGTTGCAGCAAAGCATAACCTAAACTGATGCCAACAATGGTGCCTATGAGCATCGCGATTGCCAGTACCAGTCCAAGTAATGCCAGATAAGCCGCCAGAATTTGCTGTTTCGTCGCGCCGATACAACGCATTAACGCAATATGATCCTGATTCTGCTGTACATAGCGCTGTGCGGTTAAGGCAATCGCGATACCACAAAGCAAGATGGTCAAAATATTTGCCAACTGCAAAAAGGTATCCAGATTAGCAATCGGCTTCATCAAACGGGTATTGCTTTCACTGGCATTTCTTAGACGCAGACTATTCTGCTCCTCAAACTGTTGTTCCTCAGCTTCTGTATCCACACCCGGTTTAACAATCTTCTTAAAGTCTTTTTGATAGGTTTGAATACTGTCCGGATCACCTGCCATGAGCAGGCGATAATCAATCCGGCTACCGACCTGAATCGCATTGGTTCGTGCCACATCTGCCTGAGAGATAATTACGGTCGGTGAGAAACCTGAGAAGCCTAATTCCTGATTAGAGTCATAGTCAATCACGGCAGTAATCTTGAATGAGGCATCGGCAATATTAACCTGATCCCCCACTTTAACTTTGAGCAGATCCATGGCACGCTGACTGAGCCAGATTTCACCCGGTTTTAATTGTTTAGCTTCAGGTTTGACTCTTAGCTCACCGCGTAAAGGAAAAGCAGTATCAATCGCTTTGACATTGACCATGACAAATTCGTCATTGGTATGTGCCATGCTGCCAAATACAGTCACTTCTGATTGCTGCAAACCCAGCTGATCAGCCTTTTCTCGCCAGGCATCTTCGATTGGCTCGTTATTACTGAGTAGCAGATCTCCAGCCAGCATTTCCGCAGCTTGCAATGCCACGGCATTCTGAATCTGCTCATTACTGAACTTAAGCGCTGTGGTCGCGCTAATTGCCAGGGTCAATGCAATAATCAGCAGATAAATGCCCGTAGTCTTAAAACTTTGAGTCAGTAAAGGACGGAAGAGGTTCATATCATCCTCCATTCACATGTTCAGTCAACTGACCATTGCTTAACTCAAAATGACGCTGGCATAGTTGTGCCAGTTTCTGGTCATGGGTCACGAGAATTAAAGTGGTACCCAATTCATGGTTTAACTGAAATAACAGCTGTTCAATTTCCTTGGCGGTCTCCCCATCCAGATTTCCAGTCGGTTCATCAGCAAAAATGATTTTTGGCTCACTCACCAAAGCACGGGCAATCGCAACACGTTGCTGTTCCCCGCCAGAAAGCACTTTAGGGGTTTGCTGGGCCTGACGGTCCAGCCCTACTCTTTGCAACAGATTCAACGCTTTTTGTTCGGCTGCGGCATAATTGAAGTTTGGCTGTAAACGTAAGGGCAACATCACATTTTCTAATGCAGTCAGATGTGGCAACAGCTGAAAAGACTGAAATACAAAACCGATATTTTCCAGTCTGACCTTGGCTCGCTGTTCTTCATTCATTTCAGTAATGGATTCGCCACAGACCCGTAACTGACCTGAACTGGCCTGATCCAGGGTTGCCAGTATGCCCAGTAAGGTGGATTTCCCAGAGCCGGATCGTCCGGTAATCGCTACCTGTTCTCCAGCCAGAATCTCCAGATTGAGGTCCTCAAAAATCGTCAACTGTTTTTGTGATAGTTGTATCTTTTGTGTCAATTGTTGAGCAGAAATTATTGGCTGTGGCATGATGGTAGCTTTCTGGCGATCTTGAATCATACTTTTCCTATGCATCTGAATATTCAAATTCTAAAGTCTTATCTATTCCGCAGCTTAGCACTGTTTGGCCTGTGCCTGATGCCGGTGCTGGTTTCAGCAAAGACCATTATGATTCTGGGTGACAGCTTAAGTGCGGGTTATGGTATTCAACCTGAACAGGGTTGGGTCAATCTGTTGCAAAAACGTTTAAACCAACAGTATCCGAAACAGCATAAAGTGGTCAATGCAAGTGTGAGCGGTGAAACCACCAGCGGTGCACTGGCACGTCTGCCTAAACTGCTCCAGACCCACAAGCCACATATTGTCGTGATTGAACTGGGTGGCAATGATGGCCTACGTGGTCAGCCGCCACAGATGATTCAGAAAAATCTGGCAAATCTGGTTCAGCAAAGTCAGAAAGCCAAAGCAAAAGTCATTCTTTTTGGCATGAAAATGCCGCCAAATTATGGTCAAAGTTATACAAAAGCTTTTGAAAATAATTACAAGGTGGTGAGCCAGCAATATAAAGTGAAATTGTTACCATTCTTTTTGAATGGGGTAGCAGGAAATAAAAACTTGATGCAACAGGATCTGGTACATCCAAATGCCAAGGCACAAAGTATCCTGTTAAATAATGCTTATCCATATATTAAAGGCGCCCTCTAAGGCGCCTTTAATATCATTCATTCTTAAAATTCAAATTAGAAATCAAAAAAGGTGACTTCACCAGTTTCCAGTGAGTATTCAGCACCCACCACCAGTAATTTGCCTTGTGCAATGAGATTTTCCAGTACTGCTGAACCATGACGTAACTGGTTCACGGAAGCAAATACATTCGAACGCACTGCATGCTTAGACAGTTTGTTGAGGTCATCCTTCAGTTCAGTCTGCATCAGAATTTCAACTGATGGACGTACACGGTTAACAATTGACATCAGATTTGCAGATGGCGGAGTTGCCGGATTGGTTAGTGCTTCAATCGTAGAATGAATTGCGCCACAATGGGTATGACCCAAAACAATGACTACAGGACAACCAAAGCTTTCTGCAGCAAACTCAACACTACCAACCTGAGACGGTGCGACAATATTCCCTGCTACGCGAATGACAAACAGATCACCCAGACCTTGGTCAAATACCATTTCTGCTGGCACACGTGAATCTGAACATCCTAAAACAATAGCAAATGGTTCCTGACTTTCTGCCATTTCAGCACGTTGCTGATGCGATAATAATTTTAAATGCTGCGTTTCACCGTTGACAAAGCGTTGGTTACCCTTTTTAAGACGTTCTATAGCTTCCTGAGCTGTGAGCATTCGTGTTTACCACCGTTGTTTTAAGTTGCAATATTTTAATCCTCTGATTTATGAATGTCACTTGCAAAAAATCAGCTTGTCTAAATTTCTATCAGTAGACCTGTATCACAATAATATTTCAATTTTAATCAGAGTTCACATGAAAACTGAATTTTTTTCACTTATGTGGATAACTTATTGGTGACATTACTTCACAATTATTTACAATAGAAATAACTCTATGATTTTATCCGAACAAGGTGGATTTGCTTCAGGATAAAACTGTTTTGAACAGTACACTGGATGCAAGACAAGGAATGTGACGCCATGATAAGAAAATTAATAAAGCGCTCAAAATTACTCTGCGCCATGACTCTAATATTAGCCCCAAGCTTCAGCACACTAAGTCAAGCCCAAGTCAGTTTTCCTACGCGTGCTCAGCCAAGTAATAATATTCTTAGCCAGTATCTGGTTCAGGAACGGCTACAGGCGGGTCTGAAAAGCAAAACGCTGAAAGTCGGTCATATTTCCTGGAGCTATAACGAGGGCGGGAATGTCAATAAACCCTCTATTTTACTGATTCATGGTCTGGCGGGCACCAAAGACGACTGGAATCGTGTCGCACGATTTCTTACCCCTTATTATCATGTGATCGTTCCCGATTTACCCAATAATGGTGACACCCGTACACCTGCAGATTTTGATTTCTCAGTACCGAATGTAACCTCTCAACTGCGTATCTTTCTGGAAGCTTTGGATGTCAATGAGAATCTGCATGTTGCTGGACATTCTCTAGGGGGGTCGATTGCCACAGTTTATGCTTCTCAATATCCTTTCGATACGCAAAGCCTGTTCTTACTGAATAGTGCCGGAATCTATAAAAACGCCAATACGCGCTATACCCGTGATCCATATGCTTTAAAGAACCTGATTGTAAGCAAACCGGGAGATCTGGAAGATGTCAGTCATAAACTGATGCAGCATCCGCCTGCTCTCTCAGATCAGTTAAAACACGCCCAGGAAAAACTGCTGATTTCCCGTTCCGAGCAGACCAGCAAAGCTATTGATCAAATTGTCATGCTGAGCCGGATTTATACCCCGGAAACATTTGCTCGTTTGACCCGTACTGTAGAAGCACCAACGTTGATTTTATGGGGTAAGCAGGATCGTATTATTAATGTTGAAGTAGCTAAAGAGCTGCACTCCCTATTTAAACGTGCCGAAACACCAGTGATTCTGAACAATGTTGGTCATATACCGATTCTTGAAGCAGAAAGACAGGTTGCACAGTATTATTTACCTTTTCTTGCAAAGACACAGACCCTAAAAAATCCACTTGCTGATAAACTCATCCCTTTAAATTAACTTTTAGAATCAATATGCAGAAACACCCGATGATTGAGCAATTGATCGAAGCTCAGCTTGACTTTCTAGATCAGTCATTTGCTCAATCTGAAACGATTCAAAATGAGTTTCAGACTTTTTATCTCTGGTTCCGCAAACAGACCCTGAAAGATCTGTGGAGTCCAATGCAAATTAACCTGCTATTGCAAAAACAAATATTAGGCACAGCAGCCAGCTCTTTTTTGATTGAACAAATTGCAGAACATATCCGTTTTGCTTTGGTCCATCCTGCAAATGACAACACCAAGATTGCCGATGTGATTCCTGTACTGACCATTGATAAGATTGCTCAGTATGTCGCAAGTAAAAGTGGTCATCGTCAGCGCCTGATCAAGAAAGTAGTGAGTAATCCGGCCTTCTCTGCCATGATCAGCCAATTGATCCAACATTCAATTCAGGATTATCTGGATAATTCGGTGATTGCCAAGAGTGTACCGGGCGTTTCCCGCTTTATGAAAATGGGCAAATCTGTACTGGAAAATGTGACTGATACCAGTCTGGACAATACCATTGCCAAATACTTGCAAAAGAATATTCTCAAGCTTGGCCAGTTGAGTGAAAATATCCTGAACCAGCATTTTGATGATGAAAAACTCTATCATTTTCAAGCGAATCTCTGGCATAAAATCAAAGACATGCCTCTGTCCGTATTAAAGAATTATATTGAAGTACAAGATCTGACCCAGACTGTGAATTTGGGCCATGAAATCTGGGATCACATGCGCCAGACCGATTATCTGCAACAGCAGATACAGGATGGCGTACATGCCTGGTATGTCCGTAATCAGGAGCACACTTTTGATCTGCTACTTCGTGATCTGAATATCGATGAGTCGCTGATTCAGCATGAACTGAATGCCTTGCTGACACCGATTATTCAGCAGATGATTTCACAAGGCTATTTACGTGAACGTGCACGCCAATATCTGGAACAGTTTTATTATTCCAAAAGTACACTGAATATCTTAAAGATTGAAGTATAAAAAAAGCCGCTTCACGCGGCTTTTTTTATACTCACAGATTTAGAATTTTGCATTTAAGCTGATACCGTAACGACGACCATCTAATAATTGGTCACCATCAATATCTTCTGCTTTTTCATCCAGCAGATTATAGACCCCAAATTTACCTGTCAGGCTCGGGCTAAATTTGTAGTTAAAACCAAGGTCTATAAATTGATAGCCTGGATTCGGCTGGGCTATAGAGGTACGACTCAGGTAAGCAGATGTTTCAGAACGATGGTGCAAGCGGCTCCATACATTTAATGCATCGCTTAATTCATAATCTACCCCGATATTGAACATATGTTCTGGCATCTGGTTCAGTGGCTGACCTTTAAAATCACCCGACTTAAACTCGGAATCTGTATAAGTATAATTTGCAGTTAATGTCGTATAGTCATTTAAAGTAGCTTCTAAAGTAGCTTCCACACCACGAATTTCTGCTTCATCCACGTTAATACGCTCACTGATGAAGTAAAACGGCGTGTCTCCTTCGAAACATGTCCAGTTTTGCCAGTTATTTCGGTTTGTCGTTGTACCATCGGTATCGGTTTCACAGGCACGCACTTCGGTAATACGGTCTTCATATTTAGTGATAAAGCCGGTAATAGAAGTACTGATATAATCATTTTTCCAGTTGAAGCCCAGTTCAGTAGATAGACTCGATTCAGGTTCTAAATCCGGATTCGCACGAATGATGCCACGCCCTGTTGGTAATGGTGAACCGCTACCACCGGTAACACTATAGAAACCTTCAGTGGCTGCACGAATATCAGGTTGTTTATAACCTGTAGCTACACCGCCTTTTACAACAAAATTATCATTTATAGCGTACACCCCATACAGACGTGGTGATAAATGACCACTATAGTTTTCATCATGGTCATAACGTAGGCCGGCTGTTAAATCGAAACGATCTGTCATGCTCCAGGTATCTTCCAAGAATGCTGCAGCAGACCATCGCGTCAATTCACTAAACTCAGGTGAATTCGGATTACGGTTAGTGGCTTTATCTTCGAGCTTTTCATCTTTAAAATATCCACCAAATGATAAAGTATGGTCACCCAATAACAAATTCCATTGACTGTTAGCAGTCCAGGTATCCAAGGTAATTCCTTTGGTACCCAGTTCCGTATTGCCTCGATCCGGATTTTTTGAATTTTCATATTGAATATATGATGAACTGTCCAAGTTATCGTTATAACGGCCATTATGAGTTACTGAATAAACATTACGATAATTGCGCGAAAACGAATCTGCAGCACCTTGAGCGGGTGCTACCGTTTTACCGACTGAAGTCGTAGATTCCTGTTGTACAAAATTGGCTTCAACTTGCACATCATGATCATCATTAATCGCATAGGTCAAACGCGAGTTTAAGCTTTCACGCTCGGTGCCACGGAAGCCGCCAACATAACGATCTTCATTACGTTCCTGCTTATTGACTGCCAGTTGCAAGCCAAGCTTATCTGCAATTAAAGGACCGGCAAGATATACAGAACCATTTTTGATATCACCTGAGCGGTTACTATCCTGAATGATGGTCCCTAACTCAATATTGCCAGACCATTCATCAGACACTTTTTTGGTAATGATATTGACTACCCCGCCCATGGCGTCTGTGCCATAAAGAGTTGATGCTGGACCACGGATAATTTCAATACGTTCAATTGCGGCAATTGGTGGCAGGATATTTTTTTCAAAACCACCGTCATCACCATTTGGGTTTACATCTTTACCATATTGACGCTTACCATCTACTAGAAACAAGGTGTAATTTGAGCTCATGCCACGAATACTGATGGTCTGTGCAGAACCTGCACCTGAAACTACGACCCCTGGCGTATTACGCAATACATCGGTAATGTCGTTATATTCACGCTTTTCTAATTCTTCACGATCAATGACCGTAATGGATGCAGGTGCTTTAGCCAGGTCTTGTTCATAACCTGTTGCAGTTACCACAATCGTTTGCAGTTTCGCAGCTTCAACTTGTGGAGCACCAACTTCTACTGCAAATGTATTGCCCGCCATTGCCGAGCCGATTGCAAAAGCTAACGTCGATTTCAAAAACGGTGTGTTCATACTCTATTTACGCCCCAGAAGTAGATTTATGAAGAAATATTGATGGAATTGTGACGCATTGTATCAAATGTTACTCTAAACACAATTACTATTGATAATTATTATCATTATTAATTGCAGATAAAAAAAGACCTCAATTATTTGAGGCCTTTTTTATAAGCTAACTTTTATTTGCTACTTACTTGAAGTATGCACCTTCAGCCTGACTATGGTCAGTCTGGTCAACCACACGTGCAAGCTCAGGAACGTGCTGTTTCAAAGTTGTTTCAACGCCTTGTTTCAAAGTCACGTCAATTGCTGAACAGCCCTGACAGCCGCCGCCAAATTTAAGTACAGCAGTCAAACCGTGTTCAGGATCTTCAACCACTTCAACCAGTGCACAGTTACCACCATGACCTGCCAGACCTGGATTAATTTCTGACTGAAGCACGTAAGTAATACGCTCTTCTACAGAGGCATCAGGACCTACACGTGGCACTTTAGAGTTTGGTGCACGGAAAGTCAGCTGACCACCAAAACGGTCTTTGTTGTAATCAATTACTGCATCAAGCAAATAAGGAATAGATGGAGTATCGATGTACGCAGGGAATTCTGGATAATCCTGCTTGTAATCTGTCGGTACAACTTCATCTGGTGCACTATAAGCCATGCAACATTCAGCGCGCGGTGTACCCGGATTTTCCACGAAAACGCGTACACTAATACCTGGTGTATTTTGCTTTTCCAGTAGATCCTTTAAATACTCTTGTGCAGTCGGTGTAATCAATAGATTTGGAATTTCTTCTGTAACTGCAGTGCTGCTGTTCTCAGTCGACATAACAATAATTTCCTCAAGCTGAAGCTGCTATTTTAACTGAAGATGCGGGGTAAATTTAAAATTTCAACTAAAATTGTCGGATTTATTATAAAAGTACTACCTAAATGTCAGAATAATGGCAAGATTAAGGATTACTACTTCAGAATTAGAACTGCCGTCTATGCTGCATTTACCCTTTAATCATACCGTTACCCTTATTCTGATTACCTGCATCATCTCTTTTATTGCCTTTTCCAAAGAGCAGGTCATGAACCGTTTGATTTTCTGGCCACCAGCAATTCAACGTGGTCAATATGACCGTTTTATTTCGCATGGCTTTATTCATGCAGATGGCACACATCTACTGTTCAATATGATTACGCTGTTCTTCTTTGGCAGTATTATCGAGAGCTTTTATCGCCAGTATCTTTATGATCTGGGCTTTGTCCTGTTCTATCTGGGTGGTCTGATTGCGGCAATTATTCCGAGTTATCTGCAAAATAAAAATAATCCACGCTGGGCAAGTCTGGGTGCCTCGGGTGCAGTATCAGCAGTGCTATTTGCCTATATTCTGTTTGAGCCATGGAAACTGATTTTCGTGTTTTTTATTCCTGTGCCGGCCATTATTTTTGCAGTACTTTATGTCGCTTATAGTGTCTGGTCTGGCAAACGTGGGAACAGCAATATCAATCACAGCGCCCATCTTTGGGGGGCGGCTTATGGTGTGATTATGACCATTATCCTGGAACCTCGACTTATTCCACACTTCCTAAATAAACTGGCTCAACTCCCCTTCTAGATTCTTTCATTCATGAAGGGTACTGAGAATTATTTTTTTAAACGAGTGATGATAAGGAAGCCATGTGCTTCCTTTTAGTTGGAAACATCTCGTAATAATTTTAAAAGTCAGGATGTCATATATTGCCAACCTTGGAGTGGATTTTGCAGTGATAATGTATACATCTGTATATTAATTGCTGTAAATCGCGAGATATTTTGCATGTCCAATTCCCCAGACGGTCTTCAATTCCCTATTTCTGCTTCACAACAAAAACCTAGCACTTCAAAAATTGGCCGCACTATCATTTCTGAAGCCTTAAACGCTGTTGATCCTGTACATGCCAGCGCAGCTCAACAGGAAAAAAACTGGCGTAAGCAATATCCGGTTCACTTTAAACATCTGGTTGAAGATGGCCTGCGCTCTCCAGGTGCAGCATTGAATATTGCCCAACAAGGTCTGAAAACAGCGCATGCCAGTTTTGAATATTACCGTGATGGCCAGAAGCATCTACTCAAAGATGTAATGTCTTTACCTGCGCAAAACCTGAGTACCTTTCAGCTGAAAGGTCAGTCTGAAAAAGCTCCTGAATGGTATGTGCCTTATCATGGTAAAAAATTGCGGGGACAAGCCCTACTGGACCAGATCCAACTATGGGAAGAACGTGGTATCGTCGAGCCAAGTCATGCTCATGCCCTGCGTGAATGTATTGCCCATCCGGAATGGTTTGACCTGTCAGATCGTACCACGGTGCTGTTCGGTGGTGCTTCTGAAGCAGGTCCACTGACCTGGTTATCTAAATGGAAAGCCAATATCGTGGCAATTGACCTGCCAAATACCCGTGTCTGGAGCAAGATTCTGGATACAGTAAGTGAAGGTAATGCTACTTTATATGCGCCTTCAGCTGAAACTCTGCCAGCGGATACCTCAATTGAAGTTCTAAAAGAAAAGCTCGGTGCCAACCTGTTGACGCAAATTCCAGAAATTGCCCAATGGCTGATTCAGTTCGAGCAAAACCTGGATCTGGCAGCAATCGCCTATCTAGATGGTGAAAAACATGTGCGTGTTTCCATGGCAATGGATGCAATCATGAAACATGTCAGCGAGCAGAAAGCCAATACCAGTTTGATGTATATGTGCACGCCAACTGACGTCTATGCGGTGCCAGAAGAAGTGGTTCAAGCATCACAAAGCAAATACCAGCAACTGTCTAAATTGGAAAGCACTTTGACCAAAGGTATTTCGCTAATCTCACGCAAACATTTCTTTAAGAAAAATGCACAAAATTTATTCAAAGTTGCTGATCAATCCTATGGCATATGTGACTGCCTGGTGGTTGAACAAGGCCCGAACTATGCGCTGGCAAAACGCATCCAGCAATGGCGTGCCACACTGGCACGTGCCAATGGCCAACGTGTCAGTATTAATATCGCACCTTCTACAACCACTTATTCTGTAACCAAGAATCCGCTGCTTAAAGCTGCGTTTAATGGTGCCAGCCTGTTTGATGTCGAAGCTTTTGCACCAGAAACTACCAATGCGATTATGGCAGCCTTATGGATTCATGATCTGCGTAATCCAGAGTCTGTGGCTAATCCAGATGTAAAACTGAATCATCCACTTGAGCTGATGATGTCCGGTGCAAATCATGGTGGTTTATGGCGAGTGGCTTATCTGGCACGTACTGCACTGCCATTTGCTGCGCTGTATGGTTTTGCGACGGATAAGTTGCCGAAAGGATTGTTGGGTAAGTTGAAGAAGTAAATTGAAAGTTCCTTATCCTCCTAGGAGATGAGCAGCACTGCTGCGCAAGGAAGAGGTCAATATAGGCTTTGAATCTTTCAAATTTTTATGAATGGACTTTAAGCAAATTGAAGTTGATCCATTCTATACATTCTTTTTTTCTTTACGTTTGAAATATGAGAAGCATGTCTTCGCAAGGTAACAAAAATCTTTTGTTAGGCTGATGATATATCCTGAGTAATTTTTTAAGCATTGCTTTAAAAAATTACGCAAGACAGCCTAACGGCGATATTCCTGTCGCCTTCATCATAATTTAAAACCTTTCGATTTTTAAACTTTTCAAAACGTCATAAAAAACGCTGCCGAGGCAGCGTTTTTTTACATCAAATTTTCTTAGAAAACTTTTAACAGTACCCAGTACAAACCACCTGACAGACAGATCGTTGCTGGCAGTGTGAACACCCAGGCAGACAGAATCGTTTTCACCATCTGGAAGTTCAGGCCAGACTTGTTCGCTACCATCGTACCTGCAACCGCAGAGTTCAGGACATGAGTCGTTGATACCGGCATACCGAAACCGTCTGCAGCAGCAATTGTAGTCATGGCTACCAGCTCGGCAGACATCCCCTGACCATAAGTCATATGTTGTTTACCAATACGCTCACCTACAGTCACTACAATACGTTTCCAGCCCACCATGGTACCTAGACCAAGTGCCAAAGCAACCGCCACTTTTACCCAAGTCGGGATGTATTGCAGGAATGAATCCAGGTTATCACGATAGTCGTCAACTGTTTTTTCCTGTGCAGCAGTCATCGCAGGTAAAGCTTCTGCTTTATCCAAGCGTTTAAATGCTGTGGTGCTCAAGTACATGTCATTACGGAATTCTGAAACTTGCGCCTCAGGCACATCTTTAATGTTCGTGTATGAACCGACTTTTTCACCCAAATGATCCGTTAAGCTTGCCAATGCTGGTACAACTTCAGCATTTAACTCTTTAGTCTGAATATATTTGGTAATTACGGCACGTGCCTGTTCATCCGGAATATCATCATGCTGTGGATAGATCACATCAGCAGTTTGAGCAGATAACTGACCGAAAGACTGGATATGCTGTGCATCAAGATTCTTGTTTAACGAGTATGCCAAAGGTACACAACCGATCAAGATCAGCATGATCAGGCCCATACCTTTTTGACCATCATTTGAACCGTGGGCAAAGCTTACGCCAGTACAGGTAAAAATCAGAATGGCACGAATCAGTGGTGGTGGTGGCTTGTTACCTTCAGGTGGCTTAAACAGTTCTAGCTGCTTTCTGAAGATTTTTTTCACCAGCAAGAACAGGATTGCAGCAAAAGCAAAACCGATCAAAGGCGAAAATAACAGCGCCTTACCGACTTTCATCACCTGTTCCATGTCCACACCGGAAGCACCGCCACCTGCGTTGAGCAGATAGTTCATGATGCCCACCCCCAGAATCGAACCAATCAGGGTATGTGAACTCGAAGCAGGAATACCCAGGAACCAGGTGCCCAGATTCCAGAGAATCGCGGCGATCAGCATGGCAAAGACCATGGCAAAACCGGCCCCTGTACCCACGTTCATAATCAGTTCAACAGGAAGTAATGCAATGATCCCGTAAGCAACGGCACCACTGGCAACCATTACCCCAAGGAAATTACAGAAACCTGCCCACATGACTGCAACCGGTGCAGACAATGCGTTGGTATAGATTACGGTGGCAACCGCGTTGGCTGTATCGTGGAAACCATTGACGAATTCAAAGCCCAGCGCAATAAATAGCGCTGTGGCTAAAAGAATCATCGAATACAGACCGATTGCTGGAACATGCGCCAGATCTGAAGTCAACTGAAAGCCGATATAAATCAGCGTAGAAATAATTACAGTCAGAAACACCGGCATAAAAAATTTCGGTGTTGGCACATGAACATTAGTCGACTTATGTGAAGGCGACTGATGGGCTGAACCTGAGGGAGTTTGATTAGAATTCATGCAAGCAGGAATAGAGGATTCAAGAATCCCCATATTGTTCAGTTTAATTGTGACAATTATATGACAAAGCGCCGTCATATAGACCAATTTTTTAGACTTTCTTGCTGCCGTTCATCCTAAAGCTACATACTATCAATATTAAAATTAAAAAATAAAAATCAATAATTTATTTAAATAAAAACCGTTTATCCATTCAACTTCATTCATGTTTTGCAAAAAAATTGATCATTTTCTCAGGACTGTCATCTTCCTAAGCCTGTCACAGTTGACTCTATATTGCCCCAGTCATATGACACTTTCATGAAACTCATTTATATTTTATTTTCGGTCAAATTCCTCCATAACTGACTTCGAGCTTTCTGTTTTCTATCTGTTTTCAGCTTTCTATGCACAGTTCAGTTTGCTTATCAGATTTTCATATCAGCCATATCCAGCATTCTGAATAATGGCTACAGAAAACTGCGCACTAATCTGTTAAGATTATTGCCGTTTTTGATGCTTACTGAGAAAGTCTGAATGTCCACACTTGCCACCCTGAAAGAACTTCTTGCCAAAAGAATTTTAATTATCGATGGTGCGATGGGTACCATGATCCAACGCCATAAATTGGAAGAAGCCGATTATCGGGGTGAGCGTTTTGCTGATTGGGCATATGACCTTAAAGGCAACAACGACCTTCTGGTTTTAACACAACCACACATTATTCAAGGTATCCACGAAGCGTATCTTGAAGCGGGCGCTGACATTATTGAAACCAATACCTTTAACGGTACCCGTGTTTCAATGTCGGATTACCATATGGAAGATCTGGTACCGGAGATTAACCGTGAAGCGGCACGTCTTGCCAAAGAGGCCTGCGCGAAATACTCAACCCCTGAAAAACCACGTTTTGTGGCAGGTGTAATTGGTCCAACCTCACGTACCACCTCTATTTCACCAAACGTAAATGACCCGGCGTTTCGTAACATCACTTTTGATGCATTAAAAGTCGACTATATAGAATCGACCAAAGCATTGATTGAAGGTGGTGTGGACATCATCCTGATCGAAACAGTATTTGATACCTTGAATGCCAAAGCTGCGATCTTTGCGGTGAAAGAAGTCTTTAAAGAAATTGGTTATGAATTGCCAATCATGATTTCGGGCACAATTACCGATGCCTCAGGTCGTACGCTTACAGGTCAAACGGCTGAAGCGTTCTGGAACTCAATGCGTCATGCAGAACCGATTTCAATCGGCTTTAACTGTGCGCTGGGTGCAGATGCGATGCGTCCACACGTAAAAACCGTATCTGACGTTGCTGATACTTTCGTTTCTGCACATCCAAACGCAGGCTTACCAAATGCGTTTGGTGGTTATGATGAAACCCCTGAAGAAACGGCTGCTTTCATCAAAGAATTTGCAGAAAGTGGCTTGATCAATATCACGGGTGGTTGCTGTGGTACGACGCCGGATCATATCCGCGCGATTGCGCAGGCGGTTGAAGGTATTGCTCCTCGCCAGATTCCTGAAATTGAGCCTGCATGTCGTTTAAGTGGTTTAGAACCATTTAATATCACCAAAGATTCATTATTCGTGAACGTCGGTGAACGTACCAACGTCACAGGTTCTAAAAAATTCCTTCGTTTAATTAAAGAAGAAAACTTCACAGAAGCGTTGGACGTTGCCCGTCAACAGGTGGAAGCCGGTGCGCAGATCATCGATATCAACATGGATGAAGGCATGTTGGATTCACAAGGTGCGATGGTGCACTTCCTGAATCTGATCGCATCTGAGCCAGATATTTCACGTGTGCCTATCATGCTCGATTCTTCTAAATGGGAGATCATTGAAGCAGGTTTGAAATGCGTGCAAGGTAAAGCGGTTGTTAACTCGATCTCTCTCAAAGAAGGTTATGACGAGTTTGTAGAACGTGCCCGCCTGTGCCGTCAGTACGGTGCAGCGGTCATTGTCATGGCATTTGATGAAAATGGTCAGGCGGATACGGCAGAGCGTAAAAAAGAAATCTGTAAACGTTCTTACGACGTGCTGGTAAATGAAGTCGGCTTCCCATCTGAGGACATCATCTTTGACCCGAATGTGTTTGCAGTGGCAACCGGTATTGAAGAACACAACAACTATGGCGTCGATTTCATTGAAGCGACTGGTTGGATCAAACAAAACCTGCCAAATGCGATGATTTCAGGCGGTATCTCCAACGTATCATTCTCATTCCGTGGTAACGAGCCTGTACGTGAAGCGATCCATGCAGTGTTCCTGTATCACGCGATCCAGAAAGGCTTGACCATGGGGATCGTGAATGCCGGCCAGCTTGCGATTTACGATGATATCGATGCAGAACTGAAAGAAGCTGTTGAAGATGTGGTCTTGAACCGTAATCAAGGTGAAAGCGGTCAAGAAGCGACTGAAAAATTACTGACTATTGCTGAAAAATACCGTGGTCAAGCAGGCGCACAAAAAGCCGAAGAAAACCTTGAATGGCGTAATGAAAGTGTTGAAAAACGTCTTGAATATGCATTGGTGAAAGGCATCACCACGTACATTGACCAAGATACTGAAGAAGCTCGTTTAAAATCTGCACGTCCTTTAGATGTCATTGAAGGGCCTTTAATGGCAGGTATGAACGTGGTCGGCGACCTGTTCGGTGCTGGTAAAATGTTCTTACCGCAAGTGGTAAAATCTGCACGTGTGATGAAGCAAGCTGTGGCTTGGCTCAACCCGTTCATTGAAGCGGAAAAAACCCAAGGCGAAGCCAAAGGTAAAATCCTGCTGGCTACAGTAAAAGGCGACGTACACGACATCGGTAAAAACATTGTGGGCGTGGTATTGGGCTGTAACGGTTATGACATCGTTGACCTTGGCGTAATGGTGCCATGTGAGAAGATTCTACAAACGGCGATTGATGAGAAAGTGGACATCATCGGTCTATCTGGTTTGATCACACCTAGCTTAGATGAAATGGTCTTTGTTGCCAAAGAAATGCAACGTAAAGGCTTTAACATTCCACTGATGATTGGTGGTGCAACGACTTCTAAAGCCCATACGGCGGTGAAGATTGCTCCGCAATATCAAAATGATGGTGTGTTCTATACTGCCGATGCATCTCGTGCTGTAGGTGTGACCACACAATTGCTTTCTGCTGAAATGAAACCACAATTGATGGCGGACTATGCAGCGGATTATGAAAAAATCCGTACCCGTCTTGCCAACAAACAGCCGAAAGCTGCGAAGCTTTCATATGCAGAATCAGTTGAAAATGGTTTCAAAATCGACTTCGACAAGAATGCACCAGTAAAACCAAACTTCATTGGTTCTGAAACATTCACCAACTATCCTTTAGAAACCTTGGTTGAATACTTCGACTGGACACCGTTCTTTATTTCCTGGAGTCTAGCGGGCAAATTCCCGAAAATCCTGGAAGATGAAGTGGTGGGTGAAGCCGCGCGTGACTTGTATGAACAAGCACAAGCAATGCTGAAAGACATTATCGAAAACAAACGTTTCGATGCGCGTGCAACCTTCAGCATCTACCCTGCCAACCGTGTCGCAGCGGATACTGTTGCGGTGACTGATGAAAATGGCAATGTAACACACAGCTTCGAGCACCTTCGTCAGCAGTCTGACAAAGTAACCGGTAAAGCAAACTACTCTCTGGCTGACTTTATTGCCCCTAAAGATGTGGCGCAGGATTACTTGGGTGGTTTCACCGTGTCGATCTTTGGTGCGGAAGAACTTTCTCAAGAATACAAAGCCAAAGGCGATGACTATAACGCGATTATGGTTCAAGCCTTGGGTGACCGTTTTGCAGAAGCTTTTGCTGAGCATTTGCATCAACGTATTCGTAAAGAATTCTGGGGCTACCAGGCAGACGAACAGCTTTCTAATGAAGAATTGATCAAAGAGAAATATATCGGTATTCGTCCTGCACCGGGCTACCCTGCTTGTCCTGAACATTCTGAAAAAGCGCCGCTGTTTGATTGGTTAGGTACGACAGAGAAGATGGGTACTTACCTGACTTCTAGCTTTGCGATGTGGCCACCTTCATCAGTGAGCGGTTTCTATTATGCAAACCCTGAAACTGAATACTTTAACGTAGGCAAAATCTCTGGCGATCAGCTAGAAGATTATGCGAAGCGTAAAGGCTGGACACTGGATGAAGCGAAACGCTGGTTAGCGCCAAATCTGGATGATTCAGTTAATTAATAATTTAACACTATGGAAGCCCTAGTTGATGGGTTTCCATAACATTAAAAAAATAATATAGCCTCTAAACCTTTCATTTGAAAAAAATAAATCTATAATATTACTAGATAAATTAAATGAAATTCATTATGGAAAATCCAAACCTTATAAATCGACTAATTCAAAAAGATGAAGATTTATGCTTAGAATTTAAATCCTTTTGGTATTGGTCATCAGAATCAAAAAAAGAAAAAGGTTGGAATGAGTTTCTAAAAGACTTTATTTCCATGTTTAATACATATAATGATAGTAGTCCATCTAGGTATTTCATCTTTGGATACGATGAAAAAACTCAAGAATTTAACGATTACTTTCGTCTAAAAAACGATCAAATTTTAGAAGAATTAAAGAATATCGAAGAATTAAAAGATGCCTTAAATCAAAAGTTAATGAGCACATGTATACATTCTTCGACTTTTAATAATTTCGAACTCAAGGATTTTTATGAGTTTGAACAATATGAAGTTAATGAAAAAAATATCTTGCTTCTAACAATACATTTTTCACCATTTTATTTAATTTTAAACAGAGATTTATCAGATGGAATGAAAAAAAATGTTATTCCCATCCGTTCAATGCAAGAGAATTCCCCTAGAAACGCTATTATCAATAATAAAGATTTAATCAATTTAAAAAGAATTGTAGAAAATAATGAAAAAAATCTAATTAAACACGAAAAAAGAACTATAAAAAAAATTGTCGAAGCTTTTCAAACAAAACACTTACCATCTGCAAAAGTTCAGTTAATAAATGAATTAAGACAAAAATTAAATATATATTATGAACTTTTTGAAATTAAGTCAGACTTATATGATTCACAAATATTTATTTACATAACGTCATTCACAAGCCAAGAAAAAACTATAAATCATATATATGATGAATTTAAGGAACTATTAGAAAATTCTTCAAATATTTTCATATTAGTCGATGAACATAATAGAACAGGTGGTACTATCGATTTAGAAAGGATTGAAAAATTATTTAAAGAGAAAATTTCAAGAAAAAAAGGAGCTGTCAAAGTTGAAAGACTTGAAAGTTTTTCTGAAAATAGAATTTATAAAGAAGAATTGTCCGAAGAAATATTTTCTATTGAAAAACCTTCATCACATACCGAATATATTTCTCCTAACATAAAAGTTGAGAATTCAAAAATCACTAAATCAGAAGTATTTTTTGATAACTGGATAAAAAATGATGAAAGCTCAATTTTACTTATTAAAGGTACCGGTGGTGTTGGTAAAACAACTGTAGCGAGACAATTTATTTATAAGATACATAATAAAAATAAAATTAATAAAAAAAACAATACTAAATTTTTATTCATCAATTCACACGATATTATCAATGAATTAATGTCAAAAGGTAAAATTAATGACCTCTTTGACTTTTATCAAGTTTTAGCTGAAGTATATGATACTGAAAAAAGATTTAATAAACACACTTTTAGCTTATCAGCAGATAATGGGAATTTAGTTATAGTCTTAGATGGAATAGATGAAGTAATTGCAAAGAAAGGAAGTGATTTTGATATTACTAAATTTATGCACTCCATAACTACAGACTATTTAGGCAGCTTAGGTAAGACAAAAATAATTCTTACATGTCGAGATAGTTTCTGGAGTAGTGATTCTATTGAATCAAATAATATTAAAGAAATAGAAATATTACCTGGCGAATTCAAACATGAGGTGCGACAGTTTCAAAAGCCATATGATAATCAACAAGCTGAGCAAATTTCTCTAATGGTGTAAGCCAATCTAACGCCTTTCTAGGACGA
>NZ_LFRE01000080.1:0-7612 GCF_001077515.1 Acinetobacter sp. VT 511 | reverse complement strand
CGCTTAAACCGCCAAAAAAACTAAGAGATTGTGATATACCCACAACAATGAAATCGAGATGGGTACAAAAAATTGGTTATACCGAATCAGAAGGCTTATTACATTTTCAACTTACCAGCGATGTTGTTTTATTAGTTGCCAATTCAAAAGAATATTTTACAAGTTACTACCTTTCTCAGACTACAGAATTTACTAGTACCTACGCCACTCGGTTGTTTGAGTTATTAATGAAGTGGAAAAATGTAGGACATATTCCGCTTATTCCAATAGAGCAGTTACGAGGACAGTTAGGTGTAGAACCCAAGCAATATAAAATAATTTCTAACTTTAAGTTACGAGTATTAGATGTTGCTGTGGAACAAGTGAATCAACATTCAGACTATACGATTAAATATAAACAACATAAGCAAGGGCGGACGATTATTGGTTTTTCATTCACATTGAAGCCTAAAGTAGATAAAACCTCAAAAAAAATAATATCCAAGCAAAATCGCAATAGCCCCGATTTTTTCATAAAATTGAGCGACCCACAACGTCATTTATTTGCAAATAAAATGTCAGAAATGCCTGAAATGGGGAAATATTCACAAGGTACAGAAAGCTACCAACAATTTGCTATTCGTATCGCTGATATGCTTTTAGAGCCTGAAAAATTCAGAGAGCTTTATCCAATATTAGAAAAATCAGGATTTCAGCCATGATTAAATTAAATAACCTATCAACCGATCTAAAACATGTGACCGTTGAATACCTCGACATCGTAAATTATGAAATTGCGAGAGAAAATATATGCGGTTATATCTTCCTATTATCCCGAATATCCAAAGATGCCGAACCAACCGAAAAAATACAGATGGAAAGCAAAATACAGAACTTAATTTACTATCGGGATAATTTACAAATCGAGGACAAGGACAATATTCAAAAGGTTTTAAATACGCTCATTCCAGAGTATCAAGCCGAACAAAAAAACCAAATAGCTAAGAAAAATTAGGCTTCAATATCGGGCAAATCAAAAAGCTGTCGATCTCTATTTTCTGTTAAATATTCGTTGAGTTCAGCCAATATTTTTTCTTTATTGGCTTCATTCTGCATTTTTTTAATCAAATAAGAACCGAGCAGAATTTTACGCCGAGTATCATCTTTTCGTTGCTGTTCCTTTTGCTTGGTACGTTCTCTTGCTTCGATAGCTTGTTTCTGTGCTTTTAACTGTTTCAGCTTCTCTAACTGGGCTTCAATTTTCTTTTCAATATTTTCAGCAGATTTAGTCATAACGGTTAATTTCGGAATATAGAAAACCACTCAAGCATAAGACCCTATGAATTGAAATTCAAGCGGGTAATATGCTATCGTTTTTTTCATGAAATGCGCACTTACGACTTGGATTTCATCCAAGTCTCCATTAGCGTAAGGGGATTCCCCTTAACCCCAAAAGCAAAAGCACCCCAAGGTGACTGCATGGCAATTTATCATTGTTCCACTAAAACGGTTAACCGAAGTTCGGGACGAACTGCGGTTGCATCATCTGCATATCGTGCAGGGGAAAAATTAGAAGATGAACGCACAGGACTGACCCATGACTTTACGAGAAAAGATGGTGTCGCCCATTCTGAAATTCTGTCTAATTTAGATATTGAAATTGACCGTGCTGAGCTTTGGAACTTGGCAGAAAAAACCGAAAACCGCAAAGATGCCCGAACCGCTAGAGAATGGGTCATTGCCCTACCTGATGAATTAGACGCTGATCAACGTAAGGACTTGGCAAAAGAATTTGCCAGGTCCTTAGTTGATCGCTATGACGTGATCGCAGATTTAGCCATCCATGAACCCAGCAAAGGCGGTAATGATAAAAACCACCACGCCCATATCATGCTCACCACCCGAAAGGCAGAACTGGACACAGATAATAAACTCACCCTGACCACCAAAACCGATATTGAACTCAGCAACGCCAAACGAAAAAGCCTTGGTATGGGTACAACCCAAGAAGATATTAAGCAAATTCGAGAAACATGGGCAGACTTAGCCAACAAGGCATTGGAACGTGCAGGCTACCGAGAAAAAATAGACCACCGCAGCTATGCCGATCAAAATAATGGACTACAAGCAACCATCCACGAAGGCAGCAAAGTCACCCAATTACGCAGACAAGGCATAGACACTGAAATCAGCCGTTTCAATGACAATGTGAAACAGCAGAACACCCAACAACTTGAGCAACAGAAACAGCAGAAAGAGAGCGTTTTACAGCGTGGTTTAAACCGTGTCGATCAAGGTTTTGAGCAATGGCAGAAAAACCAAGAAAACAAACGCCTAGAACTGGAACGCCAAGCGGAAATGAAGCGACAACAAGAACTAGACAAACAACGAGCCGAGCAAGCAAATCGTAAGGCATCACGAAATTTAGATAATGATGGATGGTCACGATGAGTAACCAAAATGATTTAGACGACCAACTCTATATTTTATTGGCATCTATGAAGGAATACAGAGAAGCCATAGCAGATGATAACAAGCGATTAGAGACGTTCTACAATGAAGTAGCTAGCGGAGTACTCAATAAGGCTGAAAAGTCGCTAGAAATCGCAAATAAGAAGCATACAGGCGCATTGAATAACAGTATTCAGGCATTAAACGAAGCCACAAACAGACTGAACTCAAAATTTATCATCATTTTTGCTAGTGCATTTGTCGCCTTAGTGATGGTATTCATTTTGGCAATATTCTTATACGTGCCAAGCAAAGATGAAATTGATGAACGTAGAGCTGATATGGCTGTACTTAAAAAATATCCGCTACAAATTCGAGAAAGTGATGGCGAAACGCTAGTCAGAATTATGACTAAGAAATGCTATTCATTTGAGCCAAATAACGTCAAAAATAAAACTTATGATTGGTGTCGCATTGACCCTAAAAAATACTAGATGATCGGTACTTTGCTTGGTTTTTCTCATTACTGATCAGATTACAGCAAGCGCAAAGTTGCCCGACTTTGAAACATGGCTAAAGCCATATTTCAAAGCATCGAGCCAAGATAGATGAAATGCCTAAGCACATAAATTTTTCACTATTTATTTCTGCGCTTTCCAAACAATTCCGAGTGGCTACCAATTCGTACCAATTGCAAATAATCTTCTTGCTTGGCATAGATCAATACTAAATCAGGTTTAATGTGGCAGTCCCTAAAGCCTTCCCACTCACCAGTAAGACCATGATCACAATATTTTTCAGGCAAAACTATATCGCTACAAAGGCAATGTAGAACTTCTGCCCATGCAGGTGTAATTAGCTCTAAAAATTGCTTTTTAATATCTCTCTTAAATTGGCTTTCAGCTAATATCTTACGCATTGGCTAATTCTTGCATCGCTTTCATAAATTCTTCAGGTGTTTCATAAGCATCTGAAAAATCAGTTCTATTTTTTGCTTCAGTCAATGCTTTTCTTGTGA
Organism: Acinetobacter sp. VT 511; assembly: GCF_001077515.1. Lineage (NCBI taxonomy): Bacteria > Pseudomonadati > Pseudomonadota > Gammaproteobacteria > Moraxellales > Moraxellaceae > Acinetobacter > Acinetobacter sp. VT 511. Next base: position 4,164 of record NZ_LFRE01000080.1, on the reverse strand, counting down.
CACTATTCGGCACATTCTCTGTCTCTGCATAATCAAAAGACAAGGGAATTTTATTGGTCTCAGCAACTTGTGTTAAAAACAATTTAAAGGCTTGTGATGCGCTCAGTCCATAACGCTCAAACACTGGAAATGCCCGATCACGCAAATCTTGCTCAAGTCGCAGATTAAAATTTGTTGTCGCCATATCATCACCTATGTTTTACAAAACATGTACTATCGTAAACCTAATGTACGCTAATAGTCTAAAAAATCACTCAAATTATTGTAAGAATTAGTTCCAATATCTGAATTTTGTATAACAGCCATTATGTTAAATGGGAGGGTATTTCATTGAGAATTCACAAAAATTTACCACTTATTAAACCTAAGAGTATGATTATTAATTATAAATAATTTACTTTTTCATAAAAATTAAATATTTTTTGGGCAGTATTACAATATTAAGTTATATAGTAAGGTTTCCTATGCTGAATCAAAATTTAAGAAAAGAATATCCAAACGAAAATCATCAATTTAATTTAAATCAAGAAGTTGATGTTTCAAAATTACAAGAAGACTTTCAACAGAATGGTTATATAAAATATAAGGCTTCAGAAGTTGACATTAACTCAAAATTAACTATTTTCAATGAATTTAGAGAGTTAGAAAAAGATCCCTTTTCACCATCAAACACTCAACGCTTTAGAAGGTATGGAAATGCTCTAATTCTTCCATGGGAAAAGCAAAAAAATCCAATTTGGTTACCGACTACAATAACTGATGATGGAAGAGAACTATCTGGATATGATCAAGGTAATAATAATCCAGAGCATGGCTCTATCAGATATTTTAATGCTTTAAGTGACGATGTTAAAAGCTCTAAATATTTGAATTCAATAATTATTGAAGACTATAACTTAACATTTGGGTTAAATGACTATTATTTACCAATTTATGTTGGAATACACTTTGTTAAATTAACTTCAACTTGTGACCAAAGTTTAGGCATTAGTTCTCCTGATTGTTTCCATCAAGATGGAGAACCTTTTACCTTTGCTCATCTTCTTTATAGAAGCAATAATATTGTAGGCGGTGAAAATTATATAGCCCATCCAAATGAAAGAAATAAGCGTCTAGATGATGTAAACAATGAAAATATTTACAGTCAATTCACATTAAAAAATATTTCTGATAGTTTTGCTGTTCACGATTCTTCGGTATGTCATTATGTATCACCAATTAAAAAAATTAATAATGATCAAGTAGATTTACTTGGTGAGCGTTGGATGATTTTAATTGACTACTCTTTAACGAAACAAAAAATATGATAAATAACCTTATATTTTCTTTATTGCCTATTCTCTTATCTTTAATACTTGGATGGGGAATTGGGCGAGTAATAAATTCAAATACTAGAGATAATTTAGTAAGTTATATAACATTCTTAGTCTGGTTACTTCTAATTTCAATAGGTTTCCAATTTGGTAGTATTCTTTTTGATAAAGAACTAGGAACTACAGTAATTGTCGGATCATTTATTTATTCAACAATTATTACTTTTATTACTTTTATTTTACTTTTTAAAAAAGTAAAAAATACAAGTAAAAATAAGAAATCTATATCTGAAATTTTTAAACCTATCAAAGAGTGTGTGATTGCTATATCAATGGTTATTATTGGTATGGTTTTGTATCTTGTATTGCCGAGTAATTGGGAGAGTGAGGCTGTAAGTAGTATTCTTCTTTATATCTTGATATTTTTGGTAGGTGTGGATTTATCAACAATTAAAATTCAAGCTTTGACCATTAATCATTTTCAAGTACCACTAATTACAATTTTTTCACTATTCATTGCTGCATATTTAACAACATTCATTATAGATAAATCATTTTTTGAACTTTTAGTTTTAGGAAGCGGATTTGGCTGGTTTTCTCTTTCAGGTCCACTCATAGGAAAAACATTAGGTGCTGAATATGGAACTTTTGCCTTATTAACTGATTTAATTAGAGAGTTTTATGCAATAGGTTTGCTATATCTTCTTGGACGAAATTATCCTAATCCTATAATTGGTATTTGTGGAGCTACAGCAATGGATTCTACACTTCCATTTATAAAAAATAATTGTTCGCAATTGGACGTGCAAATAGCAATTTTTAGCGGTTTTATTTTGACAATACTAGCACCCTTTTTTATTATATTTTTTAGTGTTTTTATTTAAAATATTATTTTAGGCAGTGATTTACTTAACTTGATTATTAAATTTTTCTAAAATCAACATAATACACGTTATACGAAATGTGTTATATTTCTTGTGAAATTTCAACGCTATAGTTTCAATTTTATAGCCCGAGCATCCCAGTTCGGGCTTTTTTATGCTTTTTCACGTTCCACGGCTAATCTTTGATCAATATTCCACGTTTTTAATTAGAGCCTGTCATCAATTAGCTTGAGAAAATCTAACCTGTCCTCATTATTTTTTCATGACTAAACGCTATGCATTAAGAGATGATCAGTGGGAGCAGATTAAGGATCTGTTACCTGGACGAGCGAGTACTGTTGGAGTAACTGCCAAAGATAACAGGCTATTTGTTGAAGCAGTATTGTATCGGTATCGTTCAGGTATTCCATGGCGAGACTTACCCGAACGCTTTGGGGATTTTAGAGTTGTGCACACTCGCTTTAGCCGTTGGGCTAAAGCAGGCGTATGGCAGAAAGTTTTTGAAGTGCTATCACATGAAAGTGATAATGAATATGCCATGCTAGACTCAACCATTGTGCGTGCTCATCAACACAGCGCCGGAAAAAAAAAGAACAGGCAATCGGACGCAGTAAAGGTGGTTTAAGTACCAAAATTCATGCCCGTACTGATGCTTTAGGCAACCCAACAGGATTTTATCTCACTGCCGGGCAGACTCATGACTTAAATGGTGCTGATGTGCTGCTGGACTTATCGTTAAGTCAGACTTGGCTCATGGATAAAGCCTATAATTCTAAGGATCGGGTGATTGATCCAATCCATAAGATCAAGGGTCAGATCGTGATGCCATCCAAAAGTAACGCGATTGATCAGCGTGATTATGACCAACATCTTTATAAAGCAAGACATCTGATCGAGAACTTCTTCGCCAAGCTCAAGCAGTATCGAGGTATTGCTACGCGCTATGATAAATTGGCTCAAAACTTCCTGTCAGCAATCTACCTTGCTTCAATCATGATATGGCTTAATTGATGACACGCCCTAGTTCAGCTAAATAAAATTATTTGCTCCCAACTGTAATAACCAAGCGAGTGCCTACGAGCGATTGAGCAACATAAAAATTTCGCCCCGTCTTTTTCCTGATTACAAAGCCTCCTTTTGCAGCCAAACGAGATTAACCGAGCAAAGCGACTGTATAGCTTTTGCTTGATGATCGAGCGTGAGCGAGTAAAAAATCTCTATGAGCGAAGCGAATCCATTTTTGCTTTTAGATTTCACAAACAGAATTAACCAAAAACTGCCCCTCGAAGCGAGGAACGAGCTTCAATAGAGTACGAGCTTTAGCGAGTATCTAGGGCAGTTTTAAGCACTTCCCCTCTTTTTAATAATTTTATAATTTTATAATTTTAGACCTCTTATTTTAATTAAATATCAATAGTTTGTGCGCCTATATCTATACGTTTATGCAGTCTTATCTATACGTTTATGCAGTCTTATCTATACGTTTATGCAGTCTTATCTATACGTTTATGCAGTATTGCTATACATATTTAATCAATGTAATATAATTACAACTAAAAACAATGTATGTATAAAAAATGGCAAATGATTTAGTCGTTAAAAATAATGCTTTGATTGATGCAAGTTATACATTAAGTCTTATAGAGCAACGCTTAATAGGGTTGGCTTTGGTTAAAGCCAATAATCAGCACCAAGAAATAACAAGTGATACTGTGTTGACAATACATGCAGGGGAGTATGCGGAACAATTTAAGGTAGATAGCTCAGTTGCTTACCGAGCATTAAAGGAAGCATCAGAACGCTTATTCTTACGCTATTTTTCTTATACGTTATATGGCTTAGAGTTTGGTAAAGAATACACGCTTAAACCGCCAAAAAAACTAAGAGATTGTGATATACCCACAACAATGAAATCGAGATGGGTACAAAAAATTGGTTATACCGAATCAGAAGGCTTATTACATTTT
>NZ_LFRE01000008.1:0-1896 GCF_001077515.1 Acinetobacter sp. VT 511 | reverse complement strand
CAACCGTGGAATGCTGATCCTGGATACGATATACGTGGAATGGGTGCTCGTGATATAGCTGTAGTACCGTGTGAGGCACGATGGAACTGGCGAAGCCGAGTCGGACCAGCTCGAGCAACATATTAATGTCTGAGCACTCACCCATGATGGAGGGGGTAACCTGATGCTCCCGGAACTTGTCCAGAATCAACTCGAACATGCCGAGTCCCTCTGTACTTGGAAGCAGTAGGGGGATACCTGTAAGCTGCTCAAAATAAGTCCCCATCTCCACTCCTGGTCCCATCTCTGTCGGACTATCAAGCGGTGTTGAAGAAATATAGAAAAGGGGCTCCTGTGGCAGATGCAGCACCTCATAACGTTCAGTCTGTACAGGCATGCGTAGCTGTTAGAAGCGCTCGGAAGTTATTATCGGCTGAGTGTCAGCAAAGGGCGTGAACTGATTACACTGCACGAGGAGGTTGAGATTGTACGCAATTATCTGACGATCCAGCAGGTGCGATACCCCGGTGTATTTGAGGTGCAGTACGATATCGATTCAGGCTGTGAACTAGTGATGATTCCCAAGCTTGTGCTCCAGCCGTTGGTGGAAAATTCGCTGTATCACGGTATTCGTCCCAAAGGCAGCCCGGGCACGATACGCATCCAAGCTCGTCGATCCAAGGAGGGAGTACTTCTAACGATCACTGACGACGGACTCGGCATGTCCGAGGAAGAAGTGAAGCAGATTCAACGAACAGAAATGAACAGGTCTAATCGCTCAACTGATCAACCGTTTATACAGCGAACCAAATGTGACGGTACGTAATGATCCGGACGGACGCAACCGCGTTAACGTCAACATGTTCACGGGTAATGTGTATGTGACCGATTTTGCCGATATCCCGGAATTTGGTAATATTCGTGATCGTAAACTGGATGATGTGTTCCATGAATGGTCAGCTGAACATCCGTTGAATCAAACGGTCAATTGCCATTGCGATATTGCATCCTGTTGCGGACCAAACCTGCTAGTGGCAGATATGTATTACAAAGGTGTGGATTTCAAATCGAGAAAGGCAATCACACGTTGATATTCCAGGTGTATTCCTGAAATAGATAGAAAAGGGGAGTTTCAACTTGGATATTCATACCGAATTTCTCCACTTAATCTCACCGATCGGCCAGAAAATCACATCTGCACGACCAATAATATCTTTTAACGAAACATAACCGGTCATACGGCTGTCTGTACTATTTGGACGGTTATCTCCCATGACAAACACATGACCTGCCGGCACTTTGCCATCAGGGAACTGTTCATTCGGGAAATCCTTCACGTTATAGGTTCCACCATTTGCTTCAGCTGCATCAATGGCTCCTTGAATATACGTTTCATCAACCTTTTTACCGTTAACCATCACGGTATCGTCTTGAACCTCAACGGTATCACCTTCTACAGCAATAACACGTTTAATGAAATCTCGACCTTCGGATGGTACGTGGAAGACGATAACTTCACCGCGCTTCGGTTCTCTGATGTGGGCGCCGGCGACGCGTTCTGCGCCGCGCTGGTGGTGGGCCTTCTCCGCGGAGACGACGAGACCGCGGCGCTGGCCCGCGCGTGCGCCGTGGGTGCCGCCGCCGTCGCCGACGACGCCTCGCAGCCCGCGCTCGAGCCGCTCGACACCTACGGGGTGACCCGATGACCCGCCGCCCGATCCTCGTCGACTGCGACACCGGCATCGACGACGCTCTCGCCCTCGCGTACCTGCTCGCAGAGCCCACCGTCGAGATCGTGGGTGTCACGACCGTCTCCGGGAACACGGATGCCGCCCGCGCCGCCGCCAACACCCTGTCGCTGTTCGAGCTCGCCGGTGTCCACGACCTCCCCGTCGCCGTGGGCGCGCACGACTTCCG
>NZ_LFRE01000079.1:0-10025 GCF_001077515.1 Acinetobacter sp. VT 511 | reverse complement strand
TATCTGGTGCATAATCTGCGGATGAAATACATCGATTCAAACAAGCTTTCTGATCCTCAGTTCAAGCGATACACAGGCATCTCATGGTCAACTTTCTATTTGATGGTTGAGCAATTGCAGAAGCATGTCTCTGCCAAAGGCAGACCGCCCAAGTTAAGCCTGGAGGATCAGGTTCTGCTCTGTCTGAGCTATTGGCGGGAATACCGAACCTTATTTCATGTCGCGACGAGTTACGGGGTTTCAGAGCCCACAGCCTCAAGAATTGTCCGTCATGTTGAAGACTGCCTGATTCGGTCCAATCTGTTTAATTTACCCAAAGATTTACCCGAGGGCGAAGGCATCGACTGGAATGTTGTGATCTTGGATGCCACGGAAATTCCAATCCAAAGGCCTAAAAAAACAGAAGAAAAGCTATAGCGGCAAGAAAAAGACCCATACCTTTAAAGTACAGGCCATGATTCACTACAAAACTCAGCAAATTCTGAGTTTATGTACCAGTCGCGGTGCAGTGCATGATTTCGAGTTGTTCAAACGCAATTTAAACCAGATTCCTTTTGGGGCTTTTATCCTTGCATATAAAGGCTATCAGGGGATTTATGTGTTGTATCCGAATAGCCTGTTGCCATTAAAAGCCAAAAGACACTGTAAATTGGATCCTGAATTGAAAATCTATAATCAGGAAATCAATAAAAGAAGAATCGGAATTGAGCATGTATTTGGCAGCCTGAAAACCTTCAAAATCCTTGCTGAGCGTTATCGAAATAGAGGTAAAAGGCTTGGTTTGAGATTCAATTTAATCGCTGGAATCTACAACTTGGAACTGAGCAAAAAATGATTTATGAAAGAGGTCTATTTAATAAAAAATTATTTACATAAAATTGAATTAACTGATAGCTCCATTGTCTTAATAGATGTAAAAGTTGAAGATATAGAAAAGATTGAATATCTAAATAATCAGGCGGTAATCATTTTAAAGAACGGTGAAAAAATAGCAGTTGATAATTTTGATATAGAAGAAAGCTCGCTAGTTTTTAGAAATGAGCAAGCAGAATTATTTTTATTTGATTTTAAAACAATTGCTTATAACCCTATAGATAAAATTGAACCATTATTATATGGACAGTCAGAAAGTTCATTTGTAAGTGTTTGGCCATTTGTTGGTTTAGCGCTTGGTGGAGTTGGTTTAATTGCGGGTGCTGCAGGAGGTAGCGGGGGTAGCGGATCATCAGAAGCAGTAACAAAAGTGAAAAAGCCTCAGGATGTTATCATCGGTAATGGTGATTCATTTATCAATAAAGAAGAAGTTCAAGATGATAAGGTTGAAGTCACTGTAGACTTACCTACAGGCTTAACAGATCAGGATAATGAATAGCCACCAAAATTCTAGACACACATAATCATCTTTTGATGGGCCTTTTCATAATCTAATGGAGAACGCTGACCATTGGAACCATGTCTGCGTTTTGAATTGTAGAACATCTCAATATATTCAAAGATATCCGACCTTGCTTCAGTCCTGGTCGCATAGATTTTCTTTTTAATTCGTTCCCGCTTTAATAGCTGGAAGAAGCTTTCTGCAACAGCATTGTCATGGCATGAGCAGTATACTGCGCAAGTCGTCTACTCATACTACTTTCAAGATTATGATGCTTGAGAAATGTCTGCCATTCATGACTGGTGTATTGGCTGCCTTGGTCAGAATGGATTAGGACTTTGTTCTTTGGGTTTCTTCGCCACAAAGCCATCAATAACGCATCTAAAACCAGATCTGCCGTGATTCTGGATTTCATAGACCAGCCAACAACAAGACGTGAAAACAGGTCAATCACCACCGCAAGATATAGCCACCCTTCATGAGTGCGGATATAAGTGATGTCAGTCACCCACAGCTGGTTGGGCTGAGTTGGATTAAATTGTCGGTCTAAAGTGTTTGCGGCAACGACAGCCGGAACACCAGCATGAGCTCTAGGTTTACGATAACCACGCTGCGATTTAAGACCATTCGCCTTCATGAGCCGATGTACTCGATTAATCCCGCAACTTTCACCAATATCTTTCAAATCACAGTGAATCTTGCGATAGCCGTAGACTCCACCAGATTCCAGCCAGAACTGTTTAATCAGTCCTGAAAGCTGTTGCCGTTTCCTCGCAGTTTTACTAGTGGGTTGCTTTAACCAGGCGTAATAACCACTGTGATGCACATCTAAAGTTGAACATAAACGACGAACAGGCCATATGTGCTGATTGTCCTGAATAAAGGCGTACCTCATTTGGACTGGCTTGCGAAGTACACCGCGGCCTTTTTTAGAATATCTCTTTCTTCTGTAACTCGTTGCAGCTCTTTTTCTAACTTTGCTAATTCTGCACTTGGATCATTAGATTCTGTTATCTTGGGTTGCTGTGGATCATAACGTTTGATCCAGGCATACAGACTATGGGTGGTGGTTCCTAAACGTGCAGCAACTTCGGCCACACTATGACCTTTCTCAGTAACTTGCTTTACTGCTTCAATTTTAAATTCTTCAGGGTATCGTTTACTGCTCATAAGCACCTCGTTAATTAGCCATTTTATCTAACTAAAAGGTGTCTACAAAATCGGTGGCTATTCACTAAAACTGCGAGTAAAAAAAGACTGGTTAGATATTGGTCTTTTTTTTTAATTCTTAAATTCATTAATGAATTTGCTAATTTTATAAAAACATATCTTAAAACTTTATGAAAAATAATGCTTAGGTTAAGATGAGCCATCATTTGTAAAAGCATTCTAGAAGACCTATGCAACCATTTGTTCTATATAACTCAGAGCAACGTAAAAAAGTAGAATTTGTGCCTCGTAAAGAAGGTCAGATTGATCTGTATGTCTGTGGTATGACGGTTTATGACTACTGTCATATCGGACATGCACGTACAGTGGTTGCATTCGACTATATTATCCGTTTCCTGCGCAGTCAGGGCTGGCAGGTGAAATACGTACGCAATATCACCGATATTGACGATAAAATCATTAAACGTGCCAATGAAAATGGTGAAAGCATTTCATCACTGACCAGCCGTTTTATTGATGCGATGAATGAAGACTTTGCCAAGTTAGGCTGTCTTGCACCAGATGCTGCACCAAAAGCCACCGACTATATCGATCAAATGCAAAATATGATTGGTACCCTTGTCGATAACGGCACAGCATATCCAGCCAAGAATGGTGATGTGTATTTCGAAGTTGAAAAATTTGCCAAATATGGTCGTCTTTCAGGTCGTAAGCTAGAAGATATGCAAGCCGGTGCTTCTGAGCGTGTTGACGTTGAAGTTGAGAAAAAACACCCGTTTGACTTTGTGCTTTGGAAACACGCCAAAGAAAACGAACCATCTTGGACCTCTCCGTGGGGTAATGGTCGTCCAGGCTGGCATATTGAATGCTCTGCGATGTCAACTTGCTGCCTCGGCAACCATTTTGATATTCATGGTGGTGGTGCTGACTTAAGCTTCCCTCATCATGAAAACGAGATTGCACAATCTGAAGCAGCGACAGGTGAACAATATGTGAACTACTGGATGCATGCCGGCTTCATTAATGTCGATGGCGAAAAGATGTCGAAGTCTTTAGGTAACTTCTTCACTATTCGCGATGTGATTGAAAAATTCCATCCAGAAGTAGTGCGTTACTTTATCGTCTCTTCACACTATCGCAGCCCAGTGAACTATTCTGATGTAGCATTAAAAGAAGCGAAAAATACGCTGATGCGTTTCTATCATTCCTTTAAAGCTTATCAAGCGGTATATGGCGAGCAAATGGTTGAAACACTAGATCAAAGTTTTGTTGAGCGTTTCAATGCAGCCATGTGTGATGGCTTTAATACCCCAGAAGCCATTGCTGTATTGTTTGAATTGAATAAAGAGCTAAACCGTGCAGTAAAAGATCAGAATCAGGAACAGGCCGCTGTTTATTATTCTACTTTGCGTCATCTCACCAATATTCTGGGTCTGGTACAGCACAATGTCGACGAATTCTTGAAGTCTGATATTGGTCAGGAAGCGTTAGGCTTGTCTGAAGCGCAGATTGAAGACCTGATCCAGCAACGTAAGGATGCCAAGAAAGAGAAAAATTTTGCTCGTGCCGATGAAATCCGCCAGTCCTTATTGGACCAAGGGGTGGTACTGGAAGATACGCGTCAAGGTACGGTATGGCGTCGTGCTGATTAATTCAGCAGTTGAGTCGGTAGAGAGTTGACAGTTAGCGGAAACTCTTTATAATCCACTCCCATATTGCGGGAATAGCTCAGTTGGTAGAGCACAACCTTGCCAAGGTTGGGGTCGCGAGTTCGAGTCTCGTTTCCCGCTCCAAAATTCAAAAGACCCTGATCGGAAGATTGGGGTTTTTTATTGTCTGTGCAAAATAAAAAGGAAAATCAGAACTGATTTTATATGATTAAATTTTGAATAATGAGGGGCTTTTAGTCAGGCAAATTTCAAAACATTCAGTTTAAGTTTTATGAAAAGCCATACATTTTGAAACCTGTAATTTGCATAGATATGATAAAATTGCGAAAATTATTTTTGCTAGACTGAGTCAACTCTGTATAGAGTTAAGGTAAACCTACTTTGAACCCACCAAATATGCCAAATCAAATAGACTTCCAGAAAGTTGCACTTGAAACACTGCGTATCGAAGAACATGCATTACAGATTTTAGCTGCCCAAATCGATGAACGTTTTAGTCAGGCATGTGAAATTATCCTGCAGTGTAAGGGGCGTCTGGTGATTACCGGGATGGGGAAATCCGGGCATATTGGCCGCAAAATGGCCGCGACTTTTGCCTCTACAGGTACGCCTTCATTCTTTATGCATCCAGGTGAGGCGGGACATGGAGATCTCGGCATGCTGGTGCCGGGTGACGTACTGATTGCTATTTCAAACTCAGGCAAGAGTGATGAAATCATGATGCTGATGCCTCTGATCAAGCGTCTGGAAATTCCTTTAATTACCATTAGTGGTGACGACAAAGGCCCTATGCCACAAAATGCCGATGTCGCTTTAACTTTGGGTAATCTGCAAGAGGCTTGTCCGCTGGGTCTGGCACCAACTTCAAGTACTACAGCGACTCTGGTGTTAGGCGATGCTCTGGCTGTAGCGCTGCTAGATGCACGTGGTTTTACTGCTGACGATTTTGCCCTTTCACATCCAGCGGGTGCCTTGGGTAAACGCTTATTGCTGCATGTAAAACATCTCATGCATACAGGTTCGGAATTGCCAAAAGTGTCACCAGATACACCGATGAATCAAGTTTTATACGAAATTTCAAATAAACGTCTAGGTTTAACCACAATTGTCGATCAAAATGATGTTCTGCTGGGTATTTTCACGGATGGTGACTTGCGCCGATTGATCGATAAGCAGCAAGGTTTTGATGTCAATTTGCCGATCCAGGAAGTGATGACCAAAAATCCTTTGACGATTTCTCAGGAAGCACGTGCTGTAGCAGCGCTGGAACGTATGAATGAACATAAAATTAATCAATTTGTAGTTGTTGATGATGCCAATAAAGTCATTGGTGTAATTAGTATGCATGACCTGATTCAGGCTGGGGTAAATTAATAGATGGCATCTTATGTATTATTAGAGCAGGCACGTCATATTGAAGCACTGGTGCTTGATGTTGATGGGATTCTAAGTGACGGTTTTGTTACGCTGACCAATACGGGAGATGAGATCAAATCCTTTGATATTCGTGATGGTCTAGGTATGAAGCTGGTTCAGCAGGCTGGAATTAAAGTGATTATCATCACTGGACGTCAAAGTAATATTGTACAAAAACGTATGTCTGATTTAGGGGTAGACCTAGTCTATCAGGGACGTGAAGACAAAGGCGTTGCCCTCAAAGAAGCTTGCGCTCAGTTGAATATCGATCCTGAAGATTGCCTGTATATGGGCGATGACTGGCCTGACCTCTCAGCTTTTGCGATTGCTGGCATGAAAGTGACAGTTCCAAATGGTCATGTCGAAGTACGTCGTCGTGCCGATCTGGTGACTCAGGCGATGGGTGGTCGTGGTGCAGTGCGCGAGATCTGTGACATGCTTTTAATGTCTAAAGGTGTTTACCAAGAATTACTTGAAAAGTTTACTCGTGCGCCATATTAATCAACTATACGTTCTGGATTAAGTACACTGCTTATGGATACTAAAGTTTTATACGTAACCGCGATTATTCTCGCAGCCATAAGTGGTGGTTATTATTATTTCAGTGGAAGTGGCAATAAGCTTCAGGTAGATGCTGCACGCAGTATGAAATCCACGGCTGAAAATATTAATTTGACGCAGACCGATGAAAAAGGTGAGCTGGCTGTTCGTGCTCAAGTCGATCGACTCGAGCAGGATATGCAGAAAAAAACCTCGAAGCTGGAAAATATGAATGCTTCTATGTACAAGGATGGCAAAGTAGATTCTACTTTTTATGCCAAACTTGTGAATGGGTACGAGGATAATACTAAAGTGATCCTTTCTCAGCAGGTGGTAGCAACCAAGATTCTGCAAGATGGTCAGCTTCAGTTCAAGACAGAAGAGTTAACAGGTTTCCCTAAAACACGAGAAATTGAAACGGATAAAGCTGTAGAAGTAACGACTCCACAAGCTGAGTTTATCAGTCAGGGCTTGAAGGCAAATCTAAATGACGGGCAATACGAATTTTTTAATATTCGAGGAAAGTATGAACCAAATTCTTAAACCTAAAATGACGACTACTTTCCTGAAGCGTACTGCGCTTGCTGCTGTGCTCGGGTTTACTTCACTCGCAGCATTGGCAATTCCTTCAGACCGCCAGCAGCCTATTTCACTGGTAGCTGACCGTGCAACTTTTAATGAGCGTACCGGTATCACAACTTATACCGGTAATGTCATTATTGAGCAAGGGACCATGAAACTTCAGGCAAACTCAATTGTGGCGAACCTGAATAGCAAGAAGCAAATCAGCACGATTACAGCAAATGGCAGTCCTGCACGTTTCCAGCAACAGATTGATGCTGCTAAAGGAATTGCGAAAGGTCAGGCACAGAAGATTGTCTACAATGCTGATACCGGTATTATTACCCTGACAGGTAATGCCTTCCTGGAACAGGATGGGGCCAGTATCCGTGGTAATACGCTTCGATACAGCATGAATAAGGGTGATATTGAAGCTGTCGGTACGCCAAATAAAACTGGTTCCTCTTCAGGTCGTGTACAGATTGTGATTCCACCATCCAGTTCTAAATCCTTCCCGGGAGCACGTGACTAATGGCTGAATCAAAGGTTCAAACTTTAACCATTAAACATCTGGCGAAAAACTATAGTAAACGTTGGGTGGTGAAGGATGTATCCTTCAGCATGAAAAGTGGTCAGATCGTTGGTTTGCTTGGACCGAATGGTGCAGGTAAGACCACCAGTTTCTATATGGTGGTTGGTCTGGTGCGTATGGATAAAGGTGAAATATATCTGGATGATCTGGATCTCTCAGATTTGGCCATGCATGAACGTGCCCGTAAAGGGGTTGGTTATCTGCCGCAGGAAGCTTCTATTTTCCGGAAGCTTACCATTGCTGAAAATATCATGGCGATTCTTGAAACCCGTAAGGAATTGACCAAAGCCCAGCGTCAGCAGCGCCTGGCAGAATTGCTGGCAGACTTTAAGATTACCCATATCAAAGATTCTCTGGGCATGAGTGTCTCTGGTGGTGAGCGTCGTCGTGCGGAAATTGCCCGTGCGCTGGCAGCTGATCCAAAATTCATGCTACTTGATGAACCCTTTGCCGGGGTCGATCCGATTTCTGTCGGAGATATTAAAGACATTATCACAACCTTGAAAGATCGTGGTATTGGGGTATTAATTACTGATCATAATGTGCGTGAAACTTTGGCAATCTGTGAGCATGCGTATATTGTCAGTGAAGGTGCAGTGATTGCAGAAGGTACACCACAAGAAATCCTGAATAATGAAACTGTTAGAAAAGTGTATCTGGGTGATGACTTTACCGTGTAATTCGGCTTTATTACCTTAATCAAGCCCACACAGTCAACTTTAGCGTTGTTGTGTGGGATTTTTTCGTCGAAAATATTTTAGTATCATCAATTTTAAAATATGTTTGGTATATAGTTAGTTTAAAAACGACACCAATAATCATGCTATTGCAAGCAAAAAAATTAATAAACTTCGGGGTAATTTACAGGGAAAAAAAAGGGTATTTATCGCCTTTTTATTGCCTTTGCAAATGTCTCAGGTTTATGCGGCAGATACGGAAAAGGGATATTTTCAGGGATTCAAACAAGGGGTCAGTAAACTATTCTCCCCTGAACCTGTGAAATCCTCACATACGGTTGCTCTGCGGGATTTGAGTAATTATCAGCTGGATACCTCACGTGTTCAGGAGTTGCCCCAAGTAGGCGGTTTTCAGAATGGTACTCGTTCCCAGAATAATATTCCAGCGATGGGCATTCCCAGACGCATTGATCTCAAGGATGCTGTACTTACAGCAGTTCAGCGTCGTCCCGAGATTTCACAAAGTATATCTTCGCTGTCCTCTCAGGCTGCCAATATTGATGTCGCAAAGGCACAATACTATCCACAGATTTCGGGTGGATTTGGAACAGCAGATTTAACCAAGGGTGAGCGCGGTCGTCAGGTAGTTTCCCTGAATGCGACCCAAATGCTATATGATTTTGGCAAGTAAAATCCAGCGTAACCACTGAAGAAGCCAAGCTTGCCGAAGCGCAGGCACGGGTTTTAGTTAGCCTGGATCAGATTGCACTTGAAGTGGCAGATGCCATTGTCAATATCAAGCGCTATCAAGAAATCACCAAGATTGCCGAGCAGCAGAAACAAGGGATTGCACGAATTGCGGAAATTGCCAATCTGCGAGCCAAAGCCGGGATCAGCAGTCAGGCCGATCCGATTCAGGCCCAATCCAATCTGGAAGCTGCAGAGAATAACCTGATTGTGCAACAAACCCAGTTACGTCAATATCAACAAAAACTGCGTACTTTACTCGGCTTTGATATATCCAATGTAGAGTGGGAAATTCCGGATAGTCTGATTCAACAGGCCGGACTTTACCAGGAGCCTGAATTTACCAGTATTCCAACGTTGATGTTGGCACATGCTGGCGTGGAAGTTGCACGTTCGCAAAAGGAGCAGGCCAGGTTAAATACTTATCCTACCATTAGGGCGTGTCCTCATTTGAAGAATTGGTTTTAAATACTTAAAATCCTCCTTTGAGTTATTTTTATTTCTATATTTTCAATGGCACGTACTCTTCTTACCGATGATATCTGGCAGCAAATTCAAGATACTATGCGATTACATGGTTGCTACCGTTCAAAGAATAGTAGAAATATCATGGAAGCGATCTTATGGAAACTGCGTACAGGCGCCACATGGCGTGATATTCCTCAAGAATTTTGTCCTTGGCAAACTGCTTATAATCGTTTTAATCGTTGGGCAAGCAAGGGATTGTGGAATAAATTTTTTTTAGATTACGAGGCGTCTTGGATCAAGAATGGGTATTCATTGACGGAAGCTACATACGCGTGCATCAACATGCAAGTGGAGCTCGGCATGGTTTCGAAAGAGCAATTGGACAATCACGTGGTGGACGAACAACAAAAATACATCTTGCAACCGATGCGAATGGATTACCGATTGATTTTAAAATCACTGGGGGTGGCGTCCACGACAGTCAAGTTGCAAAACAACTGATTGATACTGTAGGCGAGGCAACTTATCTCATTGCTGATAAGGGGTATGATGCTGAGCACATTAGAATATATGCCCAGAACAAGGATATGATTCCCATCATTCCAATGAGATCAAATAGTAAAAGATCGAATAAGGAGTTTGATAAATATCTATATAAATTAAGACATTTAGTTGAAAATGTGTTTGCGAGATTGAAGCATTTCCGAGCGATTGCAACCCGATTTGATAAGCTTGCACGAAATTACCAGTCTATGATTTACATTGCTTGCATGTTTATTTGGTGTAAAGCCAAATGAGGACACGCCCTA
>NZ_LFRE01000078.1:0-512 GCF_001077515.1 Acinetobacter sp. VT 511 | reverse complement strand
TCATACAATTCAGTCCAATCAGGAGCGTTAAAGTCTCTGCTTCTATAGAGCGCAGCTAAAACTCTAGCTTGCCTTAAATTTATAAATAGTGGAACTTTGTTTAACTGGCTTTGGCTTACAGTGTATTCCTTGCAATAGCCATTTAAGAAATTGCAATAGTACCGTTTTGCAATCTCCTTCCTCACATCTCCAGACACAACCCAAGGAATTGGGATTTCATAAAATAATGGTGTAGCAATATCAGAAACAAACCAGCTATATTCCACCTCATCATAGTCAATAATAAAGGCTTTATCCCCATCATTAAGATAATTGCCAGGGCTGATATCCCCATGAATAAGACCGTATGTATTTTTTTCCTTGGGCAGGGCACTAATTTCATTAATTATACGATCATAGTTACTGTGTAATTCTAACGGACAATACTTCTTAAAAGATTCTAATAGCGTATTACCACTCCATTCATGGCGTGGGTTTTGGGTCGAGTAATTAAGAGCTAACTTATGTATTTT
>NZ_LFRE01000077.1:0-9246 GCF_001077515.1 Acinetobacter sp. VT 511 | reverse complement strand
GCATTCGTGCATAATCTGCGGATGAAATACATCGATTCAAACAAGCTTTCTGATCCTCAGTTCAAGCGATACACAGGCATCTCATGGTCAACTTTCTATTTGATGGTTGAGCAATTGCAGAAGCATGTCTCTGCCAAAGGCAGACCGCCCAAGTTAAGCCTGGAGGATCAGGTTCTGCTCTGTCTGAGCTATTGGCGGGAATACCGAACCTTATTTCACGTTGCGACGAGTTACGGGGTTTCAGAGCCCACAGCCTCAAGAATTATCCGTCATGTTGAAGACTGCCTAATTCGGTCCAATCTGTTTAATTTACCCAAAGATTTACCCAAGGGCGAAGGCATCGACTGGAATGTTGTGATCGTGGATGCCACGGAAATTCCAATCCAAAGGCCTAAAAAAACAGAAGAAAAGTTATAGCGGCAAGAAAAAGACCCATACCTTTAAAGTACAGGCCATGATTCACTACAAAACTCAGCAAATTCTGAGTTTATGTACCAGTCGCGGTGCAGTGCATGATTTCGAGTTGTTCAAACGCAATTTAAACCAGATTCCTTTTGGGGCTTTTATCCTTGCAGATAAAGGCTATCAGGGGATTTATACTTTGTATCCGAATAGCCTGTTGCCATTAAAAGCCAAAAGACACTGTAAATTGGATCCTGAATTGAAAATCTATAATCAAGAAATCAATAAAAGAAGAATCGGAATTGAGCATGTATTTGGCAGCCTGAAAACCTTCAAAATCCTTGCTGAGCGTTATCGAAATAGAGGTAAAAGGCTTGGTTTGAGATTCAATTTAATCGCTGGAATCTACAACTTGGAACTGAGCAAAAAATGATTTATGAAAGAGGTCTAATATAAAAAAGCCTGACGCAGAAATGTCAGGCTTTTTGATAAAAGTTTGTTAAGTCAGATTACTTCATTTTGGCAACAATATTTTCAGCCATTTTTAAGTGCTTGGCAACTGCGGTACGTGTTTGTGTCAACATATTTTTGAGTTCAGCATTTTTAGCATTCGGGATCAATTGTTTTTCAATCGTATTCAGTACTTTACGATGTACGTCAACCTGGCTACTCATATAGTCTTTATCTGGTGTGGATGAGTTGCTCAGTTTTCTGACTACATTATCACTGTCTTTTTGCAAGGAGGTGCTAATACCACTCACTTGTGGGGTTAACTTTAGGCTGCTTGCCAGTGTCTGGCCTTTCTTCTCATTTGCTGAATGTTCATTAATCATCATCTGAGCATATTTACGGGCTTCTTCTGTTTTCAGCTTCGGTAAAACAGTTCTTGCCTGTTTAATCTCACCGTTATTGGCTGTGCTCACCACTTTAATCACTTGACTCTGTCAAATTCTGATGAGCATGCTGCATTGCTTTAGAGTGAGTCTTACTCTCGCTGGCAGATTGCTGATCCATAGCCATAGTTTGAGATGCAGCAAAACCTAATACTCCACTTACTGCAGCACATTTGATCATGTTCTGCATAGTCATCTTTTTCATCTAGGCATCCCTCAGGTTTGTTATTTAGATAAGCCTTAATAAAATAAATGAATTAAATTAATAACAGTGTAATATTTCATTAGTTTTGTGAGCCAAATATATAAAACGGATATTAAATTAGGTAAAAATCATTGACTAAAATCTTTTTTAATTTAATTTATTAAAACAAACCTCAAAAATCTCCATACAAAGACAAAAATCCACAATATAAATATTATATAAGTAAATAACTGATTATAAGCAATAAATCTATATCTAGATATCTAGTTATTTTTTACAATAAAAACGGAGCATAAGCTCCGTTTTTATTTAGCAATCAACTCACTCTAACTACTTATTTTCTTTAACCTAATAATAAGTGAGTTTATACTGACTTATTAATGCATTGTTCGTGTATGAGCTTCATGATGGACATCATGACGGCCTAACTTAGTTGCAGTATAGATCAGGTAAATCGCTGATAGACCAACCAAGACATAAATAATTCGAGAAAGAGCGCTCTGCTCACCAAAGATAGCTGCGACCAAGTTAAAGTCGAATGCACCAACTAAGCCCCAATTCAGGCCACCAATAATGGCTAATGCATAGGCGATCCAGTCTAAAGTTCCAAGTCTTCTCATGATTTTTCTCCAAGCTAATGTTTGACTAATTCTCATCCAAAATTATGCAAGCCATAGCAAAACGAATATGTAGTCTTGATGCTAAAAGTCCCTATTCTGTGTTGATCTATGTTGAATAAATGTCATGTTATAAGCATTAAATTTTAATTGGGTTGGTTTTCTTTGAATTGTTCATATTTTACGTAAACCAAATCAGAATTAAGCTTTGAATATTTTATTAATGATATTTAATTTATTGATTTTAATATTTTTTATTTGATTTAAAAACAACTAAAGACTATGAATTATTTCTTCTACATTCTGATTTAATATTCTATCACGAATGGAAAAATTGCTTGTTTAAAAGTATTAGTAATAAATTTCATTAGTTTAGATTTTAATTTTCCGCTCAAAATATTTTCCTATGCAGTAATCAGATATTGAATATCTAAATCCAGTAATTGATAAAAATAGATGAAAGGCAATTATTGTGCTTTTTATCTGAGCAAAGGGATACTTTGATACTGTCTCTCAACAAATTATACATTAGGGAAGTTTCTTGCAGATCATCAAGCCTGGATGGTTTGGTTTCAACGAGTTTTAGCTTATAAAATCATCTGCTTCCAGTTTCGCTTTTTTCTTATGTTCATACATATTTTTATCTGCCTCTATTAAGACCTCATGCAGATCTTTAGTCAGCTGACGGACTGAATAGCCAATTGCCACATGAATATTAGCAGCTGCAAATATTTCACTTAAACGATGATATAAAATCGCTGCGTCTTCAGCTTTGGTCTCAGGGCATAAAATCGTAAATTCATCCCCACCCATACGTGCAATCACATCATTAACACGCATATGTTCTACCAGTACATCTGAAGTACGCTGAATTAACTGGTCTCCTGCTTCGTGTCCAAACTGGTCATTCACCTGCTTTAAATCATTCAGGTCGATGCTAAATATTGCAGCTGGTAAGCCATAACGTTGACAGCGTCCCTCCTCAGCTTCTAACAGCTGATCCCAGGCGCGGCGATTATACAGTCCTGTTAAACTGTCGGTAAGCGCTTCTACCTCATAACGTTCACGTAAACGTCTCTGTTTATTTTCCCGCAATTCACTTTGCAAAATTGAGCTCAATAAACTGCCTAAAAGCGAAATGAGTGCCGCATCTTTTAAAATATCTTCAGAATGAGGCTTATCATCAATAGCGCAAATTGTTCCAAAAATTGATCCATCTTCATTAAATAGTGGCTCACCAATATAAGATTTGATCGACAGTTTGTTATTTATCGGTGCTTTTGAATATAGTTCGATTTCGTTAGAACATGGCGCTATTTTAGGAGTTTTTCCCTGTACCATGTGATAGCAAAATGAATCCGCCCAACCAAATACTTCGCCTGGCTTAATATCATATTTTTGATTTTCTGCCTGGAGAATAATCCAATCATCATTTTCTACACGAGTGATCATCCATAAGCCAAAACCCAAATGCTGATGAAGATATTGAAGTACCTGCTTGCCCGCTTCTTCAAAATTATGAAATTTTATACTGTGCATGGAGAACACTCAGAATGATGAGTATTTGTAAATACTGGTTAGGGAGATTAAAAAAAGAATTATATAAGAATTGAATCAAAAAATATCCAGATTATTTCTAATAAAATCATTCAGTGAAAGATTAATTCATTATTTATTTGATTAGATTCATATTATTTTAAAAAATAAAAAAGCTGGTCAAATGACCAGCTTTTTTCAAGCTATCGTATTTTTAAGCAGCATAAGCTTTTGCCATTAAGGCTTCAATATCTTCCACAGTTTTCACCACTTTGGCAGTTAATACTAATGGGCCATTTTGAGTCGCAACCACATCGTCCTCAATACGAATTCCGATGCCACGCCATTTTGGATCAACCGTTTCATCATCAGGTGCAATATACAGGCCCGGTTCTACAGTCACGACCATACCTTCTTCATAAGGACGCCATTCACCATTTGTCTTATAAGCCCCGACATCATGCACGTCCATGCCCAACCAGTGTCCAGTACCATGCATATAGAACTGGCGGAAACTTTCGGTTTCGATAATTTCCTCAATCTTGCCCTGCATAATACCTAAGTCCAGCAAACCTTGAACCAGAATTCGCACTGCCACATTGTGTGGTTCTTTATAGGAGTTGCCGATCTGAACTGCATTGATCGCAGCAATCTGTGCATCAAGCACGATGTTATAAAGTGCTTTTTGTTCAGGACTGAATTTACCATTTACCGGGAAAGTACGGGTAATGTCGGATGCATAGAACTGATATTCGCAGGCTGCATCAATCAGCACCAGATCACCGTCTTTCAGTTCTTTGTCATTTTCCACATAGTGCAGGATGCAGGCATTTTCACCGCCACCGACAATACTGTTATAAGAAGGTACACAGCCATTTTTGCCAAATACATAGTTCAGCTCTGCTTCCAGTGCATATTCCATCATACCCGGACGTACAGTCTGCATCGCTCTGGTATGTGCTTCCGCAGAAATATCTGATGCGATCTGCATCAGTTCAATTTCATTGGCATCTTTATGCAGACGCATTTCATCAACAATACGGTCTAACTGAACGATTTGAGCAGGTGCAGATTTTCCTCGACGGCTTTCACCACTGGCTTGTGCAACCCATTTCGCGACACGCGCATCAAACTCTGCACTATGGCCGACCCGGTAGAATAATTTGTCCTTGTTTTGCAATTTTTCCAGAATTTCTTCATCAAGTAGATCAATCGCATAAGCTTCATCTGCCTCATAGTCATCGACAGCACCATCCACCCCGGCACGATAACCATTCCAGATTTCCATCTCCCGGTCACGTTCACGACAGAATAGACTGTAGGTATAACCTTCTTCTTCGCTGTCAAAGGTTTCGATCACAGCCACAGCTTCTGGTTCAGCAAAGCCCGTCAAATAAAAGAAACTGCTATCGGCACGATATTTATAGTCAGCATCACGGTTACGCAGGGCCACTGGGCTGGTGGCGATAATGGCAATACTGCGTAGTCCCATTTCCCCAGCGAGGATATCACGACGTTCCTGAAATTCTGCTTGTGTCAGTTTCTTCATTGGTCCTTACTTCTTATATCAATGCTGTTTTTGAATATGATTTGATACCGGAATAAGCCAGAGAATGACTGGACTTATTTCGGTTTTTCTAAAGCTAAATAGCTATAGTTCAGCTTGGGCGATGTGGTGAGAAAATCTCAACTACAGATTGTGCCTGAGCTGGGTCCGTAGACTTAGTTTTTACTTTAGCTGTAAAACGTTTCAACAGTGGCGTTTCCTCCACTTCAACTTTTTTACGACCCACAGATAAACTCACTGGAATCAGACGTACAAATTCGTACAACTCCAGATAGCTTTCCTCACCTTCAGCATCGTCGTCAGAATCTTCAAATTCAACTGCTGCAACATCTTGTAAATGTTCAATCAGTTCCATTTCATCATCACGAATATGGCCTGTTGCCAGACCAAAACCAAGCACTACACCGGCACACCAGTCTGCCAATGCCTGCACACGTTCTGCCAGGCTATGCTCGTCATCTGGAAGTAATGGAAGATAATCCAGCTCATCTTCAGAAAGTGAGTGGAATACGTCTTCTGCTTCACCTGTTAGTAATTCCAATGCTTCAGCATCAAGCTCAGGGACATCTAAAGTTTCCAGAATCTGTAACCATTCTTCGCTACTCGGCGCCTGGGTCACACAAACAATACCGGTAAGCAAACCATGAAGTTCGCTTGGGCTGGAAATTTCCTCAATTGAAGAAAAATTGCGGTGCCAATCTGACCAACCTGAAATATCGTCTTGCATTCGTTTATCCAATCTCTATACTGCTTATATATTACCTTTGTTTGCAATACTGTGCGACCTCGATATGTTAGAAGAATTACAGCGTCTACAAGTGCATATTGGCGTTTTAAAAACGCGCCTTGCACATCTGGAGAGCGAAAACTCCAGCCTGCGTGAAGAACAGGATTCCTCCCTGAGTCAGCATCAAGCCGAAATCATTCAAAAAAACAGCATTATTAGCCAAAAACAACAAGAAAATGACAGTTTAACTGAACAGTTAGCTGAATCTCGCTCGCAATATCAACAGCTTAATAATGATGCAACTGCACTTGCAGACCGGTATGGCCGTCTGGAAAAAAGCTGCACCGATCTGAAAAACCGTTTTCAGGAAATTCTGGCTGAGCGTAATGAACTGCGTGCTTTGAAAGAAAAGCTGCTGAATGAACAGCAACAGGCGCGTCAGGAAATTCAGCGCCTGCATCAGGAAACTGAGCGTCTGACCCAGAAGAATGAGCATGCTAAAGCCAAGGTTGAAGCGATTATCCAGCGTCTGGCGATTCTGGGCACAGCTCAAGACCATCATGCACAGGAAATTCAGCAATTGGCCCATCCGACTGAAACGACCGAGGAAGCGTCAACATGAGCGAACAGATTGCTATTGATTTAAGAGTAATTGGTCACAGTTTCCGTCTGGCCTCCACTGCAGATCAACGCGAAGAACTTGAACGTGCAGCGCAACTATTGAATGACAAATACGATGAATTTCGCCGCAAAGCACCTCGTATGGAACCAAGCAAACTGGTGATTATGGTAGCGCTAGAACTGATGCAGGAAGTATTGAGCATGAATAAATCACTGCAACAATATGCCCACTGCGAACGTTTGTTACAAACTATTTTAGAAGAAGTTGAAGAACTGACTGAATAAGCAGACTTTTTGTTTAAACTTCATTCAATCAATGGTCAAGTTTACAGTTCCAACACAGCATAGAGTTGCCACATAAACTTTATCGTTTATACTAAGTCTAACTCTGGGATGTTCGCCAGCGGGTCTATTCCCCTGCCGATACTTAAACTTATGGATTGCGTTCTGTATATTTAGAGTGTATGCCCACCTTCGAGTGGGAAACCCAGCAAGTATACGTCGCGTCCACCTTGAACTCATCGGGTTCAGGGTAACGACACATGCAGCGGCATCTTCGGAGTGTTTTATTTTTTAAGAATATGAGCAATTCAATTCTTGGCAGCATTATAAAAACATTTTAATTTTCAAAATCTAATCTTATTTAACACTATCTTTTATTCAATTAGCTTGATTTCACGAGCCAATTCACCCTCCATTTCAGGTAACACTTTTTGTAAAAATTGAATGGTCGCGGTTGCCTCTTGTACAGAAATCACTTTTACCTTTACCAGCTGTCGCTGCATTTCCAGAATTCTACTTACTTCTCTTAGGTCTGGTTTTCTGCCTTGGCTGAGATGATTCGAAATATCTGCCAATTGCATATAGAGATCATCACGCTTCTGTATGATTTGCTGATTCTGTTGTGCAATTTTCTGCTCATTTTCAAGCATAGGAGTTGGATCAGGTAGCTGTGATTCTTGCTGGATCAAGACAGGCTGTTCATCCAAACTCGAGTGTTCTGCTTTTGCAATACTGTCTTCATCTTTCATTAAAAGAAGCATCAGTGCTAAACCACTGAAGAAGATCATTGCAATACCGATGATCATATTTTTATTGTTATTCAGCATTTCGCATTTATCCTAAAAATTCATATTAAAACAGCAGAGAGATTCTCTACTGTTTTAACATTTTTATTTTTATAGGGTAGACCAGTCTTTAGGTGCATAACCAATACGAACCCGTTGCGGATGATTGCCTACAGGCACGCTCATCACTTTATTGCCTGTAGCAAAATCAATCACTGTCACTACATCTGTTTCACTTTCAGAAATGACACAGTTTTTGCCATCTGGGCTTAGGGTAGCCCAATATGGTTTACCGGCTGGAATTAAAGGACCGGCTGTTAAGGTTTTACGATCCACAATGGTGGCGTAGTTATCCATCGTCCCTGCAACACAGAGTTTTTCACCATCGCCACTAATTGAAAGTCCGTGGTGGCGGGAATCATTGACCCATTTGGTACGATCACTTGGAATCGTACTGCTGCCTGGCAGCTGACCGATACGGGTAATTTTGTCCTGATTTAGGTCATATTCAATCAGACCATTAAAAAAAGAGACCTGCGCATAGATTTTGCTTTCATCCTTACTCAAAACCATTGGACGAACTGAATTGGACAAATCTTTACGCCCAAATTTATCTAAAGCTGGCCGGAAATCAATTTTCTTTAAAACCTTAAAAGTATTTGCATCGGCAATAGTGATAAAACGTTTACCCTTAGTAAAGTCCTGCCATTGGGCATCCATGGATGTTTCGACATTACCGATTGCATAATTCAGGATTTTATTTCCACTATTAAAATAGATATTTTCATGGGGTTTATCCCCTGTGGCGAAGCGTCCTAATTCTTTGCCCGTATTAATATCCAGGACATGTACCACATTGCCCGAAGATGCAGAAACAGCCACGTGCTGTCCATCCGGTGAAACTGCCATATGGTCTGCCCGGAAGCCTTCGACTGGTGTACGCCAGTTAATTTTGCCAGTTTTAATATTAATTGATACCACATCGGCGAAACTTGGACGTGAAGCCACAACGGACTGACCGTCTGGTGTGGAATACATATCATCTACCAGCTGATCATTACCTTCCCCTGCCGTCGCCTGGATATAGGTATAAGCAATCAATTTGATTGGATTAAGATGGATCTCAAGTAAGCGCTCTTTGCGATCCGGAATCATATTAATCACTCCGACTTTACCAAAATCACCTGACGGACGGATCACCGTGACTGTACCATCCCAGTTATTACCGACAAAAAAAACCTGTTGTGTATTCGGTGGTGCGGGCAAGTTAGGCAATGCAGCATAGCTTAATCCTGCCAGCATGCTACCGAGACCAAAAAATAGTTGCGTAAACTGTGTTAATGGCTTGATTTTGTTATTCATATCATTCAATCCTGGATTTTTTTATATTATTCTTAAGTTGAGTTTTAGCTCTTCAACCAGGACAAAACTTTAAGCTGTTCCAATATACAAAGGTATTTGGATTGTTGGGGAAGTTTCCGATAAATAAATTAATTCTATGTATATTAGGGCGTGTCCTCATTTGAAGAATTGGTTTTAAATACTTAAAATCCTCCTTTGAGTTATTTTTATTTCTATATTTTCAATGGCACGTACTCTTCTTACCGATGA
>NZ_LFRE01000076.1:0-23168 GCF_001077515.1 Acinetobacter sp. VT 511 | reverse complement strand
TGAAGGTTTTCAGGCTGCCAAATACATGCTCAATTCCGATTCTTCTTTTATTGATTTCCTGATTATAGATTTTCAATTCAGGATCCAATTTACAGTGTCTTTTGGCTTTTAATGGCAACAGGCTATTCGGATACAACACATAAATCCCCTGATAGCCTTTATCTGCAAGGATAAAAGCCCCAAAAGGAATCTGGTTTAAATTCCGTTTGAACAACTCGAAATCATGCACTGCACCGCGACTGGTACATAAACTCAGAATCTGCTGAGTTTTGTAGTGAATCATGGCCTGTACTTTAAAGGTATCGGTCTTTTTCTTGCCGCTATAGCTTTTCTTCTGTTTTTTTAGGCCTTTGGATTGGAATTTCCGTGGCATCCACGATCACAACATTCCAGTCGATGCCTTCGCCCTCGGGTAAATCTTTGGGTAAATTAAACAGATTGGACCGAATCAGGCAGTCTTCAACATGACGGACAATTCTTGAGGCTGTGGGCTCTGAAATCCCGTAACTCGTCGCAACGTGAAATAAGGTTCGGTATTCCCGCCAATAGCTCAGACAGAGCAGAACCTGATCCTCCAGGCTTAACTTGGGCGGTCTGCCTTTGGCAGAGACATGCTTCTGCAATTGCTCAACCATCAAATAGAAAGTTGACCATGAGATGCCTGTGTATCGCTTGAACTGAGGATCAGAAAGCTTGTTTGAATCGATGTATTTCATCCGCAGATTATGCACGAATGCCAAGAAATCCGGAGTGCAAATATTAACCAAAAAGAAGATCATTTTTTGATTTATGAAAGAGATCTAATACTAATTTGAGAGTTTTTTATAGTATTTAGATTTTCTAATACGGGTAATTTCTTGTTAAAGCCCACCATATAGCTATGCTGCGCTAAACTCAGCATTTCCTTATCTTCCTCACTATTCCCATAAGCATAAATCGTCTCGTAATCTACAAGATTGATTGCTTCTAAAATCCGTAATTTCTTTTGCAGACAGCTACAGTCGGGTGTTAGATATTTTCCTGTCAATTTTCCATTTTTGATTTCCACTTTGGAACAGAGCAGCTCAATACTTAGAGTATTAGCAATCATTTCCAGATATAGATCAATGGTTGCTGAAACCAGTATAACTTTATGTCCTAACTTTTGATGCATTTTCAGCTGCTCAAACAGGGCAGGGTCAAGATTCCCTAAAATCTTATTCGCGTATTGCAATGCTAAAGGGTAAATTATTTTTACATCAGCATCTTTAAACATGGCTAAATAAAGCTTTGGTCGCATGCGATGAGCAGGATAGAGTTTGAGATAATAAGCAGTAATCCACGGCAAAATTTTCAGACCACGCCAAATAATATGTCGTTTTTTCAGGACAGAAAAAATAAACCCTGTAAAGCTGTCATGTGGATACAGGGTGCCATCAAAGTCAAATAAGGCTAGAGCTTGAGGTTTTTGATTTTGCGCATGCATGTTTGGTAACGGCCATCTACACGGCTAGCAAACCAGTTGGTATTGTAATCACGACTCAATTTTGGTCCAGAAATCACCACTTCAGGCATGATGGCATAAAAAGGTTCTTTACCCGTTTGTTCCTGATATAGTTTCGCTACACCACGATAGGTCATGGTGTCTTCAAAATCCTTTTCCTTTTCCTTCTTCAGGTCAGAACGGATCTGACGCTCAGTAATAATGAAATTATGCTTGGCAAATACATTGATTAATTCACGTTCAGACTGACTTTTCTGAGAGCGGATACTGCCATCTTTGCTATATAGCAAGAGATCGCCATCCAGATCCAGTTCGGCTTCAGTCAGGTCATTGAGCATGCTCTGGAAGGCAGCATTACGACTGGAATACATGCCTGAATTATAGTCGGCAAAACGATAGATCGGTTTATCATAATCTGCCGGATACATCATCAGACGATGAATACCATAATACAGACCACCATACTGACTATACAGATCGGTACGCAGTTCAGCAATATTGCCACCTTGACGCTTATGCTCCTTGGCATAGCTAATATGCACCTGCATCGAACCTAAAGTCGTAATCGGATTAAGCTTTTCGCCGATGTTTTGACCAAAGAGTTTGGCTGCACCCGTCAGCGCACTCACGTGATAATGTTTGGCCATATAGTCAAATATTTCACGATACAGTTCATCTAGTTCACGTTCAGTTTTAACCTTACGCATCTGGCTGAGATAGTTGTTATCCGGAGTGGGATGATTCTTCAGAACATCCTGGAAATATCCTGCAACTGTTCCACCGATACTTTCACCAAGTTTCTCGGTAAATTTTTCTTCCAGACGGCCTTGAACTTCTTTTACTGCTTTTTCGCCCAGACCAGCAACAGTTGGATTTGCGTGGAAATTAGATTCTTGATCCACCACTGCGACGATGGTACAGATATTCTGTTTAGTTTGGGGAATACCCAGTTGTTCGGTAATATCATAGATATCTTTAGCCCATGAATCACGATTGCTGACACGTGATGGAATCGCTTTAGGTATCTGGTCAGCTTCCATAGTTGGCTCATCAGAAGACCACCAGGAACCATTGCCACAGCCAGCGAGACTTAGGGATAAAGCAAGGACAGACCACGATTTAACAGTAAAAATTCGGTGAAGTGTGTTGTTCATGTTGTCTAAATCAGATTCCAGCAGATGAGCGATCAAGGCAGATGCAGTATACTATGCTCATCAACAAAGTGATGAATTTATATGTATATTGGTCCGTATCAACTATCAAATAATTTGATTGTTGCTCCCATGGCAGGTGTGACAGACCGTCCGTTCCGTACACTATGCAAATATTTTGGTGCAGGTCATGCTGTTAGTGAAATGATGACTTCAGACAAAACCCTGCGCATGAGTAAGAAAAGTTTGTACCGTGCTAATTTCGATGGCGAACTGGCGCCAATTTCTGCACAAATTGCCGGTTCAGATCCGCGTGATCTGGCAGAGGCGGCACGGTATCAGGTTGCGAACGGTGCACAAATTGTTGATATTAATATGGGTTGCCCAGCTAAAAAAGTCTGCAACAAGCTGGCTGGTTCGGCATTACTGCAAGATGAAGATCTGGTTGCACGTATTCTGGATGCCGTTGTTGCTGCAGTCGATGTCCCCGTGACTTTAAAAACCCGTCTGGGTTATTTAAATGGTCAGGAAAATATCATGCGTGTGGCCAAGCGGGCAGAAGAAGCCGGTATTGCGGCCTTGGCATTACATGGCCGTACTCGCGAAGATATGTATTTAAACACAGCGCGCTATTCACTGATTAAAGATGTGAAGGAGATATTGAATATTCCCGTGATTGCGAACGGAGATATCGACAGTCCAGAAAAGGCCAAATATGTACTGGATTATACTGGTGCCGATGCGGTGATGATTGGACGTGCAGCGCAGGGACGTCCATGGATTTTTCGTGAAATCGCACATTATTTAAAGACTGGAGAACAGCTGGCTGCACCAAGTATTGCCGAAGTTAAAGAGGTCTTACTGGGTCACTTGGCTGAACTGTATGAATTTTACGGTGAATATTCTGGCTGCCGAATTTCCCGTAAACATATTGCCTGGTATACCAAAGGTCTGCGTTCCAGTAATGAGTTTCGTCAAAATATGTATAAGGTGGAAAGTACCGCAGATCAATATAAAGTGGTAGAAGACTATTTCAATAACCTGCTGGAGTATGGTCAGATCATGAGTGATGTGCAGGTCGAGCAGGTGAATCTTCTGGAAACAACCTGATTTTCCACATTACCTGAAATGAATTCCTTCTTAAGGTACTGTCGTTTAAACAGTACCTTTTTTATATCTATGTTATGCAATACAGTAGGCGTTTACATGATGGAAAACCTGTACAGAGTTAAGTACTAACTTCACTAAAACCGGACAGGACTTGGACAGTATTAACCTGAATTTTCTCTATGATAAGGGACATATACAAGATGAATTCCAATTTTGTCTAAATAAAATCAAGGGAGAATCAGAATGACAAATATTAATCGTCCAGTTTCAGAGATTAATCCGACTACTCAAACCGATCTGGTTGAGGACAATAACGCAATAAAACATGAAGAAGTTGTGAAAATGGATCCTTCAATCGCACAAGGTACTGATCCTAATTTAAATCCAGTAGATACTATAAGAACCCTTGATCCAGATGAGAAAGAGGCTAAAACTGGAGATCAGGCATTGGCAACCGGTGCCGGAAGTGTGGGTGGAGCGGCCATTGGCGCAACACTTGGTATGGTGGGTGGACCAGGAGGCTCCTTGATTGGCGGAGTCGTTGGCGGCGTACTTGGCGGAATCGCAGGTAAGGATATTTCAACACCAGATCATCCAGACCATGGTATTGAAAATTCCAGTCTATTAGGAGACCATGACAAGTACTGGCGCGAAGAGTATCAGAGCAGACCTTATTATAGTGAAAGCCGCAATGTGCATGGGGATCTGGACTATGATCGTGATTATCGCAGGGCTTACCAACTCGGTTATGAAAACCGTGAACATTATAGTGGTAAAGAATTTAATGAAGCTGAACCTGACTTGCGAAGCAAATGGGAGCAATTCAAAGGTGAATCTCGTTTGACCTGGGAACAGGCTAAATATGCAGTCAAAGATGCATGGGATCGCACAACTCGCTAAACCACATTTTTAGATAAAACCTCTCTACTTCGGAGAGGTTTTTTATTGTTCTATAAATACAAATCTAACCTTTATTTGCTTTACAGCATTAGTCTGAATCCTTTAAATTAAGACTAGCTATTTTTAATACGTCTATTATATCCGAGGTATCTGACAGTCATCATTGAAAATGGGTAAGTGGATAATGTATTTAAAACGACTATTCATGAATAAATACAAAATTGAGGATTTCAAAAAATTATAATTATCTGGTTATAAAAACTATACTTATTTGATGTTTATTCATGCAATTTAGACATGTCTGTTACATCCGTAGTCTACAGGTACATAGCGTAGTATATATTCACTGAAACCGGACAGGACTTGGACAGTGTTAACCTGAATTTTCTCTATTATAAATAAATCAAAGACAAGATGAGATTTCCATCTTGGCTATAAAAGATCAAGGGAGATTTAGAATGACAAATACCAATCGACCAGTTTCAGATATTAACCCAGCTTCACATCGTGATTTGTCTCAAGAACGGACTGATGTATTAAGAGATGATGAAGCATTGAAAAGCAGCCCAACCACTTCAGGCAGTGCACGCCCAGATTTAAATTTACCAGATACCAAAAGCCATCGTGTCCCCGATATGAATGAAGCGGGTGATCATCCTGTGGCTACCAGTGCTGGAACGTTGGGCGGCGCTGCAGCAGGTGCGGCGATTGGAGCAGTTGGTGGTCCTGCAGGTGCAGTCGTCGGCGGCCTTGTTGGGGGAGTAGTAGGTGGCCTAGCTGGAAATGAAATGGCAGAATCAGCACGACCTACGCTAGATACACCAGAAGGTATTGCACTTTCAGGTTCAGAAAATTTACAGGACGATGATCACTACTGGCGTGAACAGCATCATCAGACGCCTTATTATAGTGAAAGCCGTAATGTTTATGGTGATCTAGACTATGATCGGGATTATCGTAGCGCATATCGCCTCGGTTATGAAAACCGTGAATATTACAATGGTAAAGAATTTAATGAAGCTGAACCTGATTTGCGTACCAAATGGGAACAGGTTAAAGGTGATTCCCGTCTCAATTGGGAAGAAGCCAAATTTGCAGTGAAAGATGCATGGCATCGTGCGACTCGCTGACTTCTATTTCTCATAAAAAAACCTCTCAATATTGAGAGGTTTTTTTATTTTAATGAGAAGAAAAACTACTTATTCTCGATGTTTAATCTCCAGAACCAGCTGGTTAACCAGGTCTGAAGCTTCCATTTCGCGTGTTTGTGCAGCATTTGAGCCAGCCCAGAAAGCGCCATAGCCATGATCGCCATGTTGAACGGCTGCTGCATGTAATTGCTTGGCCAGGTCATAAGTATATGGATAGGCTGGCACATCCAGGCGATCTGGGGTGTCGATATCAGTATGCCAGTGATTGATAATGCCACGCGCAGGACGACCAGAAATACTTGCAGTCACTTGAGTCAATGGCTTGGATAGCAAGGCTTTACGATAGGCTTCATTGGCATTAGAGGTTTTGCACTGTACAAATGCCGTTCCCAGCTGAACGGCTTCAGCACCAAACTCCAGCATCTGTCGTGCCTGATAGCCGTCCATAATACCCCCAGCGGCTACAATGGGCAGGGAGCAATACTGTTTAATCAGCTTGATTAAATTCGAAGTTTTGACTGAGGCATCAAATTTGGTGCTGAAAATTCCACGGTGCCCACCGGCTTCAATACCTTGAGCAATCAGCACATCAATGCCAGCAGCCTCGATCGCACGTGCTTCAGCCAGATTGGTCGCAGAAACCATGGTGATAATTCCAGCCTCTTTAAGTGCTTGAACCTGATAAGAATGCGGAATACCGAAGTGAAAACTCACCGCTTTTGGACGTGTTTCCAGAACCAGATTCAGGAAATCATCATTGTCCCTAAAGCTTGGATAAATGCATTTCAAGGTTTTGGGTGGTTCTATACCAAACTGGGCAAATTTATCCTTGAACTGATCAATCCAGGCTTGAGCGACAGTGTCATCTAAATCTTCAGTTTTATGGCAGAAGAAATTGACCTGAAAGGGCTGATCGGTCAGTTCCTGAGTTTTAAGAATCTGTTCACGCGCAGACTGTACGCTACTGGCACCTAATCCTAATGAACCCAAAGCACACTGATTAGAGACTTCAGCAGCCAGCTCAGGTGTGGAGACACCGGCCATGGGTGCTAACAGAATTGGGTGTTTAATGCCTAATTTTTCCAATAAAGACATGGCTTTGCTCCTTGTTATCACCTTACTGTGCCTTCGCCTTGAAAATTAAGCAAATCATATTGGTTATTTTATTTTGAAATATTCGACTATAGTTACATAAGCATTACATTTTCGGCGACACTCATTGTCGCTGTCCTGATCGATTGCATAGTAGGTGAAATTCTGCAGTTTTATAATGCTGTTTTAGTTAAATTTTACTGAACTCATGTCTGATCGTATACGTGAAAAACTACAGATTCTCGCTGATGCTGCCAAATATGATGTGTCCTGTTCATCTAGCGGCAGTAATCGAAAGAATAAAGATAAAGGTCTAGGCAATACTGGCAACGGGATCTGTCATAGCTATACTGAAGATGGCCGTTGTGTTTCCTTGCTAAAAATCCTGTTTTCCAATGTCTGTATTTATGACTGCTCGTACTGCGTTTCACGCCGTTCCAATGATGTAAAACGGGCCGCTTTTACCGTGCAGGAAGTGGTTGATCTGACCATGAACTTCTATCGTCGTAATTATATTGAAGGGCTGTTCTTGAGTTCAGGTATCTTTAAGTCTGCCGATTACACCATGGAGCGTATGCTGCAGGTAGTCAAGAAACTGCGGCTGGAAGAAAACTTTAACGGTTATATTCACCTTAAGACCATTCCGGGAGCTTCGCAGGAAATTATTACTGAAGCAGGTCTGTATGTGGACCGGATGAGTATCAATCTGGAAATGCCAACAGAAGATGGGTTACGAAAATTTGCCCCAGAGAAAACTCATGCTGAAGTACAGAAAGATCTGGGCATTGTGCGTGATCGTCTGATTCAGATGAAAGACGAAAGTAAAATTATCAAGGCTGTACCCAAATTTGTACCGGCAGGCCAGACTACACAAATGGTGGTTGGGGCGCATAATGAAACGGATCGCGATGTCATTCTGATGGCGGATCGGCATTACAAGGAATTTAAGCTAAAGCGTGTGTATTTTTCCGGTTATATCCCGATTAATGCTGAAGAAAAAGCACTACCGGCCGTGGGTTCAGCGCCACCATTATTACGTGAAAACCGGCTGTATCAATCTGACTGGTTAATGCGTTTTTATGGTTTTGATGCTGAAGAAATTGTCGATGACCAGCATCCGAATCTGGAACTGGATATTGATCCAAAGCTCAGCTGGGCATTGCGTCATCCGGAAGCCTTTCCAGTCGATCTTAACCGAGCCGAATATAAAATGATTCTGCGAGTACCGGGAATCGGAGTGCGTTCCGCCAAGAAAATCGTTCAGGCGCGCCGTTTTGGTCAGATTCATATTGATCAGCTGAAACGTATGGGGGTGGCTTATAACCGTGCGCAGCATTTTATCCACTGCGCCGATACACCAAAATTTAAAAAAGAACAGCAGTCACAACAGATTCGGCAGCAGATATTGCAATCGGGTTATTCAAAATATCAGCAGCAACTTTCACCACAACTGGGATTAGGGTTCTGATGGCCTGTTACTGTTTTGATGGCACGATGACAGGACTATTGAGCTGTGTATTTCGTGCTTTTGAATTTCGTGAATTTGAGGTCAGAATTACTGCCAATCCGCATGCACAAAATGGTCTGTTTGATGATTTTATTCATGTGGCGTCTAATGATGTGCATGGCCAGCGTGTCTGGCAAGGCTTAAAGCAGAAAGTCGGTTCAGGCAGCTTGAGGGCTTTTTACTATACCTTCTTGGCGGAGCAAGAACAGGCTTTCCAGGTCCTGTTTGACTTTGCAGTATATGTCTTTCAGAGTCAGCGTCCAGTAGATCAAGACTATGGTCATGCTGCGGTATTGGGCATGTCACAATGGGCAAAACAGGTTGGACGTGAAAAGCACCGGATGGAAGCTTTTGTGCGTTTCAAAAAATGTCAGGATGGTTTGTTCTTAAGTTTGATCAAGCCAGATTTTAATGTGCTACCGATTATTAGCAAACACTTCAAGGAACGTTACCAGGATCAGACCTGGCTGATTTATGATGAACAGCGCAAATATGGTATCTACTATGATTTAAAAAATTTACATCAGGTAGAAATGAATGCAGTACAGATAGATCCACGAGTCCGGCTTGGACATAGTCAGTCTTTCAGCGTTGAACTGGATGATGAGGAATTACTCTATGACCAGCTTTGGAAAGACTATTTTCATAGTGTGAATATTCAGGCACGTAAGAATATGAAGCTGCATATTCAATATGTACCTAAACGCTATTGGCGATATATGAATGAAAAAGCACTTTGAAACACATGCTTCAGGATTTTCAGGCATAATCAGAGCGCTATTGTTTTTTTGATTGAGTGATGTGTTTATGAAGGTATGGCTGAGTACATTGGCGCTAGGCTTGACGTTGACTGCATGTTCGCAAGAACCCGAAAAGGTTGAGGTCGACCCCGCTCAGTATCAGGTTAAAAATACTCAGGAATTACAGCAACGCTTTGATATCCTCAATCAAAAACTGGCAACTGACTTTAGCCAGTTTAAGAAAGTCGAAAGTATTGCCTTTGCGCATCAGTTCCCTTTAGATGTAAATAACCTGAGAACCTTGAATCAGCATCTGGTCGCAAGCACAGCACTTAAGTCCAGTAAAATGGCCTATTGCGATATGATGAATGGCTATTTTGCCGAGATGTATCGATTGGGGCATTACAATCTTAATTTAGTGAATGATATTCAGCTGCCAAATGCAGAAAAAGAAGATCTTAAAGCGAATTTCTCAACGGCTGATCAGTTCTATACCTTTATTCTGGATCGCTATACCAGCTATCGTCAGGTACAACAAACCATGAACTATGGTTGTAATCTAAAAGCGGCACTATAAATTTTTAAAATTATTCAGTGCATAAAAGAAGCCCATCATCAGATGGGCTTCTTTATGCTGGAGTATTAACAGCCGGTCAGTTTTTCTGGCTGAGGTTTTTCGCCCGGGAAGAAAATCGGACGGAGTTTTACCCCAATACCATTCCCCACAAAGGCAAATACCAGCCATAACCAGCCATGTACACTGCCTGAAGCAATACCACTGAAATATGCGCCAATGTTACAGCCATAAGCCAAACGTGCGCCGTAGCCAAGCATCAAGCCACCAATGACTGCTGCCAGTAATGAACGTTTTGGAATATTGAAATTCGGTGCAAATTTACCTGCCAGACTTGCAGCAAGGAGGGCGCCAAGCATGATGCCAAAGTTCATCATCGACGTGATGTCAAACCACAGTGATTCTGATAATGCTTTAGCATTGCCTGGTTGTTGCCAATATGCCCAAGAAGCAACATCTACACCTACGAAACTTGCCGATTTCGCTGCCCAAACGGCAAGGGCAGAAGTTACCCCCCATGGACGTCCAGCCAGTGCCAAAGTCGCAAAGTTAAGCAGGGTTAAAATGATACCGCCCCAGATCAATGGCCATGGTCCACGAAGAAAGCGTTTCCAACCTTGATACTGGCTTTGTGGTTCAGCTTCCAGACTGCCATGGCGTTTCTTTTCGAGGAACACAGTCGCAGCGGCAATAACTGCAAATACCAGAAAACTGAGTAACAGGGCAGGTACTACCCCGAAACTTTTCACAATCGAAATGGGTGCCAGATGTGGCAGATTAAACCACCAGTCGAGATGAGACGTTGCAATCAGCGAACCGGCACAGAAGAAGAACAGAGTCACCAGCATACGCGCACTACCACCACCAACGGTATAGAGCGTACCTGATGCACAGCCGCCACCGAGCTGCATACCAATACCGAAAATAAAGGCACCAATCATGACTGACATGGAAACGGGATTAACATTACCTTTGACAGGATTACCGAACAGCTCACCGGCACCAAGGGCGGGAAAGAAAAGCAATACTGCCAGAGCGAGCATAATCATTTGCGCGCGTAACCCACGACCGCGACGTTCCTTGATAAACACACGCCAGCTAGAAGTGAAACCAAAAGAGGCATGGTACAGGGTCATGCCCAAGGCACCACCGACCAGGAATAAAAGCGCCTGATTCAGCCCTACGATTTGATAGGCACCGACTGTACCTAAAGCAAGTAAAATAAATGATACCCAAACCGATATATTAGATCGGTTTGAGGATGCAGCAATCACTGACATAGGGGAGATAAAATATCAAAAAATAAAGTGTGCCATTTTACAGGCCTGTTTTTTCAGAGCGAGTCCAAAACCTAGAATTTACATTCCAATATCTGATTCCTCATATCAATTTAGCTTATATGGCGTTAGGTCAGATTGATGTGAAAGAGCGAGATATTCCAGTAAAGGAACAACATGGCAGCGATAGCAAAAAAGGGAATATATTAACTGGCACTTAGCTTTAACGTCTTGGTAAAGTAAGCTGGTAATCGCGTCTAAAATTGCCAGTGAAAACATACCTACCATTATTGCGGCAGCTGAGATCAGTTGCTTAAGCCTGAGCAAGATTTAAGACGTGGGAAATAATGTTCGTACAGAAAAGACAAGGGTAGCTGGTCTGCTAGTTTTTAATGATTTAGCGGTGGTATTGGCATGAACACTGATCTCATCCCAAGCACGGGCCAAGGCTCCAATGCATGATGATCCAGCTATATTGCAATCTCACGCCAGTTCTTGAGTAACTACGTATAATATAAATCCAGATCAATTGGCTGAGTTCGGCTTCAGGATTCACTTTTCCAGGTATCAAATCTGAAAGATAGGTGAGAGAATAAAAAAGCCTGCAAAATGCAGGCTTTTTAAAGCACTGGGGGCTTGAAAAAGAATCAAGTAACCAGAATTAATTTTCAGCTTCTTGGCGTACTTTTGCTGCGCCTTCTTCAACTGAACCTGCAACAGAGGCTGTTGCATCTTTGGCTGCTTCTTTAGCACGTTGGGCTGCAGCTTCAGCACTTGCGGCTGCTCTATCTGTTGCTTCCGCCGTATTTGCTGCTGCATTATCCAGAGCTTGGTCGGTTTCAGCTGCAGCTTCGCGGCTCGCATCTTCCATATCATGACCTGCCTGTTCCGCAGCATTCTCCAGGTGCTCACCTGTACTTGCGCCAGTTTCAGGTTGTTTCTCCTTGCTACAGCCTACAAGTGCCACAGTTGTCGCCAAACCTAAAGCGATAAGAAGTTTATTCATTGTGTTATATCCTTTTGTTGTCATAGATCATTGATATAAAAATATTATCGGAATCACGTGCTTCAGAATGCTACAAAATGTGGCGTTCATGTAAATTTTGTCAACCGTTTTATAAACTATTGAAAACAAAAAAGCCTGCTCGAAGGCAGGCTTTTTAAGCAAGAAAAATTACAGTCCAGCAGAAGCACGTAATGCTTCAACCTTATCTGTTTTTTCCCAGGTAAACGCAGTATCTGAACCTTCACGACCGAAGTGACCATAAGCTGCTGTTTGCTTATACATCGGCTGGATCAGGTTTAGCATACGGGTAATACCATATGGACGCAGATCGAAGTGCTCACGAACCAATTGAACGATCAACTCGTCAGATACTTTACCGGTATTAAAGGTATTGATTGAAATAGAGGTTGGCTCAGCCACACCAATTGCATAAGACACCTGAATTTCACATTTATCAGCAAGTCCAGCAGCAACGATATTTTTCGCTACATAACGACCTGCATAAGCAGCAGAACGGTCAACTTTCGATGGATCTTTACCAGAGAATGCACCACCACCATGACGCGCCATACCACCGTAAGTATCTACAATAATTTTACGGCCAGTCAGACCACAGTCACCTACAGGACCACCGATTACGAACATACCGGTCGGGTTGATGTGGAATTTGGTTTCTGCATGGAACATTTCAGCTGGAATGATTTTCTTCACGATTTCTTCAATCACAGCTTCTTTTAGGTTCGCTTGTGAAATTTCAGGATCATGTTGAGTTGAAAGGACCACTGCATCTAAACGTACCGGCATGCCATTTTCATAAGCGAAAGTTACCTGGCTTTTCGCATCTGGGCGTAACCATGGCAATGAGCCATTACGACGTAATTCAGCCTGCTTTTCCATTAGGCGGTGCGCATAAGAAATTGGCGCAGGCATTAATACGTCAGTTTCACGGCTGGCATAACCAAACATCAGGCCCTGGTCACCGGCACCTTGATCTTCTGGCTTTTGACGGTCTACACCCTGAGCAATTTCAGGAGATTGTTTACCGATCATGTTGATCACGGCACAGGTTGAACCATCAAAGCCAAGATCAGAATGATGATAACCAATGCCATTTACGGTTTGACGTACGATCGCTTCAAAGTCGACGTTTGCAGTTGTTGTGATTTCACCGGCAAGTACAACCGCACCCGTTTTTACAAGCGTTTCACAAGCAACCCGCGCATATGGGTCTTCTTTTAAGATTGCATCCAAAATGGCATCACTGATTTGGTCAGCCATTTTATCTGGATGGCCTTCGCTTACAGATTCCGAGGTAAATACAGCGTACTCGCGCATAAGTCCTATCACAGTTAAATTTAAAGACCCGATATGTTACATCGTGTTGCGTCGAAGGACTAGGTTTGAACGGTAAAATTGGCTGAAATTGTTTCAATTTAATTTGTTTTTATTTGAATACTGGTATTTGAAAAACTGATATACCGCTTATATCAGTGGCTTTTGCTTATGTTTTGCTCAAGAAAAATCTGGCAGCTTTTTTTGGTCATTTTTTGTAGCAGCAGAGCTAGGCTTCTTATACCTTAGATCAATTTTTCCAAAGAAGCAGCAATCTTATTGTTTGAAAATGCATTTTACTGTCGCAAACCACTCCATCAATCGTGATGATTTAAGCTAAGGTTAATGAGCTAAAAACTTTATTAATCTGATCGGCGCATAATATATAGAAGAATTGCATCAAGAATTTATCTAAAATTTATAAAATTTCATTAGATGTATAAGCCTACAGACTAGGCCTTATTTACTGAAAACGAAGAAGAGGGCAAAAGGTAAAATACAGCAGCGAGCTTTAGTTTATTTTTAGTCCTGCCGATGAGAGAAATAATTTGAATCAATAAAAGTTATATATGTATATTTAAGTGACTGACATTTTCAAGCGAATAATAAAAATTTGATAGAAGGGAACTCGCTTGTAAAACATAAGAAAATTAGGGTTTTTATTGTGATGAAAATTGAGTATTAACCGGTGCCTGTACTTAAAAGTGTAGATTAAATGTACGTTGACCAATCTAAACAACAATAAACTGATAAATATTGTTGGTTAGTCTTTACCCCTCGCTGTTTTTTTAAGACAATAGACAGCAGTTTTGAAAGTCTTTTCATCATTTCCTATTTCTGAATATTTTGGACTCTGATTTATGACAACCCCGCTTAATGAACGTCGTATTGCAAACGCAATTCGTGTATTGGCAATGGATGCTGTGCAAAAAGCAAACTCAGGACATCCAGGTGCTCCAATGGGGATGGCAGATATCGCTGATGTGGTTTGGCGTGAATTCATGAACCATAACCCGACCAACCCGAATTGGGCAAACCGTGACCGTTTTGTATTGTCAAATGGCCATGGCTCTATGCTTCAATATGCGCTTCTTCATTTAACGGGCTACGATCTTTCGATTGAGGATCTTAAAGCATTCCGTCAACTTCATTCTAAAACACCTGGCCACCCGGAATTGGGTTATGCACCAGGGATTGAAACGACGACTGGTCCTTTAGGTCAAGGCATCGCGAATGCTGTTGGTTTTGCACTGGCTGAAAAAACCCTAGCTGCACAATTTAACAAAGACGACATCCAAGTTGTAGATCACTTCACTTACTGCTTCCTTGGCGATGGCTGTTTGATGGAAGGTGTTTCTCACGAAGCATGTTCTTTGGCAGGAACATTGGGTCTAGGCAAACTGATTGCTTACTATGATGACAATGGCATCTCGATTGATGGCGAAGTGGAAGGCTGGTTCTCTGACGATACAGAACAACGTTTCCTGGCATACGGCTGGCAAGTGATTAAAGTTGATGGCCACGATGCAGATGCAATCCGTCAGGCAACTTTAGAAGCTAAAGCTGAAACTGCTAAACCAACCATCATTATTTGTAAAACTGTGATTGGTCTGGGTTCACCAAACAAGCAAGGTAAAGAAGACAGTCATGGTGCACCACTCGGTCATGACGAAATCGTCTTGACTCGTGAAGCACTAGGCTGGACTGATGAAGCATTTGTAATTCCTGAAGATGTTTACGCAGCTTGGGATGCGAAAGCTAAAGGTGCTGAATCAGAAGCAGCTTGGAACGAAACATTTGCTGCTTATGCTGCAAAATATCCAACTGAAGCAGCTGAGCTTAAACGTCGTTTATCTGGTGAATTACCGGCTGACTTCGTTGCAAAAGCGAATGCTTATATTGCAGAAGTGAATGCCAAAGCTGAAACGATCGCAACGCGTAAAGCGAGCCAAAATGCATTGCAAGCACTTGTTCCATTATTGCCAGAAGTTCTAGGTGGTTCTGCGGACCTTGCAGGTTCTAACCTGACCCTTTGGAAAGGCGCGCAAGGCGTACAGGACAATCCGGCAGGTAACTACGTACACTATGGCGTACGTGAGTTTGGTATGACTGCAATTGCCAATGGTGTAGCACTACACGGTGGTTTCATTCCGTATGTAGCAACATTCCTGATGTTTATGGAATATGCACGTAATGCAGTGCGTATGTCTGCTCTAATGAAACAGCGCGTAATTCATGTTTATACGCATGACTCAATCGGTCTAGGTGAAGATGGTCCAACACACCAACCGGTTGAACAAATCGCATCTTTACGTGGTACACCGAACCTGAATACATGGCGCCCATGTGACACTGTTGAAGCCGCGATTTCCTGGAAATCAGCTTTAATGCGTTCAGAAGGCCCAACGGCATTAATCTTCTCTCGTCAAAACTTGCCATTCCAGACCCGTACTCAAGCACAAATCGAGAACGCTGCGAAAGGTGGTTATGTACTGGCTGAAGAAAAAGGCGAATTGAAAGCGATCATTATTGCAACGGGTTCAGAAGTATCTCTGGCAATGGAAGCGTATGCACAACTTGAAGGTGTACGTGTCGTCTCTATGCCATGTGCTGAAGAATTCATGAAGCAAGATGCTGCTTACCGTGAAGCAGTTCTCCCTGCAGCGATTCGTGCACGTGTAGCGGTAGAAGCTGCACATGTGGATTACTGGTGGAAATTTGTAGGTCTTGACGGTCGTGTGATTGGTATGACTACTTATGGTGAATCTGCACCTGCGAAAGATCTGTTCCAGTTCTTCGGTATTACCACTGAAGCAGTTGTAGCAGCTGTAAAAGAGATTACTGCTTAATCAACTGATTAAACAGTTTTTAAAGGACGCCCCAGTTTTGGGGCGTCTTTTGTTTTTTCACTTTTTAGTGTTGTTTTCATGTGGCAACCGCTAAAAAGTTCTCCCATAGTCGAAATGAAAGAGTGAGATGAACATGAGCTTGTATGAACAAATTAACGATGAAATTACTTTAATGGATGCAGGCGAACAGAAATGGATCGGGCAGGATCTGCCTCTTGAAGCAATGATGGCAGTTGAGCTGTTACTTCAGGATCTGGCGGCTGAAAAAATTATTAAAGTGCGTCGTAAGAACCATGAAAAACATTCTGGTTTAAAGCAGATTGACCGTATTCTGGTGGAAAAGCTTTAAAGTTGAAGACTTAAATAGCCCCACATGGGGCTTTTTTTGTACCAAAATAATCATCTGTATGAGTCATAGATATATTTTAAAAAATTGGTGTAAGTAAAAATAAAAAATATCTTATCTTAA
This sequence comes from Acinetobacter sp. VT 511, assembly GCF_001077515.1. Lineage (NCBI taxonomy): Bacteria > Pseudomonadati > Pseudomonadota > Gammaproteobacteria > Moraxellales > Moraxellaceae > Acinetobacter > Acinetobacter sp. VT 511. Next base: position 6,527 of record NZ_LFRE01000076.1, on the reverse strand, counting down.
TCATCAAAATAGCCTAAGCTAATTGAATCTATTTGAAATAGAAGAATCGTATAAAAATGATGATACAAGACCAGATTCAAATTGAGCCTCTAGAAAATATTACACAGCAGGAGTGGTTGCCATTATGGTTGGATTACCAGAATTTTTATCAGACTCAGCTCAGTGAAGAGGTAGATCAGCATACCTGGCAAAGGCTTACTGATCTAGCATTCGGCAATATGTATGGATTCGCAGCGATTCTGAATCAGCAGGTTATCGGCATTGTACATGTCATTCAACATGACAGCTGCTGGACTTTAACGCCGTATGCCTATTTGCAAGATCTTTATACGCATATTGATTTTCGAGGGCGGGGTGTGGCACGAGCCTTGATTGAGAAAGTATATGTAGATGCCAAACAGCGTGGATGTGATCGAGTGTATTGGTTAACTCATGAGAGCAATCGACAAGCACAGCAGCTTTATGATCAGGTTGCCAAGAAAACCGGTTTCATCCAATACCGAATGGATTAATAGTAGAAATTTAAAAAATAACTTACAAATTTATCGTTTCATCGCTGCAACAAAACGTTTTATCTTTAGGGCTGTAAATATTTCTGAATTCTATACACTTGAAAACATCCAAAACGAGAGATAAAAACATGAATTTCAAAACATTAGTATTAGGCTTAGCGGTTTCATCGGTAGCAACATTTTCTATGGCGAAGCCGGTTGCGTATACCATTGATCCAGGCCATACCGCGACCGTATTTAGTTGGAGTCACTTTGGTTTCTCGACACCATCTGCGAACTTTAGTGATATTCAGGGCACGATTACGGTTGATAATGAAAAGCCTGCTAACTCATCAGTGAATGTAACTATTCCGGTATCGAGTATTAATACCAATGTTAAGGCACTGGATGAGCATATTCAAAAAGCAGAATTCTTTGATGTAGAGAAATATCCAAACATTACGTTTAAAAGTACCAAGGTTCAGGCTTTAGGTAAAAACAAATATAAAATCACTGGTGATTTGACTATAAAAGGTGTAACCAAGCCAGTTGTGCTGGATGCAGTGTTAAATAAACAGGCTATTCATCCAATGACAAAACTGCAAACAATTGGCTTCAATGCGACTACATCATTTAACCGTTCAGCTTTCAATGTGGGCGCATATGTGCCAAATGTCGGTGATAAAATTACTGTAAACATTACCACCGAAGCATCTGTACCCGCTGCGAAAAAATAACAAAAGACAAATTTAAAAAGCACCCTGTTGGGTGCTTTTTTATGGATGAAAATTAAGCTTTGCTAGAAATTAGTAGATAGCTAATCTGAATAAATATCTTTTATCATCCACTTAATTTGAAGAATAAAAATTAGCTGGTTTGAATGTGCTTGAGAAATTCTTGAAGAATGGACACCGATACAGCTTCTAAAGCAGCAGCATATTGCTGATTGTCGGCACGTAAGGCTGCAATGTCGATATTCGCATGACGCAGCTCACAGGTATGGCCAATCAGCCATTTCTCCAGACGCTCAGCTTCCACTTCAGCATGAAATTGCAGTGCCAGAATATTGCTGCCAATCCGGAAAGCCTGATTTGGATAGACCGCAGAACTTGCCAGAAGCTCAGCCTCTGTGGGCAGGTCGAACGTATCTCCATGCCAATGTAATACTTCAAGATTTTCCAGATTTTTTAGTGGATTATTCTCTACAGATGCAAGGCTAAGCTTGGACCAACCAATCTCTTTGCTATGACCTGCATACACTTTTGCTCCTAATGCATGCGCAATAAGCTGTGCACCTAAACAAATTCCTAAAGTCGGCAAATTTTGCTGTAAACGAACTTTCAGTAAGTCTATTTCCTGTTGTAAGAAAGGATAGTCTTCAGTTTCATAAACGCCGATTGGACCACCTAAAATCACCGTCAGACCTGTATGTTCAAATGCCTGGGTCAGGTCATCGACCCCTGCTTCAAAATAACGTACGCGTAGGCCGAGCCGATACAAAGTATCTTCCCACGCGCCCAGGTCTTCAAAGGCAAGATGCTGGATGGCATAGACCGTGTCTGGAAATTCGTCAAAATTAAGCATGATGGTGACTGATCAAAGAAATGATTTAATTTAACGTGAATCATATGACTTGGAAAGCTGAATTCAGCTCAATGAGCTCCTCCATTTAGCAGTGGATTGGTTGCAATTGCTTAAACTCTGTAAAGATACTCCGCTATTGTTCACTTCAGTTTGGGTATAACTTGGAACTTGATGACCGTATGCAATCCCATAGTTTTATATACTGATAACAACTCCATTAGGGGAGCCATGCTATGCAAAGTCTAAGCCTTTATATTGATCGTAAAAGATTAAGTCCCTATGCCATGTCGGTTTTTGTGGCCCTGAGAGAAAAAAATGTCGATTTTAAAGAGATTAAAATCGATCTGGATAAGGATGAAAATAAAACAGATACCTATCTAAGAATCTGTAAAACCGGAAAAATTCCCTGCTTATCTGTGGATGGCTGGTCAATTTTTGAATCCATGGCAATCACTGAGTTTCTAGACGAGCTTTTTCCAGCACCTGATTATCCGGCTCTTTATCCGGCAGATATTCGGGCGCGTGCTAAATGTCGGGCGGTTCAGGCATTGCTTAAATCTGATTTTAGTCTGATATGTCAAAATATGCCTTCAACAGGTATCTTTCAGCCATTACCAGAACCCTATGTTCCAGACCGGCATACCCAAATGGAAATTGATCGATTAACCAGAGTAAGTGAGGCTTTGATTGGCGATCAATGGTTAAGTTCACAATGGAGTATTGCAGATTTTGATTTAGCCTTCATGCTACATCGATTATTGAGTTTTAAAGTTCCTATTTCTGAAAAACTTTATAGTTATGTCATGCGGAATTTTCAGCGAGAATCTGTACATGTCTGGTTTAAACTAAGAGAACTGGAACGAGGTACATGGGATCCATCACCATTTGATGTGCCGTGAGTTGAGAAAAGCATTCAAGGTTGATGGATTTTAGTCATGATTTAATTGTTTAAATAACTCCTGAATTGAGCAGAAATCAGGAGTTATTTATTCATGGGGATCTTTAGGATATTATTTTAATAAATCTAACAGGGCATCCGCCGTTGCTGCAGATGATGCTGGATTTTGTCCGGTGACCAGTAAGCCATCCTGCTGCACATGGACTTGCCAATCATCAGCTTTGGAATAGTTCCCGCCATTTTCCTTCAGTATATCTTCGACCAGGAATGGAACGATATTGGTCAGGCCTACACCCTCTTCTTCGGTATTACTAAAACCAGTCACTGATTTGCCTGACACAATTGAGTGGCCTTCACTATCTTTTACCTTTTTCAGTACTCCCGGCGCATGACAGACCAGTGCGACAGGCTTATTGGATTGCAAGGTTTCTTCAATTAAATGGATTGAAGTGTAGTCATTGGCTAAATCCCATAACGGACCATGCCCACCTGGATAGAATACGGCATCAAACTCATCTGTATTTACTTCGCTTAATTTATGGGTATTGGCTAAAGCACGCATGGCAGTTTCATCTGCTTCAAAACGTCTGGTTGCTTCAGTTTGGGCATCTTCAGCACTGCTTTTAGGATCAAGCGGCGGGTGACCACCTTGGGGGGAGGCTAAAGTGATTTCGGCTCCCGCATCAATGAATCGATAATATGGTGCAGCCAGTTCCTCTAGCCAGAAACCGGTTTTTTCGCCTGTGTCACCAAGTTGATCATGTGAGGTCAGAACAATCAAAATTTTCATATGTTTACCTAAGATTATGTCAGATTTAAAATTTAATAAGTAAAATTATTGGATAGATGGATAGGAGAAAAATTGCCATCGTTAAACTGGAAACTTAAATTTAAAACAGCTTGGATTTGATATTTTGTGGCAATTCTTAAAACAAATGTTTTGGAAAACATCATTACGATTGATCAGAACTTTTCTTTTTCTTTCCGCCACCATCCTGTTTATTGACTGTAGACCAAGCAATACGTTCAGCTTCTTCTGCAGAACGTCCTTGTTCTTTCTCACTTTCTTCAATGTGTTTAGCTTGCCGTTTCTGTTTTTCCGTATAGGCAGATTTATCACCTCTAAGCATAGTCTGATCCTCACATGCGGTCTGATATGGGAATGACTATAACAAGGACTTGATTTAGGCAAAGTAAGCTTCTGTCAGGATTTGTTTGAATTGTTTTATAGGTCATTAGATGACTGGAACGTTTATATCTAACTTATTTTTAGTTCTAAAGAGAAGTCAATTTTAAAATCTTAATTTTGAACAGGATAATGACCCCAGAGCCATTATCCTAAAGCTTTTATTTAGCCATTAACAATGCTGCCACCATTTACGTGGATCACCTGACCCGAGATATAGCTGGCTTCTTCACTAGCCAGAAATAAATAGGCTGGAGCGACTTCACTTGGCTGTCCCATGCGGCCCATCGGTGTCTGTTTACCAAACTCTTTTAAGGTTTCTTCATCAAAACTACTTGGAATAAGTGGGGTCCAGATCGGGCCGGGTGCAACCCCATTAACACGAATACCTGTCTTGTTTTTCAGCAAATTGGTCGAAAGACTACGGGTAAACGTGGTAATTGCACCCTTAGTGCTGGAGTAGTCGATCAGTTCATCATGTCCGTGATAGCTGGTAATACTGGTGGTATTAATAATACTGTCACCTGCCTGCATATGTGGGAGAACCGCCTGAGTTAAATGAAACATACTCAGAATATTGGTGTTAAAAGTTTGATATAGCTGTTCAGGAGAGATATCGGTAATACTTTTCTGCGGATATTGTACTCCTGCATTATTTACCAGAATATTAATTGTCTTGAATTCCTGAATAGTCTGTTTCACCAGATCTTGAATTTCTTCTGGTTGCTGCAAGTCACATTTGATCAGTAGACAGCGCTGTCCTTCTGCTTCAACCATTTTCTTTGTATCTTTTGCATCCTGATCTTCGTCCAGATAGCAAATCGCGATATCCGCTCCTTCACGGGCAAACAGGACAGATACCGAACGGCCAATCCCACTATCTCCACCGGTAATAAGAGCAACTTTGCCTTTCAATTTCTCGCTACCTTTATAGTGAGGTTTAATGATCTCTGGCTCTGGGTTCATTGCAGTCTGAACACCAGGCTGATGGTCTTGTGTTTCGGTTGAATTTGGGGTTTCAGGATAATTATTCATATATTTTCAGGTCCATTGTTGAGTGTAATGACAGAAAAATATATTAGGGAGATTTTTCAGAAATAGGCTAAGACCTGACATTTCATAACAGAATCTATGCAGGAGATTGCATTTGTTGAATTAGGTTTACATTTGAAGATTTACATAAATATATTTAAGGTAAATTAAATATTTTAATGTTTAATTTACTATATTGAATTAAATTTTAAGATTATCTTAAGATAATAAATGGATTTAGACTTAAGTCTATTATTTTTATTAAAATAAAGATCTTTATATAAATAAAAGATAATAATTATTAATTTTTTATAATTTAGTAAAATTGGAATGGGTAAAATCATAATGATTTCATGTTGTTAAGTTAAATCAATTGGGATTATTAATTTAATTTGTAAGATAATTTTGGAAAAATTAAATACTTGAAAAATAAATAAAATAAACGTTTAATTAATTCTGATTATTTTGGTTGGTTTTTTTTAGGGGCTCCTATGCAGGTTCAAGTTATTGCAAAAGAAAATGGTAGTAATAATTAGATCTCTTTCATAAATCAAAAAACGATCTTCTTTTTGGTTAATATTTGCACTCCGGATTTCTTGGCATTCGTGCATAATCTGCGGATGAAATACATCGATTCAAACAAGCTTTCTGATCCTCAGTTCAAGCGATACACAGGCATCTCATGGTCAACTTTCTATTTGATGGTTGAGCAATTGCAGAAGCATGTCTCTGCCAAAGGCAGACCGCCCAAGTTAAGCCTGGAGGATCAGGTTCTGCTCTGTCTGAGCTATTGGCGGGAATACCGAACCTTATTTCATGTCGCGACGAGTTACGGGGTTTCAGAGCCCACAGCCTCAAGAATTGTCCGTCATGTTGAAGACTGCCTGATTCGGTCCAATCTGTTTAATTTACCCAAAGATTTACCCGAGGGCGAAGGCATCGACTGGAATGTTGTGATCTTGGATGCCACGGAAATTCCAATCCAAAGGCCTAAAAAAACAGAAGAAAAGCTATAGCGGCAAGAAAAAGACCCATACCTTTAAAGTACAGGCCATGATTCACTACAAAACTCAGCAAATTCTGAGTTTATGTACCAGTCGCGGTGCAGTGCATGATTTCGAGTTGTTCAAACGCAATTTAAACCAGATTCCTTTTGGGGCTTTTATCCTTGCATATAAAGGCTATCAGGGGATTTATGTGTTGTATCCGAATAGCCTGTTGCCATTAAAAGCCAAAAGACACTGTAAATTGGATCCTGAATTGAAAATCTATAATCAGGAAATCAATAAAAGAAGAATCGGAATTGAGCATGTATTTGGCAGCCTGAAAACCTTCA
>NZ_LFRE01000075.1:0-1442 GCF_001077515.1 Acinetobacter sp. VT 511 | reverse complement strand
CAGAGATAACGATCTGTTTGACGGTACGGTGTTATTAACAGGCACTAGCATCGTGCCACCTAATGAATTTACACTTGCACCCGGGGACCGCATTGAAATATCCATTAGCGATATCGGGACACTTATTAATCCAGTCATTTCAAACTAATGTATAAGGAGGATGAATAGGATGATCACATTTCAGGTAGAGCAGACATACAGCAATTACATTAACGGAGAATGGGTGAAGGCGACGTCCGGCGAAACCGAACCGAGCATCAACCCAGCGAATCGGAAGGAGGTAGTTGGCTACGTACCCACCTCAGGCGTAGAGGATCTGAACCGGGCTGTTGCAGCCGCGAAGGAAGCAGCAAAAGATTGGCGGAGGTTATCGGGCGCGGAACGCGGAAACTATCTATTTCAGGCAGCCAATGTGTTGGAACGCCGGGCCGATGAGGTTGCAGAGGGGATTACTCGGGCTGCTTACCCGCGAGGAGTCATCGGGCTATGATCTGATGCTGAAAATCCAGCCACATTGGCAGGCGAAACACAGCCAGATCTATCCACTCCTGTCCAAGATGGAAAACGATGAGTTATTGGCCTCCCGCTGGGTACAACAGTCTGACAAACCGGACAAGAAAATGTACGCAGTTACGGAAAAAGGCATTGAAAAGCTCTTGGAATGGATGATTACTCCTGTTACCGCACCGGTTACACGCGATGAATTTAATTTGCGTATTTTGTGTGTTGGCATAGCGGAAGACGGAAGCATGAGACGCATTCTTAACGAGCGTAAAAGCTGGTTTATGGAACGCATACGTTATTTCGAGGATCTGAAGTCACGTATACCTCAGGATAATCTTCGTGTAGGCAACCGAGATTTTGGAAGCTACATCCTGGTACAAAAAGGGTTAATGCACGCACAAACAGGCCTGGAATGGTGTCATTGGGTTACCCAATTGCTTGATGGCCAAGCTGCAATCAAGACCCGAGTCCAAGCGTTTCAGAAATTTAATAAAATTTGAAACGTTCCTGCAAGTATAGACGTAATTAAATCATTATTGAAGGTATCTGATACTTTAATTGTAGGTGGTATGGTAGCAAATACATTTTTAGTATCCAAGGGTTATTCAATGGACATAACTTCATATGAACCTAAAAAAGTAGAAACTGCCAAACAGATATTAGAATTAGCAAACAATATTGGAAAATAAATCCTTCTGCCAGTAGATTTAAAAGTAGAAGATTGTAGCACAAAAGAAATAACTACAAAAAGTATTAATAACTTAACGCCTTCGGATAAGCCTCTTGATGTGGGTCCAATGACCTCATCACTAATTCGTAGTGCTATTACTCAATCGAAACAAATACTTTGGAATGGCCCCATGGGGAAATATGAAGATAGTGCTATTACTCAATCGAAACAAATACTTTGGAATGGCCCCATGGGGAAATATGAAGAT
>NZ_LFRE01000074.1:0-1443 GCF_001077515.1 Acinetobacter sp. VT 511 | reverse complement strand
GATCTGTTTTGTTCATTTTTAAAAGCCTCCCAAATTGAAAAAAAAGTATCTGCGATTCCTGACAATACATCGATTGCCACTGATTCGCGTTAGGTTACTACACATGTATTCTGGCTTGGCATCTGAAATCCTGCCTTGGTCCGCGACTTTTTTTAGCTTTTTGTCGATGGTCCGCAGGCAACAGTCTAAGACCAGTACCCGAAACCATCCGTCGCTAAACACCAACCCCAGTTTACACAGATGAACACATGTTCGTATTATCATAACACACTGCATAGCATGAATGGAATAAGGTTATCTGGCTTTTCCCAGAAAATTGAACCTGTTATAATCCTGCCTTCTTCGCATCCTGCCAGAATTGCTCCATCTCTTCTACATTGCTTTCTGCTGGTGTTCTTCCCTGTTCCAAATTATACAGATAGTGAGGGGTTGCTCGTATGGCCAAGAAGGGAAAGTTTTTTTTCATATCGATTGTAATGCTGGTACTCGTATTTGGTCTGGTCTATGCAGGGATTACACTGACGTCGAACTTTGGCAAGTCGACCACACAGGTGAGCACAGAGAATGCAGGTAAGGAACTGGGGAAACTGTACGCGGACATTGCGCCAGCGACGGCGGAACCGGTCAAAGGACAGATTGATCTCGACCCGGTCGATGTGGCAGAATCACTGCCGGATATCTCCAAATTTGCAATTGCCGTAGAGAATACAACAAATGATTACGTTGAAATCTTCTCTTCCACGGAGAAGTCGGGCAGCGGGGTAGACGGCTGGTTAACCGAAGTGGGCGAGGAGTTCAACAAAGCAAATATTACCGTTTGTACCGGTCGAACAAAATAAGTTGTTACATTATCCACCACATGGTCGTTCCCTGTAACATCCCACGCTGCCCGCCGGCCAGCCTGTGTCATCACATTCAACAGAACACCTTCGGAGATCGTGCCCAGATCCGTTGCCATCTGAGGAATGATGAATCCGTGAAATAACAATTCGTTCTGTTCACCGCGCTCCTCGGCAAACCCGTTCCAGATCAGATGATCAAACGTCTCTCCCAGTTGTGGCTGCTTCTGTGCATCCCGCATGGCCTGAAGTACTTCCTTGCGTGTGACGGACGCAATCAGTTTGCGATTCCGATCCACAATTGGCAGAAAATCGATGCCCTCCCAGGTCATAATCTGGGCAGCAGAAGCAAGAGATGTCTGCAATGAGGCCGTAATCGGGCGGCGTATCACACATTTCTCAATACTTTGATCTTCTTTCAGCTCACTGACATCCTTCAGACTCACAATCCCGATGACCCGGTTCCATTCATCCACGACCGGGAAGCGATGTTCACCCGTCTCTGAAACCAACATATGAAAATCTGCGGCTGAACTGGTCACCTTCAGCACCTGCAAGCGAGGTTTCTGACCAATGATATCCTCAACAAGCATAATTTTTTTCT
>NZ_LFRE01000073.1:0-228735 GCF_001077515.1 Acinetobacter sp. VT 511 | reverse complement strand
CGAGACTATGACCGTCGGTAATCGAGAGATCACGCGGTATGGGTCCCCGCGTTCGCGGGGACGACAGCGGAGCTTGGAGGCGCTATGCCGCAAATTCCGCTGGGGAGAAGGTCTTCCCTACTCCGCCGCGTCCCGCATCTCCGCGCGTTCGGCTCTGGCCGCGCAGAATTTGAACTCCGGAATCTTGCCGAACGGATCGAGTGCCGGGTTGGTCAGCAGGTTCGCGGCCGCCTCGGCGTAGCAGAACGGCATGAACACCATGTTCTCCGGAACGTCGCGATCGGAGCGCACCTTGACCTCGACGGCGCCGCGGCGGGTCTCGAGTCGAATGAAATCGCCGGGCGCAAGCTTCTTCCTATGCATGTCCTTCGGCGTACGATCTTCAAAGTTAAGATGATGGTATGACAATTTTATATACTCCATAAACCCTTTAAATTAATTAGGTGGTTTATGTCGCACTTCAAGTTTTACTCTGCCATGATTCGAGATTATTTTCTAGTTATTTAATTAACATATTTATATAAAGAGTAAATTAAATTATAAACTTATTATATTAAATTTAAGCTATTAAATAGTGGATTAATAACCTGTTTATAAATTTGTAATTCATGTGTTAAATCAAGTAACTTATTTGTTGTTAAGTGTAATTAATTTACAATTATACAATTAACTGGATATAAAAACTTATAATTTAATATAAATTATTGAAATAACTAATAATAAATTTAATATAAATTTTTTAATATCATTCATCAATAAATTTTATATAAATATAAATCAATAGTTTAAATCATATTAATTAATAAAATTAAACTTCAATTTAAAATTACTACATAATAATCATAAAATCTTACCTATTTTATGGTTTTAACTTGAAATTACTCCTGCTATGAAAAGCTGGTTGGAAATTATAAACGGCACGACTCATCATAAGAATATTCAGGAGTTTCTTTCATGGCTAGCATTGATATATTGGCTAAGAATAATAGACCTCTTTCATAAATCATTTTTTGCTCAGTTCCAAGTTGTAGATTCCAGCGATTAAATTGAATCTCAAACCAAGCCTTTTACCTCTATTTCGATAACGCTCATCATGGTCCAGTGCGATTGGGTGGATCAGCTCTACTGACATCTCAACGTTGTCACCAGGCATAACCATTTCAACGCCTTCTTTAAGCGCGATCGCACCAGTTACGTCAGTTGTACGGAAGTAGAACTGTGGACGGTAACCGTTAAGGAATGGAGTATGACGACCACCTTCTTCTTTAGAAAGTACGTATACTTCTGCGTCGAATTTAGTGTGCGGCTTGATTGTACCTGGTTTAGCAAGTACTTGACCACGTTGTACGTCTTCACGCTTAGTACCACGAAGAAGAACACCACAGTTCTCGCCCGCACGACCTTCGTCAAGAAGTTTACGGAACATTTCAACGCCAGTTACAGTTGTAGTTTGTGTATCACGGATACCAACGATTTCAACTGACTCACCAACTTTAACAATACCAGTCTCAACACGGCCAGTTACTACTGTACCACGACCTGAGATTGAGAATACGTCTTCGATTGGCATCAAGAATGCTTGGTCGATTGCACGTTCTGGTTCTGGGATGTAAGAGTCAAGCGCTTCAACAAGAGCTTCAACTGCAGCTTCACCATATTGACCAGCGTCGCCGTTAAGCGCAAGAAGAGCTGAACCACGGATAACTGGAGTGTCATCACCTGGGAAGTCGTAAGTAGAAAGAAGTTCACGAACTTCCATTTCAACTAGCTCAAGAAGCTCTTCGTCGTCTACAAGGTCGCATTTGTTCAAGAATACAACAATGTAAGGTACACCTACCTGACGAGAAAGAAGGATGTGTTCACGAGTTTGTGGCATTGGACCATCAGTCGCAGCACATACAAGGATCGCGCCATCCATCTGAGCAGCACCAGTAATCATGTTTTTAACATAATCGGCGTGGCCCGGGCAGTCTACGTGAGCGTAGTGACGAGTTGGAGAATCGTATTCTACGTGAGAAGTGTTAATGGTAATACCACGTGCTTTTTCTTCTGGTGCAGAGTCAATTGCAGCGTAGTCTTTCGCTTCACCACCGAATTTCTTCGCACATACAGTTGCAATCGCAGCTGTTAAAGTTGTTTTACCATGGTCAACGTGACCAATTGTGCCCACGTTAACGTGTGGCTTATTACGTTCAAACTTAGCCTTAGCCATGTTCATCTTCCTCGTTTACGTCGAACACAATTCTGAGTAAAACTCAGCTCCGACATATCGCCTAAAAAAATCAAACGCCCAATACTTGAAAAGCAGACTAAATAGCCTGCTTTTGGAATCTTTTGCAACAATGTTGCGATAAACTGTAATCTGGAGCTCTTATCGAGATTTGAACTCGAGACCTCTCCCTTACCAAGGGAGTGCTCTACCACTGAGCTATAAGAGCAAATATTAGTACTTCAATGGAGCGGGAGACGAGGGTCGAACTCGCGACATGTAGCTTGGAAGGCTACCGCTCTACCAACTGAGCTACTCCCGCACGATGTTGGTACAAACCACTTATTGAAGTCTTAAAATTGGTGGTGAGGGAAGGATTCGAACCTTCGAAACTTTCGTAGCGGAGTTACAGTCCGCCCCCTTTGACCGCTCGGGAACCTCACCATTTTTTACACTTACATCAGTGCTGTTCTTTACTCTACACTTGAAACTCTCTAAGATGGTGCCGGCACACGGATTCGAACTGTGGACCTACTGATTACAAGTCAGTTGCTCTACCAACTGAGCTATGCCGGCGTTTCTTAGTGTTTCGTACGTTTCGTATCGGAACGGTGTGCAGTTTAGCAAAACTCAGAAACCATGCAAGTGTTTTTTTCAAAAAAAACGTCAAAAACTCATAAAATCAAACCATTTGATGATAATTCAACCGCTTTGATCACTGCGCGAGCTTTTATTTGGGTTTCATTCCACTCAGATTCAGGGTTTGAGTCGGCAACCAGCCCTGCTCCCGCCTGAACATAGACCTTATTTTCACGAATGACACAGGTACGAATCGCAATCGACATGTCCATTTCGCCGTGCCAGCCTAAATAACCAACAGCACCACCGAAAATTCCACGTTTTACCGGCTCAACTTCGTCAATAATTTCCATGGCACGGATTTTTGGTGCACCCGAAAGCGTGCCTGCCGGGAAAGTTGCTTTAAAAACATCCAATGCGTCAACATCATCACGTACTTCACCTTGTACATTCGAGACAATGTGCATGACATGCGAATAACGCTCGATCACCATTTGATCAGTCACTTGCACTTTACCGATTTTTGACACCCGACCAACATCATTGCGTCCCAGATCAATCAGCATTAAATGCTCGGCAATTTCTTTTTCATCAGAAAGCAGATCTTTTTCCAATGCCAGATCTTCTTCTTTGGTTTTACCACGCGGACGCGTCCCTGCCAGGGGACGTACAGTAGCAATCCCATTTTCCAGACGAGATAAAATCTCAGGTGAAGAACCGACAATATGGAAAGGTGTCTTGTTTTCTAAGGTCTGCCCTTGTACCAGGAACAGGTAGGGTGATGGGTTAAGGTGGCGTAACGCACGATAGACCTGTAGAGGCTCACCATCGAAATCAGAGACCATACGGTGACCGGGTACTACCTGCATGACATCACCAGCACGGATGTACTCTTTCACTTTTTCAATAGAAGCAAGGAAGTTGCCATGCCCGGTTAATGACTCAAAATGTGGTGGAGTATGTTTTTCTGCTTTCAGACTGATTGGTGTTGCCAGAATATTTTCCAATTCATTTAATTTTTCATGTGCTTTTTCATATGCATTAGCATCATTCGTATCGGCATGCACAATCAAAAACAAGGTATCTTTGAGGTTATCAAATACGATCACTGTTTTAGACAGCATCATCCAGATATCTGGCAAGCCTACCGGATCAGCCTCAGGGACATTATTCAGCTTTGGCTCGATATAACGTACCGAGTCATAGCCAAAGTAACCGACCAGACCACCAGTAAAACTTGGTAAGGCAGGTAAGTCTGCTTGAGTCGGCACTTTAAACTGCGCCTGAAAGTCGCGAATGTATTGGAAGGGGTCTGAACAGTGCTGCTTTGCAATCGAGCCATCGGCATGTTGTACCGTCAGTTCACCTGCGTTACAGGAGAACACGGTAGATTCACCCAAACCGATGATTGAATAACGCGCCCAGTTCTCGCCCCCTTCTACAGATTCAAACAGATAAGCCTGTTGATGCTGTTTAAGGCGAGCGAAAATAGAAAGAGGTGTATCAGTATCGGCCAGGCGCTGACGGTAAACGGGAATCAGGTTATAGCCTTGCGCAGCAAGTTGCTGGAATTGTGCTTGAGTGGTCATTCGGTTTTTCTCTTTAAATTAGGGTTACTCAGTGTGTAAATAGAATTGGACTGAGCGACGCCATCGAAAAACCTTAGAACTATTCATTTTAATTCCCTAATACCCTAATTAAGCCAGCAGTTCACGTAGATCATCCACAATCTCCTGAGGATGGCTGTCTGCTATATTCTCACCATGATTATAGCCATAGCTGACTACAATACAATCTATACCAGCACGGCGTGCAGCTTCGACATCATTCACCGAGTCACCAATCATCAGCACCTGCTCCTTGCTGACAGCATAATGCTCAACACAATGCAGCAATTGACGCGGATCCGGCTTACGCTCGGTAAAACGGTCACCACCAATAGTGTCATCAAAATACTTCGCCATATCCAAAATATCTAAAATACTGCGTGCAGGCTGTTCGGGCTTATTGGTCACACAAATGAGCTTTTTACCTTGTGCTCTACCCCATTGTAGAAATTCAATAATGCCCGGAAATGGTACGGTATCGACACATGGATCAGCATTGTAGACTTCCAGGAAAGTATTTAGTAATTCCTGATGCTGTGCTGGATCCAAACTTCCAGTCAGGTGCAGTAGTACGCTTTCACAAAACTTCGAAGTACCCTTTCCAATCCAGACTCGTACCTGTTCTTCAGTCACAAAAGGCAATTGCAGCACATTTAAGCTCATATTCATGGCACGATACAGGTCAGAAGCAGAATCCACCAAGGTGCCATCCAGATCAAATAAAATCAGCTCACGTTTATCCAGTTGTGCTACAGACATTTCTACCCTCTTTATGTTTATTCATCACGCAGCCACAAAAAAGGCATGCGATTGCATGCCTTAATTGTAACCAATACTTGGCTTATTTAAAGAATAGCCAGGCCATAATTGCTAAAATCACAATAACAATTAAAGAAATCAAACCGACTGAAGCATTTTTTTGCTGTTCCTTCGCTTCTTCTACACGAGAAACTGGTTGCTCAACAGGAATTGGTGTTGGTTCAGGTTTAACCGCAGATAAATCTATACCTTCAGGAATTGGCGCCGGTTTTGGAATACCGACATTGGTTGGCATACCATCACGAGTCAACTGGACTTCAGCATCACGCTCTTTTAGCTCTGGCATACCCTGCTCATTCATCTGATGAGCAGCAGTCTTCTCAGCAGCCTCTTCAATAATACGTTCAGCTGTCTGTTCTAGTTCAGGTTCGACGATGACTTCTTGTGCTGGCTCAAGCACAGAGAATTTTAGGCTGGCAAACTGTACAATATCACCCTGTTTCAGCAATGCTTCTGAATCAATGCGCATATCATTGACAAAAGTACCATTTGAAGAACCCAGGTCTTGTACCCACAGTGCATTTTCCTTCAGCAAAAAGGCAGCATGCTTACGCGAGATTTCTGCAGCCTGCAACACAATATCTGCTGCCTGATGACGACCCACCAGCATGTCACGGTCAATGCTAATTTCCTGTCCCGTCAGATCGCCAGTAATGGCTTGAATTTTCCAAGTCATAACATCCACTTCTCTTTTATTCTGTTACGTTGATCATAACATGCTGTTTGCAACTACCGCACCTCTAGCTTTTCGGACGCAACGTCGTGGTTGTCACTGTATTTCGGGTTTTTTCTACATTTTGTACTGGTTGCACAGATTGCTGTTGCACTACAGGTTCAATTGCAACTGGCGTAGTGACTACTGCCGTCGGCTGTGAGGCTACAGGTGCAGTTGGTACAGTTTGGTAATTCGACCCTACGGGTGTTTTAGAAACAGGGAGACGTTGTTGATATACATCATCCAGGTTTTCTGGCAGTTTGGCAAAATTACCATCCGAATCTAGCGCCAATTGCAAGCTATACAGCTGGCTGTAACGCTGCTGGGAAATCTTACGTACTTCATTTTTATCCCCTACAATTGTTGGGTGAATAAAAATCAGCAGATTACGCTTCTGATTGGATTTACCTTCTGAGCGGAATAAACGCCCCAAACCAGGGATTGCACCCAAACCCGGTACCGCCTGACGACCGTAGCTGGTGTTATCTGAAATCAGACCACCGAGCACAATGGTTTGACCATGTTCAGCCAGAATTGAAGTTTTGATCGCACGTTTACTGGTGACCAGATCTGATGCCTGCCCCTTATCACGTGCAACTGCAGAAACTTCCTGCTCGACTTCCAGACGTACGGTTCCATTTTCACCAATATGCGGAATGACTTTTAATGTCACACCCACATCTTTACGCTCAATGGTGGTATAAGGATTGGCAACACCTGCCGCACCCGTAGAAACCGAGCCTGTTACAAATGGAACGTTTTCACCCACTACGATATAGGCTTCTTCATTATCCATGGTCACAATCGATGGCGTAGACAATAGATTCGACTTCGTGGTTTCTTTAAGCGCCTGAATCAGTGCACCATAGAGCTTTCGGGAACCGTCACTGCCTTCACGATAATCACCTATCACGAGTGAGGTCCCAGTACCAATTGCACTGCCTGCCCCTGCTGCACCACCAGTCAGATAGCCGGCAGCAATATTTTTCAGACTGGCACCAAAGTTATCAAAGTTAATCAGACCAATACCACTACTCAGATCACCAAGTGCCCACTGTACACCCAACTGGTCAGCATCCGTACCTTCCACTTCCATAATCGCGGCTTCAATTAACACCTGCTGACGACGCGTATCCAGCTGATTAATCGCCGACTCGATTTCGCGCATCAGTTGTGGATCAGCCTTCACTACCAATGAATTCTGGGTCGCATCAGCAATAATACTGACACCATTGGCATTAAAACTGGTAATTCCTTGCTGGTTATTTCCTAATCCTGAATTTAACTGAATCCCAGAAGTGGAAGCTTCCTGAGACATATTGGATGCAGAGCTGTTATTGCCCAATGTATTCAGCGAAGTTCCTGCGGAGCTGTTCTCTGAAGAAGAGCTCGAACGCCCCTGAGCCTGCCCAGAAACCAGTCCTTGTAAAATTTCAGCCAGGTTTTTGGCACTGGCATATTTCAGGCGAAAGACTTTTAGCCCCCCTAAACGATCCGCTGCAGGCACATCCAGCGTTTCAATAATCTGGCGAATACGCTTACGGGTTGCAGTATCGCCTTTGATGATAATCCGATTGGTCCGCTGATCTGCCATGACCCGCACACGTGAGCCTTTGAGATCCTTGGCAGCACCTGTAGCTGTCATGGACTCAATCAGGCCAATCATCTCCTCAGCCTGACTCGACTGTAAGGTAATCGCTTCCAGATCATTCTGACCGGTACCATCCAGATTACGCACAATGGTTTCCAGCTGGTAAATATTGCTAGCGCGATCGGAAACAATCAGGGCATTGGTTCCCGGTACAGCTGCCAGATGGGCGAACTGTGGCATTAGTGGGCGTAGTGCTGGAATCAGGTCATTCGGATTGGTATTTTCCAGCCAGATTACTCGGGTCACAATCTGGTCACCAGTCGCACGGTTACGGGCATCATACGGAATACCGGAGTTCTTGACGTTATTGTCTGGCACCAGTTTGATGGTATTCCCGGATGGAATCGCCACGACACCATTAACATTCAAGACCCCAAGAAACAGATCATAGACTTCAGCCCGGTTTAATGCCCGGTTTGAAATGACTGTGACATTGCCGCGTACCCGTGGATCAACGGCAAAATTTTTCCCCGTAATATCGGCTACTTCATTAATAAAAGCAGCCAGGTCTGCATCACGCAGATTGATTTTCCAGGTCTGCGCATAAGTTGCGGTACTGACCATAGCCACCAGAGGTGCGGCAACACAAAGCGCCCATGCTGATTGATTATTATTAAATAAAGCCATAAACCTAAATGCTTCCCAACCCTATATGTGATGACACATCACTTTAAATCCTGTTGAATGGTCATCACCTGATCACCACGTTTAATTTCAAGTTTTACCTGGCCCTGCTGTCGTGCCTGTTCCAGTAACTGCACTTCAGATTGTCCTGCAGTGACGGTTTGACCATTCAGGGATACAATCCGGTCGCCGGGTCTGAGACCGAGACGGTTACGCAGCACTGCCGGAGTTCGCGAAGTGACTTCATAACCCCCTTCACCTGCAGAAACTCCCATATTTTCCAGATACTGTTCGCGGTTTTCATTCATCTGCTGAATCGCGCGACCAATCTCATTCTGCGGTGAAGCAGGCTCATTTGTTGGCTGATTCGCTGATCCACCCCAATTTGAGGATGACGATGAACGCCCACTTTTCTGCTCATTACTCTGCCAAGGCTGATTTAAGCCATTTTCCAAGCCCTTAAAGAAAACTTCCTTACTCGCACCATTTTGCTGACGAATGATCACCCGATCCCAGTACACTTCAGCCAGCTCATAGCCGCTATTACCCAAGCTCTCGCCAACACGATAGCGATCGACCTGATCATTCAGCTTCAATACTGCTGAAGACAAATAGCTTGGACTGGCAACCATCACCCCTTGTAACAGAATATTAGAGACTTCCGCACTTACCGCACTTTGTCCAGTTTCCTGAAATAAGGCGAAAGAGCTGATATTTGGAATCCGTGACTGCTGTGAACCCAGCTCTACACGTTCTACTTGCAGGGCTTGAGGCGGTGCAACAACCAGCCAGAATAGGGCTGCCAGTTTCCAGCACAGATACAGAATCAGTAAAACTAAAAGTGCGGGTGCCGCTTTATTAAACGTCTGTAGATCCAGCTGTTTAAATTTATCTATATTGATGGCCATCAGTTTAAGCCTCCCATCAACGGCTGACGGGTGCTGATGACATAAGTGTCCAGTCCAGCTTTACCTTCATAGGAAGGAACATTCAGTAACATACGCTGTGTCAGTTGCACATTCAGCATCAGATCGGGATCAAGTTCAATATTCAGCATTTTCTGATCACGACTATCGCGAACATCCAGCAATAATTTACCTGACTCATCTGCCAGCTTCCCGGCAAGAACAGGAACACTCATCCGCTCTTGACGCTGTGCAAAGGTATAGATCAATTCTCCCCCGGTCCAATTCAACTGACCACTCACATCACTAAAGCCATTTTGTTTCTTATATTTAAAATCGAGCTGCTTAAATTGAATTGCATTGGTTGGCCATTGCCAATCTGCCAGATTTTTCAAGGTTTCTGGTGCGACCTGTCCTTCTAGATTCCTGGCGACTAGCGTTTTGGTCAGACCGTAAGCCATTACACCGGCAAGTTTAGTATTGCCGCTATGTACTTCCACATTTGCCCCGAGACGCAATAATAGCAAATCCAATGGACGGACCTGCCAGTTGAGGCTGCCACGCAATTGACCTTTTTTCCAGTCAGCACTCCCCTGCCAAATATTGCCACTAACGTTATGCAGTACCTGATTATTTTTATAAAATTTTGAAATCAGCCAGGCAGCCGGCACCTGCAAAACCACAAAAATAAAAAAGGCGACTATGGCAAGAATTAACCATTTGAAAGTTTTCGGTTTACTGCTCATCCCACCCCAACCAATCCATCAATTTCAGTTCCTGGTTATGATTCTTTTCTTAATATAAGTACATTATGCATACTTTTTTCACCACGCCAATTGAGGGGCATAAAAAAACCAAGCAATGATGCTTGGTTAAAGATATATAGATCATTTCCATGACTGACCTATGACAACATTCACAGTCAAATCTTTAGATCAGAAAATCTTCCAGCTTGGCACCTTGTTCCAGTTCCGCAACCAGCCAGCGTGGCTGTTTACCACGACCCGTCCAGGTTTCTTCCGGATTTGCTTTACTGCGGTAACGTGGTTCTACAGTCTTGCGAGATGATTTCTTGCGCTTAGAGGCACCGAACTCGAGCAACTGCTCAATGCTCATACCTACTTTTTCTGCAATGTTTAATACCTGATTATAAGCATCTTCGATTTCCTGGTCTTTTTTAGACGCAATTAATGCTTCAGCTTCAGCTTGTAAACGCTTTAACTCTTCAACTGATAAATTCGTAATGTCTGGCATCACTCTCTCCATAAAAATAATATTATTCGTTTTATAAATAACTTTTTCATAATATTTAGATTAAATAAAATATTCAATAAAAAAATTTAAACGGATAACAACAAATAATAAAATTAATTACAAAATTAAATAATTTTCTCGTATTTTAAACTGTATGTTCAACCGTATTTTCTAAATTTCTTATTATTTCCTGTACATCTTCAGGAATTGGCATTTTTTGCATGCTATTTTTATTTATGCAAACCAGAACCGCTTCAGAAATTGCCACCACACTTTGCTGCTGCTCACTCCATAATAAATAACTCATACGAAATGAGGTAGTACCTATATCTTCAATACGTGCACCGATTTTAAGTTGATCTGGATAAACCACAGGCTTTAAATAGCGACATTGATTCGTAGCCACAACAGTTAATAATGGACCAACCAGTATATTTAATCGATCCAGATAAGCCAGTCGGGCACTTTCAATATAACGATAATACACCGCATTATTAACATGACCAAAGGCATCCATATCACCCCAAGCCACGCGTTGCTCAAAAATCACTGGATACTGCGCAAGTGATTCCATATATTATCCCCTATATTCTTGTATCAATAAAATTGGCATTTGATTCAAACACCTGATTCAGTTGTTGTAACTCATCCTGCCCCTGCAAGGCAGATTTAATGCGCAGATAACTCATACGCACATCATCTGGATAGAGTGCAAGCAGTTGCTGGGCTTCCTCTACTCGACCCGCAGCTTGCAGTACATGCCATTTGGCAAATGTTAAGACCGGCACTGCTGTATATTTTTCTTCCCACAATGAAATTTGCTGGTTAATAATTTCATAATCAGGATTTTGTCGAAGTAATTGTTGCTGAAACCATAAATAAAATACGTCCTGATTAAATTGTTGTTCCAATAAATGCACTGCTAGCGCTTCATGCTCGGCACTCATTTCAGGCATTTTAAATAACAACTTCAGCCACAATAGTTTGACGGTATAGTCACGTGTAAATATTTCTTCGCTTAAGTCGATATAGCGCTGTTGCAAGTATTTTAAATCTTCCTGATCCGCCTGTTCAAAAGCCAGTAATAATTGTTCTAGCCAAAGTGTTTTAGTATTTTGCTCTAAATGACCATATTGAGTTGATCTTAAATACAACCAGGGAAACTTTAAGGCAAATTGCCCCCATAATTTGGTCAATCTCTTCTCATAAGCTGATTTAACTTTAAACAGCCAAGGGGATAATTCATGTTGATTTAAGAATTCAAGATGGGTTAATGCCTGCTGACCATCCTGTTGCGATAAGTACACTTCAATACGCTGTAATTCAGCCAGTTCAAATGCCATTGGATTGGACTGATTTAAAGATTTCAAAGCCTCATCAAAATCCTGTTGCCCCCAAGACAAACGTGCATGAATAATATCTTTTAATAATCCAGACTGGGCAAAAGACTGCTGAATAAAATCACGTTGATCCTGTGAGGCATTGAGCAGCCACACCACTGCCAGTTGTTCATAAGGATGTAAATGATGAAAACTGAAAACGCGCTGTTTTTTGCGCTGCTCGCGATTCAGATAACGCGTAACCGCATACCACAGCATATGCATGACAAAGCTGATCGTAACCAGTAGCGCTGCCAGTGTCCATAGACTGGTCTGTACCTGCCAGTTACGCCAGTACAGATAGACATACCCTGGTCCGTGACCGTAACTGAGTAGACTTAAAGCCGCAATACCGAGCAGACTGACAAATAAATAGGCAAGCAGAATCTGTTTCATAAGCGATCAGCTCATTAAGGTACGGGCATTCAGAGGAGGAACCGGTGTCAGCGGTATGGTGCGGATCTGTTCCAGTTTTTTAACCCATTGCTGGCTTTTCCCATCCGGTAATTGTTTGAGGACTTCAGCCACGGCACCAAGCGATTGCTGGAAAGGAATTTGCTGACTTTGCTGTAGCGCGTTTTGTGCCATCAATAGACGTAATTGCGCCTCTTTCAACACTAGTCCTCGCTGCATTAACACCGTACTTGGCTGCTGCACAGCTTCAATTTGAATCAGATTGCGCCAGAAGGAACCAGACTCTGCCGGTGTGGCACTGTGCTGGGCTTTTAACTCCCTGGCAATTTCAGCATCCATTTGATTAAGTAAATCCCGGATTTTATTCTGCTGTACCAGACGACTATTGATGAACTGTTGCAACATTACCTGATCTTTACTGAGTACACGCTCCAAACCGTCTAATAAAGCCGGTGCAAGCGTATAATTCGGCAAATCCAGTTGCAGCTGACTGAGTTTTTCCAATGCTGTGCTGTATTGCTGCTGCTGCAAAGCGAACTCAATCAGGCTGAGTTGCTGACGAACCAGTTCGGCATCATGCGATTCAGGTGCAGTAGCTATCTGTGAGTTGGATACAGCTGGTGCATCCTGGCGCTGTTCAGTTACCTGGCGTTTAAGTGCAACCACCTTGTCATTCAAACTGGCATTTTGCTGCTGCAATAGAGTAAAGCTGGAGCTGAGTTCTGTATGGGCCTGGCGCAAACTGAACAGGTCATAACTGATTTTGACCATCCAGGCGAATGCCACAATGAACAGCACGATTAAAATTTTCTTCATGAGTTCCCCAGTACTCGCTTCATCTCCCGTACGATCACATCGCTGCTCAGGCTCTCAAGTTGTACATACTCAAATGCTGCAGCATGATGTTGACGGTATTCCCCTAAAATAGCGGCCAAACGTGGGCCTAAAACTAAATAAATTCCCTTGCTGATCAGGGAGATGTCCTGCTGCATTAGCTGCACCCAGTTTAACCAGCTGGCTTCACTACTCATCAGAACCACATAATGACGATTGTCCTGCAATCGAGGCAAGAGCGCAGCTATAGCCTGCTGTGACTCAACCGGACACTGACGTTGATACAGTACAAAATTTAGTACTTCAACACCCTGTTGACGCAAATGCTCCATCATAAATAATCGACCGCCCTCACCTCGCCAAAAGGCTACAACAGCATCTTTTTCAAGACCATCTAGGATCGGTAATTGTAGCATTCCTTCAGAGGTTTCAATCTCAGGCACATGACTTTGAATGCCATATTGTAGCAATGCCTGTTCAGTGCTTCGCCCTACAGCAATCCACTGTATATGGGCCAATGTAGCCAGTTCAATGCCTGCCTGCGCCAGATATTGCATGCCAATTTGCACCGCAGTCGGACTCACCACCACAATGACTTGAGCACGATTCAACTGCTGATACAAGCTATCCAATTCTGCTGAATAAGGCTGTGCAACCAGTTCCAGCAAAGGTAGCTCTACCACAGGAATTTGTGCTGCCTGTAACTGCTGTGTGAGTCGGACCGCACGATCCTGAGGGCGAGTATTGATAAACAGCATGAATCTTATGAATATAGTGCTGTAAGCAAATCACCCGCACCTTGGGCCAATAAATTCTGTGCCAGAGTCACACCGAGCTGCTCTGCCTGATTTACATCACCCTGTAATTCTGCTTTTAATAAGGTGGCACCATCCACGCTACCCACACGGCCTTCGATGGCAATTTTACCATCCTGTAAAGTTGCATAACCTGCAATCGGCACCTGACAACCGCCTTCCAGATAGGCATTAAATGCGCGTTCAGCACGGACACAGGCATCAGTCTCCGCATGTAAGAGTGGCAGGATCAGGTCAAGTACGGCCTGATCACGATCACGACATTCAAGACCAAGCGCACCCTGTCCCACAGCTGGCAAACTGACTGCAGGCTTAAGCGTATGACGAATACGATCTATCAGTCCCAGACGTTTTAAACCGGCACTGGCAAGAATAATAGCATCGTAATTGCCCGCATCGAGTTTCGACAGCCGTGTGCCGACATTACCTCGCAGATCAATGATCTCAAGGTCCGGACGTGCCTTTAAAATCTGGCTTTTACGACGCAGACTGGATGTGCCTACTTTAGCGCCCTGTGGCAGCTCATCAAAGCTGGCATAGGTATTAGATACAAAGGCGTCCAATGGGTCCTCACGTTCGCAGATCACTGCAAGACTTAAACCTTCAGGCAGTGCCATGGGTACATCTTTCATGGAATGCACGGCCAAGTCTGCACGACCATCCAGTAATGCAGCCTCAAGTTCTTTAACAAACAGGCCCTTGCCACCAATTTTTGCCAATGGGGTATCAAGAATTTTATCACCCTGTGTCACAAACGTGACCAACTCGACCTGAAGGTCGGCATGCAGTTCCTGCAGACGTGCACGGATATGCTCCGCTTGCCATAGTGCAAGAGGACTTTGTCGAGTTGCAATTTTTAGGGTCTTCATAAATTTCAAATACAGTGAATGAGAACAATAGTCTAAACTTAACCTGATCACTTTAAAATGCAAGTGAATTTATGCAAGTTTCAACTGCAACCCGATCCTATACGCTTCAGAGCTTATGAATGCGTTCACGTAAAAATGGTAAATGGCGCCGACTTACTGCAAGTCTTTCATCCAGCTCACGGCAACGTACCTGATACTGTCCCGAACTGACCACTTCCAGTCCATCCAGATAGTTTACAGACACCAGCGCATTGCGATGAATCCTGATAAAATTCTGGCCAAATTCCTGTTCCAAGTCCTTTAATGTTTCATCGATCAGGACACTGCCATTTTTATGCCGTACCGTGACATATTTCTGATCAGCCAGGAAATAGTAAATATTTTCCACAGGGACAAGCTCCACCCCGCGATAAGTCTTTGCCGCAATCTGATGGCGGCTGATATTGAGTTCTTCCATATTTTCTTTTTGTTTTAGTTGGCTCATCTGAGCTTGGGTAAGTTTGGTTAAATGCTCGAATACCTGTGCTAACTCCTGTTGCATCACTGGTTTGAGCAAGTAGCCTTCTGCATTCGACTTGAATGCATCAAGCGCATGGTTGTCATAGGCCGTACAAAAAACAATTGCCGGCATTGGGTCAAGCTGGCGCAGATGTTGTGCGCAACGCAGACCGTCCATTTCGGGCATTTGAATATCTAATAGAATGACATCGGGCTCGTGCTGATGGGCCAGATCAAGGGCTTGCTGACCATGGGTTGCGGTTGCAACCACAGTATGGCCGAGCTGGCTGACCAGGCGTGCCAAACGCTCTATGGCAAGAGGCTCATCATCACAGATCAGGATGTCCATTTATCCTCCTTCAGTTAACGGCATGTCATTGTTGTTAAGTTAACTGCATTTTATTGTTATTTATACTGATATTGCACAACCGTCGTAAAAATTCCCTTGCCGGCATAGGTTCTAAAGGTCACTGTCGGGCCATAATAGGCCTTCAAACGCTGTCGAACATTTTCAATTGCAATACCATTTCCCCGCTTTAATGCTGCATGATCCTGTGAATATGGGTTTGTTATAATAATATTAATTTGATTTTGCAGGATTTCAATCAATACGCTTATCGTACTCTTTGTTAGAATTTTTTCAACTCCATGGAAAATACTATTTTCTAATAGGGGTTGTAAAGTCAGTAATGGAATTTGGACTTGTGAGTATAAGTCTTTGTTTTCTAATTTCCATTCAAGCTGCAAACGATCACCAAGCCGGATTTGCTCAATCTCCAGATAACGTTGGCACAAATCGATTTCTTCTTGCAAGCTGACCAGCTTTAATTCCTGAAAGCTGGCACGAAACAGTCGGGACAGATTGAGCAGCATATGTTCCGCTTTATCGGGATCAATACTGATCAGGCTGATAGCACTATTTAAACTATTAAATAAAAAATGTGGTTGAATCCGGGCCTGCATGGCCTGAATCCGTGAATTTAACTCGCTATGGCGTTGACGTGTCCATTGCTCCCTTAAGTAAAGATAACGAAAACACAAAGTTCCGAGCAAAATTCCAAAACTCAGGTGCATTTCGACCTGCTTAAAAGCAATTTCAGATGTAAGACCATGCAGATGAAAATTCATGCCAAAATGTATCAGAATGTTTAAACTAACTGTCGTTACCAATACGATAGCCTGCAATAACAATAATCCGGTAATCAATGCAGATTTGATCCCCATACGATCAAAATACTGGTGAAACAGTTCTACACAAGCCGCAAATGATAGCAACACCCAGTTAATGTAGAGGATGTATTGCAGCAAGTGCATAAAATTGAGTGCTTGCCAGGACTGGGCTTCTGCCAGACTCAATACCAGAGCCAAAACATTACCGCCAACAAACAGTTCCAGCAGATAACGCCAATTGCCGATCTGGCCAAAAAAATAAGAAGATTGTTGCTGTCCCATCGGATCTGTAACAGATTGAGCAGATGGAACTTCGGCAACAGCCGTTGAATTTGCTATACTCTTTTTCGTTCTACTGCTTTTAATCTTATTGAGCCGACATGACCACATCTTCTAATTCCTCAAATCCATCACAAGCCCAGACTTCGGGTATGTGGGGCGGTCGTTTCTCTGAAGCGACTGATGCTTTTGTTGCTGAATTTACAGCATCTGTACAATTTGACCAACGTTTTTATAAACAAGATATTGCGGGTTCAATTGCGCATGCAACCATGCTTGCAAAAGTGGGCGTGCTGACTGAACAAGAACGTGATGACATCATTGAAGGCCTGACTGCGATTAAGGCAGATATTGAAGCAGGTAATTTCGAGTGGCGCATTGACCTTGAAGATGTGCACATGAACATTGAGTCACGTCTGACTCAGCGTATCGGCATTACAGGTAAAAAATTACATACTGGCCGTAGCCGTAATGACCAGGTGGCAACCGACATCCGCCTTTATGTCCGTGATGAAATTGATGCCATCCTAAAATTATTAGAGAAATTACAAAAAGGCATTTTGAGCTTGGCGGCGAAAAATACCAATACCATCATGCCTGGTTTTACTCACCTGCAAACGGCACAACCTGTGACTTTTGGTCACCACTTGATGGCCTGGTTTGAAATGCTGGTACGTGACTCTGAGCGTCTGATTGACTGCCGTAAACGCGTCAACCGTATGCCACTGGGTTCTGCTGCTTTAGCAGGCACTACGTATCCAATCGACCGTGCTTATACTGCTGAACTGCTAGGTTTTGAAGCAGTGGCTGAAAACTCATTAGATGCTGTTTCTGATCGTGACTTCGGCATCGAATTCAATGCAGCAGCATCTTTAATCATGATGCACCTGTCTCGCATGTCTGAAGAAATGATTCTGTGGACATCCGCACAGTTCAAGTTTGTGAATATTCCGGACCGCTTCTGTACTGGTTCATCAATCATGCCACAGAAGAAAAATCCGGATGTACCTGAGCTGATCCGTGGTAAGACTGGCCGTGTGTATGGCGACTTGATGAGCTTGTTGACTCTAATGAAAGGTCAGCCATTAGCCTACAATAAAGACAATCAGGAAGACAAAGAACCACTATTTGATGCAATTGATACCGTTCGTGGTTCATTGATGGCATTTGCGGATATGATTCCTGCACTGGTTCCAAATATCGAAATCATGCGTGAAGCAGCGCTTCGTGGTTTCTCGACTGCAACTGACCTTGCAGATTACCTGGTGAAAAATGGCGTTGCTTTCCGTGATGCACATGAGATCGTAGGTAAAGCCGTTGCGCTTGGTGTTCAGGAAGGCAAAGACTTGTCTGAACTCACCCTTGAACAATTACAGCAATTCTCTGACCTGATCCAGGCAGATGTATTTGAAAAAGCATTAACTTTAGAAGCCTCTGTAAATGCGCGTAACCACATTGGTGGTACTGCACCTGTACAAGTCGCAGCAGCAATCGAACGTGCTTATGCACGTCTGGAAAAACTTTACGCTTAATTGCGCTATCTTAAATTCGGAGTATTGATATGTCTCGACAAGTATTTTGCCGTAAGTATCAAAAAGAAATGGAAGGCTTAGACTTTGCACCATTCCCAGGTGCAAAGGGTCAGGAACTGTTTGATACTGTATCTAAACAGGCTTGGCAGGAATGGCTGAAGCATCAAACTACATTGATCAATGAAAAGCGTCTAAATGTGTTTGAAGCAGATGCCAAAAAGTTTCTGGAAGAACAACGCGAGAAGTTCTTTAACAATGATGAATCATTGGAAAAAGCTGAAGGGCTAAAGCCTGAGTGAAACTTAAAGCGTTGCTTTAAGTTTTACGCAAGACAAACACCAAAGGTGTGCGTAGGCTTTAATTAGAAAGAGTCTCTTATGAGGCTCTTTTTCTTTGTAAGAGCACTGCTCTGCCTCGCCGCAAAACAAGCAGCTATGCTGCGCGTAGGCTTTAATCTAAAAGAATCCCCAACTTTGGGGATTCTTTTTTATTGCTTCAATTATTATGCAAAACAAGTACCGAAGATCCGCGTAAGCTTGCCTATGACAGACTCCCTACTTGGGAGTATTTTTCCGCCTAATAAGCAACTTATTGCGTAGAGGCTTCAATCTAAAAAAATCTCCATCATTAGACAGACTTTTTATACGACGCTCAACATGCTGAAAGATAGGAACCGTCCCTCAAGTGAAATCCGAAAAAGGTTTTCTTAAAGCATTTTTTTAATTTTTTCACCTACCTTTCTCTTGATTGCAGAAATGTACCGTAAATAAGCAAATAAAATCCCTAGAATTCCCTTCATCTAGTTATCTATTTTCTAATCAATAGATCATATCCTTCCTCTTTTCCTAAACTTCTCAGAACAACAGCTTGCGTCAGTTTTAAGATCAATTTTTTTCAATATTATTTATTTTATAGATTAAATTTATTATAAATATGAAGTTTTACTAATCAATTAAGTTTAAAAATGCTGAATTTAATTATCCTATTTAAAGAATTTAATTATGAGTCTTATTAGATTTAAGCCCTTCATTCATTTCAAAATAATGCATTGTAAACAACAGATACATGCGACTATAGAAATGCAACATTACACTACAAGAATGTACATGAATTAAAAAATGGATTTCCTATAATAGCAATTAAGAGGATGGCAACATCTTTGTATAATAGCGATAAATATCCCCGATTTCATCCCAGTTCTTCCCCCAAAGGCTGGGTATTTTTTTGCCTGCAAATTACTATTGCCCCATAAAAAAAGCCCCAGTGACTGGGGCTTGATTCAATATTCGATTAAGGCTGTTTCAGATAGGGCCAGGCCGCTTTCAGGTAGATAAACATCGACCATAAGGTGAGCACAACTGCAGTATAGAGCAATGCATAAGCCAGCATATCTAGCGGCTGCCAGTTAAGCAGAAATACGGTAATTGCGATCATCTGGAAGGCGGTCTTGTATTTGCCGACTGTAGACACCGCCACACTGGTTCGCGCACCCAGCTCAGCCATCCATTCACGTAAAGCTGATACCGTAATTTCCCGCGAGATAATCACAATTGCAGCAAAGGCCATGGAGATCGAAGGTTGCCATTGCACCAGTACAATCAGTGCAGCTGCGACCATCAGCTTGTCTGCCACCGGATCCAGGAATCGACCAAAAGCCGAAGTCTGATTCAATGTTCTCGCCAGATAGCCATCAAACCAGTCCGTTACCGCCGCAACCACAAAAATTGCAGTCAACAGCATATGACGCGTCATATCCGGATTGCTTTCATCAATCCCCATCGCCGGCGGCCAATAGGCCACCAATAGAAAGACTGGAATCAGGACAATACGTGCCAAGGTCAAGATGTTTGGAATATTCAGGATACGACCTGTAGTCATAGACACCGCCAATTGTTCCCCTCATGTACGATGAAAATGCACACTTTTATTGAGGTTTGATCCATCGTTAATAGGCTTCACTTTATACGAATTGGCCAGCAGTGTCACTAGGCAAACACTGTCACTGTCTGTCTGGCAATCGCAATCAGGCGATTTTCAGCATCCCACAGATAAGCATGTTCTGTCGCGTAGCCATCTGCTGCATGATCAGTAAATACTTTATATTTAAACCAATCATTCAACTGATGTTGTACTGGATGCACATAGGTCACCGTCCAGTTGAGGCTGCTGGCTGGTGCAATCTGCTTAAACATCGGCAATACACCGGGTGGCCAGATATCAAAAATTGCCATCAGGTCAGCAACTTCAAATTTGCGGTTTGCGTGTCTTTCTGGATCAAAACGGCACCATCCGCCAAAATCAGGATGATCACTCCCCGTGCATGGCAAATTCACTTCAGCCCAACGAACCTCAAACTGCTGGTAACATTCCGGCATACCTACGTTTGGAGGAATGCTAAACAGGCTTTCTGGAGCTGGATAATCCGGAGCAGATGCCTCCTGATGTACTTGAATAGTTGAGTCACGTGCTACACCAAAACTGGCTAACAAGATACTCTGCACTGCATCATCCTGCCACAGGCGAACTTCAACCGTAGTGACGGATTTACCCTCACGCAGAATTTCTGCAGTTAACCTGACTGGCCGTTGCTGGACCGGCCCCACAAAAGTCACGCTGGTGCTTAAAAGATGTTTCGCCGGGGCATTAATGCTCAGCACCGCTTTTTGCATCATCATCGCCGCAGCCAGACCACCATACAGGGTCCGTCCTTGTAACCATCCTGCTGGAAGATCAACCCATTCCTCAACAGCAATCGCTGCATACACCTGTTCCAGTGTCATTGTGCATCCCTGTGGTTCATTTTAGTTCTGATATCATTCAATAAATTTGAATTGATGTGAATGCTCAATGACTTCTCCGTCACTGAGCACTTTGGCAAATGATTTAATTTGGATTTTTATTCATGCAGTACTTTATAAATAGTACGAGCCATGACTTCACCTAAGCCTGGTACTAACATCAAGTCTTTCTCTGAAGCCTTCAGCACACCTTGAATGCCGCCGAAATGGGTCAGCAGGTCACGACGGCGTTTTGGGCCCAGACCGGGAATCACTTCCAGAACTGAAGAGCTTCGTTTCTTGTCGCGTTTGGCACGGTGTTTGGTGATTGCAAAGCGGTGTGCTTCATCCCGTACCTGTTGAATCAGATGCAGGGCTTTATGATCTTCGGGAAGTTGAATCTTGGTGCCATCAGTAAAATGTAAAGTTTCTAAGCCTGGTTTACGTCCCTCACCTTTGGATACACCCACCATAAAAGCGTCCAGACCAAGATCCTGCATGACTTCCATTGCCATATGCAGCTGTCCCTTACCCCCATCAATCAGTAACAGGTCGGGCAACATGTGCTTTTTATAACGTCGGGTCAGCGCCTGACGCATTGCAGCATAGTCATCGCCTTCGGTAATGTCGTTAATCGAGAACTGGCGATAATCCCGCTTACGCGCACCGCCACTATCAAACACCACACAGGATGCGACCGTTTCCTCCCCCATGGTATGTGAGATATCAAAACACTCAATCCGGTCCACAGGATGTCCCACCACCTGCTCCAGCTGATGGAAACGCTCATTCAATTCAAAGTGATTCGCCAGTTTCGATTTAATCCCTTGCAGCACATTCATTTGTGCCAGTTCCAGCCATTCGGCACGGGTTTCCCGAACCTTGGATTTAATCTGGATTTTTTTATCAAAATGCTGGGCCAATGCCTGTTCCAGCTCGTTACGATCAGTCACTTCTACATTGACGATCAGTTCTGCTGGAATTTCATCCGCAACCTGGAAATAGAAGTTGGCAATAAAATCACTCAACATCTGACTGAGATCATCACCCTGGATATCCGGGAAATAGCTTTTACCTCCCAGCATTTTACCATTACGCACATGCATGATCTGTACGCAGGTCACGCCGGCCTGATGGGCAATCGCCAGAATATCGGCTTCACCTTTGACCTTGTAGATCGCTTGATTGGCTTGAACATCACGTAACAGAGCCATACGGTCCCGATAAAATACAGCCTTTTCAAATTCGAGCTGTTCGGCAGCAGCTTCCATTTTGGCAATCAGCTGCTGATTCAGCTCCTTGGTATCGCCTTGCAAGAAGCGAATCGAGTTGTTGACATCTTCCTGATAGTCTTCAGGTGAAATCAGTCCGACACAGGGGCCTGAGCAACGCTTGATCTGGTATTGCAGGCAGGGGCGCTTACGCTGTGCAAAATAGCTGTTTTCACACTGGCGTACATTAAACAGTTTCTGTAAAACGATCAGGGTATCCTTAGCATTGTAAGCACTTGGATAAGGTCCAAAAAACTTGCCCGGTTGATGTTTGCCCTTGCCTCGACCTGCTGCAATCCGTGGATAAGGTTTATCACTAGACACAAAGATATAGACATAGGATTTATCATCGCGCAGCATGATGTTATACGGTGGACGATGCAGCTTGATCAGGTTTTGCTCTAACAGTAATGCTTCAGTTTCAGAACGCACAACCAAAGTCTGAATATCATAAATCCGCGCCACCAATGCTTGGGTTTTCGGATGTTCAAGGGTCTTGACGAAATAACTGGATACGCGGTTTTTCAGGTTTTTTGCCTTCCCCACATACAGCAATTCTCCATCCTTGCCATACATCCGGTATACCCCCGGAAGTGTGGTCATATTCGCCAGGATTTTTTCAATATGGGGACGCGCGTTCTCGTTCACCTGCAACCTATTTTTCACATGCAATATGCAGATAATGTGATGCTTATTGCCTGATTTTCAAGCGCGGTGACAAAATTACCATCAAGCCTGCCCACAAGTGAAGTTTATAAATATGCAATCCCGGTTAATTTATAGGCTCGCCGTTATACTGTGATTGCTAAAAGCTATAAATTTCAACTGATATCTTTGTTATGCTCGACGGGTTCGTTTTTGAGATTCCCCAAGATGACCACGCAGCATTCCGGTTTCCATATCGTCCAGCCTGGTACCTCCACGCATACTGCTTCGGAACGTGACCGCCTGATTGGCAAGCCACGCTTTCACTTTGAATCCAAGGCAGTCATGGACCTGCTTCGGGAACGGATTATTGGGCAGGATGCTGCGCTGAATGAAATTGAAAAGATGCTACATGTGGTCAAGGCTGATTTTTCCAGCCCGGATCGTCCCCTGTCCGTGACCTTGATGCTTGGCCCAACCGGAGTAGGTAAAACCGAGACCGTGCGCCTGATCGCCGAGGCTATCTATGGACGTCCAGATGCGTTTTGCCGTATCGACATGAATACGCTGGCGCAAGAACATTATGCCGCAGCGCTAACAGGTGCGCCCCCGGGTTATGTCGGCTCAAAAGAAGGTCATAGCCTGTTCGATGAAACTGCGATTGCAGGTAGCCATACCCGTCCGGGCATTATGCTATTTGATGAATTAGAAAAGGCTTCAACCGAAGTCATTCGAGGTTTAATGAACGTGCTTGATACAGGTCGTTTAACTCTCACAGCAGGCATCAAGACCATCGATTTTCGGAATTGTATGATCTTTATGACCAGTAATGTTGGCGCGCAAGCTGCCCAGCAATATCTGGAAAAGCTCAGTTATTTGCCGCAGCAGGTTCAGAATCTGTGCCTGAAAAAAGTACCGACACAGCGTATTATTGAAAAGGTCATGCAGCGTAAATTTGATCCTGAATTTTTGAACAGGATTGACCGTACCCTGCATTATCAGGCTGTACAAAATGATGCTCTGCCACGACTGGTTGAGATTGAGCTGGAAAAACTCAATTAGCGATTACAGCATCAGAAGCGAACTGTGATCCTAATTGATACAGCCAAGGCCTATTTCTATCAAGGGCATGATATTCGTTACGGCGCACGTCATCTGGGTCGCAAGATGCGTACTGAACTAGAACCAGTTTTAGCGGTATATTTTTTAGATCAGCCTGAACAGTCTACGCTGAAGCTAGATTGCATTGAAGGTAATTTGGTGATTTAGCCTGAATAGCTTCGACCACAGAATGAGCGCTTAAGATGCCTGCTGGTTCTGTACCGCATTAATAAATGCCATCTGGTCTTTGGGTGAGATCAGCACAAATTTATTGGTTCCATCTTCACGATAATCCACGCGTAAACGCTTCAGGGACAAAGCGGGCGCAACAGATGAATAATCGGTTGGAGTGACCGCCTGAATAGCAGCTACGGGAATCTGCCAGCTAAACCACATACTTTTGACGATCAATTGATCAGCAGTAAGCTGATATCGGGTATTCAGCACAGGCCACCAGATCATTACAATGGTTAGTATATAAACTGCGGTATGCAACGGATATTGCTGCATGGTGCCTTTGGCTGACATCACCAGCAGTAACTGTACCAAAAGTCCGGTCATACACACCAGAAAGGCCACCAGCCACCAGTCTTTTTTGGAACGAAATACCTGCATGTGTGCTCCCCCATTCTTAAAGCTATTGTAAATCTAAAAATAGGATCTACCAGCAGAATTACTTAACTCATCAGATATTTTAAAAATGATACAGCATGAAATAGCAATCATGAATTGCCGTATTGATTACTGTTATTTCCCTTTTAGTTTGTACTGTTTCTTGACCGCATACATCTTGTCATCGGCACAGCGGATCAGGCTGGCGCTATCCAGATAGCCACTATTGGCATCGGCCTGATGAATCCCGACACTAAGACTGACCGGCATTGTCAGTTGGCTCAAAGTCTGCTCTACGCGTGGAATAAAGCTTTGCAAGGCATCTGCCTCGGTACAGTTCGGCAATACCACTAGAAACTCATCACCGCCATAGCGGAAACAGTAGTCTTCATCCCGGGCAATCTGCTTTAAGGTACTCGCTACTGCCTGAATCACCTGATCACCATAGACATGGCCATATTGGTCGTTTAACAGTTTAAAGTCGTTGATATCAATAAATACCACGGTCACAGGCGCATGCTGTTGCCGTGCACGATAAAGTAGTTCATTTAACATCGAGGTCAGGCTACGCACATTATAAAGCCCTGTCAGTGGATCCAGCCGGGACAGGGTTTCCATTTCCTGTGCATGTGCACCAAGTGCCATGGCATATTCCTGCAGTTTGTGATGGGAGCTATTCACTTCTTTGACCAAGCTCCAGATATAGGTTTCAACCACCAAGGTAATATCAAAGGTATACAGTTTTTCCAGGGTGTCCTGCACCTGCCGCGCCAGGGCTGCATCCGCCACATACTGTTCCACCAGTTTAAAGATGCCTAATTTAATCTGATGCAAGGCAGCCAGATACAGACGCGGCTCTACCCCAATACGTTTATGCACCAATCCGATACGCAAGCGGTTATTGACATAGACACTGTCATAGCAGCCAGAAAACAGATCCAGAATATATTGATGCTGGGCGACCTTGAGGCGTTTAAGCGTATCGACATCACCAATCAGATTATTAATTTCGGGTACAGAGGTTTGATAGTCATAAAATTCAGCCACAGTGTCCTGCAAGCCTGGCTCTATCAGTTCACGCACAGTCGCCAGTGCTGCCAGGGCTTCTTCGGTCAGTCCAAGTAATTGCTTGCGTCGCTGAATGTCGGGCAATGAAATCTGCATCTGCTGCATCAGCGTCTGATCTGTCAATTTCATGCAGTGATCTTCTTATTATTGTTCTAGGTTTTTACTTATTTTCACCCATTCTAAGCCGGGCCGATTCACAATCCCAGCCAGCTTATCGGCAAACTACCACCTCACAACCAAACTGCAACAAAGCTGGACTTGGAGCGCGATTTTGATCAGGCTGCAAAACAGCAACAAAGAAATTCTCTGCCCTAAATTGACTTTTTTGACAGTAAAACGATTTTTTCAAAGACTTGAAAAGCCTCGTTATCACCCAATATAAATGGAGTTCTCATTAAAAAATTGTGAGCTGAAACAAAATCTTCAGTTCATTGTGCTTGATAAGAGCCATACTAGAACGGATAACAGCTAAAACAGTTCAGGCAAAAATAGATGACCCTTGCGTCACGGCTTGATACAACTTGTTATGTTCTTTTTGGATATAGTTATCGTAAGATTGGCGAAGCATAAATATGCGCAGGAATCGCGCATAGGCTCTTCACAACATCAACTTAGAAGTCCTCCAAAATAAAGGAGATCAGGCATGATCCACGCTGGCAATGCCATTACCGTCCAAATGCTTTCGGACGGAATTGCAGAATTCCGCTTTGACTTACAAGGTGAGTCGGTCAACAAATTTAACCGTGCAACAATTGAAGATTTTAAAGCTGCAATTGACGCGGTAAAAGCAAACGCTGACATTAAAGGTTTAATCGTCACTTCAGCGAAGTCAACCTTCATCGTAGGTGCAGACATTACTGAGTTCGGTGCGAACTTCGCGCAAGGCGAACAGGCAATTGTAGAATGGGCCCTGCCTGTTCATGACATCTTCAACTCTTTTGAAGATTTAGACATTCCTAAAGTTGCTGCAATCAATGGTCAAGCATTGGGTGGCGGTTTTGAAATGTGTCTGGTGTGTGACTACCGTGTCATGTCAGAAGCAGCTGCTGTTGGCTTGCCTGAAATCAAACTGGGGATCTTCCCGGGCTTCGGTGGTACTGTTCGTTTAAGCCGTGTGATCGGTATCGACAATGCAGTTGAATGGATGGCAATGGCCAATCCAAAGAAACCTGCTGCTGCGCTGAAAGACGGTGCTGTTGATGCAGTCGTTGCTGCGGACAAACTGCAAGACGCTGCAATTGATCTGGTTAAACAGGCGATTGCGGGTCGTCTAGACTGGAAAGCAAAACGCCAGGAAAAACTAGATCCTGTTAAGTTGAACATGCTTGAGCAAATGATGGCGTTCAATACAGCGAAAGGTGCGGTTCTTGCAAAAGCAAACCCTGCTCAATATCCAGCGCCAAAATTGATGCTTGATTCACTACAGACAGGTGCAAGCCTTCCACGTAATGAAGCATTAAAAGCAGAAGCACAAGGCTTTGCCAAAGCTGCAGTAACACCGCAAGCAGGTGCGTTGATTGGTCTATTCATCAACGATCAAGTGGTGAAGAAAACTTCCAAGAAATATGAGAAAGGTGCACACCCTGTGAACCAAGCGGCTGTATTAGGCGCAGGTATCATGGGTGGTGGTATTGCTTACCAGGCGGCAAGCAAAGGCACACCAATCATTATGAAAGACATTGGTAATCCACAACTTGCTTTAGGTATGAAAGAAGCAAACGGCTTACTGACCAAACAAGTTGAACGCAAGAAGATGAAGCCTGCTCAAATGGGTGAAACTCTTGCGCGCATCCGCCCAACTTTAAGCTATGACGAGTTTAAAGAAGTGGACATCGTGATTGAAGCGGTGACTGAAAATCCAAAAGTGAAAGGTATCGTACTGAAAGAAACTGAAGCGAAAGTTCGTGAAAACACGATCATTGCTTCGAATACTTCTACGATTTCAATTACGCGTCTGGCTGAAAACCTAGAGCGTCCTGAAAACTTCGTGGGTATGCACTTCTTTAACCCAGTGCACATGATGCCATTGGTAGAAGTGATCCGTGGTGCGAAGACTTCTGACGAAGCGATTGCAACCACTGTGGTACTTGCTCAGAAAATGGGTAAAACACCGATTGTTGTGAATGACTGCCCGGGCTTCTTAGTAAACCGTGTATTGTTCCCTTACTTTGGTGCGTTCGACCTTCTACTGAAAGATGGTGCTGACTTCCAGCAAATCGACAAAGTGATGGAAAAATTCGGCTGGCCTATGGGTCCTGCTTACTTGATGGACGTTGTGGGTATTGATACTGGCGTTCACGGTGCAGAAGTGATGGCGGAAGGTTTCCCTGACCGTATGAAGCCTGACTACAAAGGTTCAATCCAGGTGATGTACGAAAACAAACGTCTAGGTCAAAAGAATGACGTTGGTTTCTACAAATACGAATTGGACCGTAAAGGCAAGAAAGCCAAAGTGGTTGATCCAACTGCATACGAACTTGTGGCTTCTGTTGCAACTGCGGAAAAACGCGAATTTGATGCTCAGGAAATCATTGACCGTATGATGCTTGCTTTCTGTAACGAAACTGTTCGTTGCTTAGAAGACAACATCGTTGCTACGCCTGCTGAAGCAGATATGGCGATGATCATGGGTGTAGGTTTCCCTCCATTCCGTGGCGGTCCATGCCGTTATATCGACCAGACTGGTGTAGCTGAATACGTTGCGCTTTGCGACAAGTACGCACACTTAGGTAAGGCTTATGAAGCGCCACAAATGTTGCGTGACATGGCTGCTAACAACAAAAAATTCTACGGTTAAGGAGCAACGTGAATGGCTACTTTAAATCCACGTGACGTTGTCATCGTTGATGGCGTACGTTCAGCAATGGGTAAAACCAAAAATGGTATGTTCCGCAATGTACGTGCTGACAGCCTTTCTGCTGAATTAGTACGTGCGCTTGTTGCTCGTAACCAGTTCGATGTCAACGAAGTTGAAGACGTAATCTGGGGCTGTGTAAACCAGACTCTAGAACAAGGTATGAACATCGGTCGTAACATCGCGTTACTGGCAGATCTTCCTAAGACTGTTGCAGGTCAAACGGTTAACCGTCTGTGTGGTTCGTCTATGCAGGCAATCCATACTGCTGCGGCACAAATCATGACTGGTCAAGGTGATGTTTTCATCATTGGTGGTGTTGAGCATATGGGTCACGTAGGTATGATGCACGGCATCGACCTGAACCCTGAAGCGTCTAAGCACTATGCTAAAGCGTCTAACATGATGGGCTTAACCGCTGAAATGCTCGGTCGTATGAACGGCATTACCCGTGAAGAACAAGATGCATTTGGTGTTGAATCTCACCGCCGTGCTTGGGCTGCGACTCAGGAAGGTCGTTTCAAGAACGAAATCATCGGTATTGAAGGTCATGATGCCAACGGTTTTAAACAGCTTTGCGACATCGACGAAGTAATTCGTCCTGATGCAAACCTTGAAGCGTTCAAAGCATTGCGTCCAGTATTCGATCCGAAAGGCGGTTCTGTGACTGCTGCGACTTCTTCAGCGTTGTCTGACGGTGCGTCTGCAATGTTATTGATGTCTGCTGAACGTGCGCAAGCGTTGGGTCTTAAGCCACGTGCTGTAATTCGCTCTATGGCGGTTGCAGGCTGTGATGCTGCGATCATGGGCTTTGGTCCGGTTCCAGCAACACAAAAAGCGTTAAAACGCGCTGGTCTTGCGATTTCTGATATTCAAACATTTGAATTGAACGAGGCATTTGCTGCACAAGGTCTTTCTGTTCTTAAAGGCTTAGGCATTTATAACAAGCAAGACATCGTGAACCATAACGGTGGTGCGATTGCATTGGGTCACCCATTGGGTTGTTCTGGTGCGCGTATCACAACAACGTTGTTGAACGTGATGGAACAGCAAGATACACAAATCGGTCTTGCGACGATGTGTATCGGTCTGGGTCAAGGTATCGCAACAGTGATCGAACGTGTTTAATTCTTAAATACGTGAACAAAAGAAACCCCGCAAT
Organism: Acinetobacter sp. VT 511; assembly: GCF_001077515.1. NCBI lineage: Bacteria > Pseudomonadati > Pseudomonadota > Gammaproteobacteria > Moraxellales > Moraxellaceae > Acinetobacter > Acinetobacter sp. VT 511. The sequence continues at coordinate 199,092 of NZ_LFRE01000073.1, read as the reverse complement.
AAGCGGGGTTTTTTATGAAATAATCTGATACAAATTTAGAATAAAAACTCTAATATGTATACTTTTTAAGTCATCATTTGATGTTATATTTTGTATACAAATTTTCTTAGAGTATCTGTATGCAACGTACATTTAATAGCTTGGATTGGAATGAGTTAAACCAAGTCCCTTGTGAAATTTTATGGGGAACTAATGCCAGTAGTAAACTCATTGAGCTTGGACTTAATATTACGAGTGAATTACAACTTGCCTTTAAATTAGCAAACAGTGGATACGCACTTCGTAAAAAAAAGAATCCAGGTCGTGCTATGGGACGTTGGGGTGATATCTGTGAACATGCAGATACTATTTTAGAACCTTTGGGTTGGTTTTTGATTCGCAAGAATGGGCAACCTTGTCTTGTTAACTCTGAGAAAAACCTACAATTAATATTTATGTCACCAAATGATGAGGCTTTTGGCAATGAATTAAATGTCATCACATCAAAATGCCATAAAGGTCATGCGACTGAGCTAAAATTATTAGCGAATAAATCCCATTATGCGGACTCGAATTTTTTTAGAACTTTCATTGTTTATTACCAACCAAGCAATTTAATTGACACTGAAAATAGTAGTTTTCTGCCATTCGAGATCGCATATGCTACTGGCATCTATAAGGTATCTCCTGTAGGTGAAAAAACTAAGTGCTTCCCTATTAATCATACATTAAGATTAATTATGTCTGACTCTCCAGATGCTCCTGAAGCATATGAAGCACCAATTCCGGATGAGAATAATCCGATTACCGAAGATGACTTCGGAGACTTACAAGCTATTTAACGTTTACGAGTTAAATAATTTGCTTTAATGAGAATTTGTATGTACCAACTTGACCGTATTAAAGCCGCGCAAAATTTGCGCGGTTTCAGTCATTCAAAAACAGCTGAAGCCCTAGATATTCCATTAGCCACTTTTAAAAAGTACTTAAGTGGAGAAAGAACATTACCTCATGATTTTTGGACAAAGGCTTCTCAACTTTTTAACGTCCCTCTCTCTTATTTTGACGTTAAAAACTCAACAAATTTTAATATGTCTGAAGTTAATTTTAGGGCTAGAGCAAGAATTAAAGCTTCCTATTCAAATGCTATAGTTGAATATATCTCTTTAGCGGAATCTATAAGTCTATATTTTGCAAGAAATATTAAAAATCTTCCTGTTTTTAATATCTTAGATGACTACAATTTAGATCCTGATAGTGATGATTCTCCAGAAATAACAGCCTTGCGCGTAAGAAGTGAATGGGGATTAGGTGTACAACCTATCAATAATATAATCTCACTATTAGAGATTAAAGGCATCAAAGTTTTTTCTCTTCCTTTGAATGTTCGAGAAGTAGATGCTTTATCTATTTCATTAGATGGGCAGCCATTTGTTTTGCTAGATACATTTAAATCTGCTGAGAGGACTAGATTTGATGCTGCTCATGAGTTAGCTCATATTTTTCTGCATATTTATGATACACAAAATCCAAATGATGATATCGATTACAAAAAGCGAGAAAGTGAAGCCGATCGTTTTGCTTCCTGTTTTTTGATGCCTGATGAAAGCTTTCTTTCTTTAGCTCCAAAGGAAATGAGTATTACCAATATGCTTAAGTATAAAAGCTACTGGAGAGTATCTCTTCAAGCGATTAACTATAAATCCCATAAATTAAATCTTCTTACAGATTGGGTATATAGAAGTAATTGCATGAAAATTAATTCTTTAGGTTATCACAAAAATGAACCATACCCGACTCATCATGATCACTCTATTCTGTATTTAAAATTACTTAAATTATTAGATGCTAAGGGAGGATTTTCAGTGAATTCTATGCTGAATGAAATCGGAATATCTCGAGAAGACTTTAATAATTTAACTTTTAATTCCCTTGATTCTTTCACCGAATATAAAGACTCACAGAAACCAAAATTGAGAATCGTACAATAAAAGCTCTTCGGAGCTTTTTTGCTTTCTTATTTAATGTTATCCCTTTGTAAAATTAGTGTATTTTTCAACCATTAAAATCTTAATTATGAATTACTTAAATTCTTGTAAGTGTATGATCAAGCCTCTTTTTCCTACTTCCTTAAGGGATTGATATGAACACGCTTAAAACAATGATCGCAACTGCAATCGTAGCAACTTCTGCGTCTGCAATGGCAGCTGAAGCTCCAGCAACGGCTAAAACAACAGTACAAACTGTTGCTCAACAAGCAACTGTACCTGCGCAAGTAGAAGTTGAAGCAGCTAAAGCAAATGCACAAGCGAAAGTTGAAGCGGCTCAAGCAACTGCAACGAATGCAAAACAAGCAGTAGAAACAAAAGTTGAATCAGTAAAAACTGAAAATGCTGTAAAAGCAGATACAGCAAAAGCAGCAGCTGAAGACAAAGTTGCAGCAGTAAAAACAGAAGCTGTCGTAAAAACTACAGAAGCAAAGGAAACTGCAATGGCTAACGCAGCAGAAGTAAAAACTGAAGCAGCTCAACAAGTAGAAGCTGCGAAAGCTGCACCTGCTGAAGCAGAAGCAAAAGCTGAAAAAAAAGGCTGGTTCTCTTGGTTTAAAAAAGCAGCTTAATCCTACGATTTAAACTGCAAAGGGATGTCATCTGACATCCCTTTTTATTATCTTCTATTTTTAAATACGGCCTGCGACTAAGTAATCAGCCTGTATTTTCAAATATTAAAAAAATTAAGCTGAGACCTTCTGCGCCAGCATCGTGGCAAAATGTTGTTTGATGCGGTTACCCTGCTCATCCCTGCGATATAGCTCACCAATATTCTCATTGTATTTAATCAGCTTCCAGTCTTTATAAAAGGCTCTTAATTCATCTTGCTTAAAGGCAAAAGGAAAATCTGGCTGGGCTGGAATGTCATCAGTATCCATGGCACAGACTATCAGGTTATAGCCATTGATTTTGGTCGCCTGCTGCATTTGAGTCATCAGTGCTGGAACGGTCTTGGCTTGCAGGAACATCATCACCACAGTGCAGCAGACAAAATCATAACTGCCAGAAATGCTTGGATCTGCATTCAAATCCCGTTGTGCAATACGAATCTGCTGAATATCTTCAGCATCAATGATCTGCTGAAATTTTTCCAGACTCTGGGAGTTCACATCCCAAGCATCGACCTCATAGCCCATCTGGTTTAAATACAACGAATTCCGTCCTTCTCCGCAGCCAGCATCTAAGGCACGACCACCCGTTAAATAAGGCGTAGCAGCCACAATTTCAGAATGTGTCGGAGAAATCGCATATTTTTTATGAAAATAATCTTGTGGGGCGCAATAGAATTTTAACTGGCATTCCACATCTGCACTGGCAGAGACAATCTGATGCCAGCGCTGCGGTTCAATGAATGGCGGTTGCTGCTCAGGTGTAAAAACATGAGTAGATTGCACTTCTCCGCTTTCATCAACCAAGGCAAAAATCAGCTCACCTTTTAAGACTGTCAGTTTGGCCCAAGTACCCGCCTTGGTATTATGCGGACGCTGAAAGCCCTGAGGAATCTGCTGCTGTGTCCAGATCGGCATTTCCTTATAACAGACTAAGTCCTGAGTCATGCAGCATTGCCCCTGTTCTCGCACCATTTTATTCAACTGATAATTTCCTGTTTATCTATAGCATGCTTCTGTTTTTGGCACCATGCTCAGGATGATTTATAGCTAAATGACTCTTTCAGGCTACAAAGCTTCTTCGACAATTTTCTGATTTTTGGTCTTAATTTGCTGCATCTGTTTATTCAGGTTTTCAATATCTTTATACAATGCGATAAAGGGCTGCACCGCTTTTTCATCATGGAACATAAACATGCGGTTGCGTTTTTCCCATTTATATTTCTTGAGCAAGGCAAATAGCTGATTAGCCTTGGCCAGACTCTGCTTTTCAATTGCAAAGATGGCATAGGCATCACTTTCCTGCTGGGTTGCTTTCAGGTTCTGTGCCAACTGCTGACGATAACGCTGCTTGATATCGAGCCGCTTGACCTGTTCAATCTGGCTTTCTTCACGGTGCTGGATGGTCTGCTCATAGTTCTGCACAATCTGATGCACCTGCTTGAGCATGGTCTCAGTTTCTTTATAACCTTGAGCCTGATCTTTCTCCAGACGATCAATATCCAGAAAATGCTCCCAGTTCGCTGCTTTCAGATCTCGCAAATACTGATTACGTTCTTCAGCGCGGTCTCGCATCTGTCCCAATACATATTCCGCCATGACCGCGTAATCACCATCCAGACGGTCTTCTTCAATGTCTAACTGAATCGGCTTGCTCCAGTCCTGTGCCTGATCAAAGATTTCAGCTGTCTTTTCATTCAGAACAATTTCATATTCGATCAGCTCGGCTTCTTCCTGCTGTTGCGCAGTGTATTGATAAAATAGCCATGCAAAGACAACAAGTGTCGCACCAGCCAGGATCATAAAGACACGCGGCATGCACATGCTCCCCTGCTGCAAGTTATGTATAGGTTTACTTTTAACCAATATGCTGATTTTTTAGACATAAATCAATTGTTCTATACAAAAACCCTATGCAGGAACATAGTTCATGCTACGAGGAAATTTCACTGAAATTCCTTTTTTAAGCCAGCTCTGAATCGTTTAATCCTGCCTAGCAACCGTTGGCAGCACACCATTCATTAATCAGCGTTCGGTCAACATTATTCGGATTAAACTGTTCCCGAGCCGCCTGAACTGAAGTGGCATCGCGGTTAATACCAAATGGCACCAGCATCAGATAAATACCGTCACGTGGATCAGGAGAACGCAAACCATCGGCAATGGCCTGCACATACTGTTGCAGCCCTGGTGGCAGGTTATCCAGTCGTGCCGGATTGGTGGTAGGCAGAATCTCGATATCACCCGCGAAGTCAGCATTAACCGTATAGTCTTGCAGTTCGCGTTCAATCTTCATCATTCGCATCTTTAAGGCCTGTTTCTGGCTGGATTGTTCTTGCAGGGGAAGCATGAACTCGGTTTCTTCACGCAGTTCACGATCGGCCATCACAGTCAGTGTCGGCAAGGTGACGGAATCGGGTGCAGCATGTGCATTAACCAGACGCAGTGCAGTAAACAGACTCAGTAGCATCAGAAAAGTTGTGTCGAGGGGACGCATAAGGAAAACCTCCGCATCGTCATTTCAGTGGGAGAAACCTTATTCTTGCTTGAACTTATGTAAAGGTGCTGAGTATTACTGTGAGCGTCGATAGACGGTTAATACTGCATGATTACTGGTGTTCGATGTAAACGGTTTTTTATGCAGATTGCTTTTGAATAAAAGATAAATCTCTCGCAAATTCCAGATATAAAAAATCCCCGACTAACGAGGATTCAAAGACTTAAGATTAGATTGCTTACTTCGAGCTTAAGGGAGAGCAGGGGAAAGCTTGTTAAAATGATCCTGCATACCGAGTTTGATCGTGCTCGGATTAATTTGCAGTTGAAAACGATATTCGGCAGATTGGCTATTGCTACGATCAATCCCCAGCGGCTGTAGCATGATATTTAAACCCTGAGTTGGATCACTGGATTGCAGGCCTTGGGCAATACTCATGACATATTGCTGCAGCATTGGAGAAACCGAACTAAAGTCAGGCTGGCTCTGCGGCTGAAAATCCAGATTTTCGATCACCTGTGCATTCAGTACAAAATTCTGGGCTTCCTTGGAACTGCGCATCACCTGATGCTGTAAGGCACGCTGAGTCTTTTCTTCCTGGACAAAAGGAACATAACCAGTTTCATTGCTCAGTTCAGGTTCCGCCATCACGGTCAAGGTCGGCAGCGTTACCGCTACTTTATCATCGTCAGCTAGTGCTCCCATGTTGAATGTGCCCAGTATGATTCCAAATGCAGACATTTTCATAATATTAACTGGCTTGCCTCCCCGTAGTTCTCTATTACCCAAGTTGTATAACTGCAGATGTCATAAACTATTTTTAATATTCTTATCTATTAGATTACATGGATTATTTGGACAACTCATGCCTGCTCGGATGAATGGCATCTCAGGAAAATGATCTCGAAACCTAAAAGCATATGACGCTCACAGTTTCAAAGCGGGATAATAAGCAAAGATCATTTTCTGTTGAATAACAAAATGACAGGCGAAAAAAAACCTCAAACATGGTTTAAGGTTTTTTGAATATGGTGGCGAGACCCAGGATCGAACTGGGGACACACGGATTTTCAATCCGTTGCTCTACCTACTGAGCTATCACGCCGATGCGGTGTATTAAGCCGTATCTGCACACATTAGTCAATCGAAATTAGAAAAAAAATGATTGAATGTGTAAAATTTGACCCAAAAAAAATCCCTGATGGGATCAGGGATTGAAAACTTTAAATCGTTTTGAATATGGTGGCGAGACCCAGGATCGAACTGGGGACACACGGATTTTCAATCCGTTGCTCTACCTACTGAGCTATCACGCCGATGAGGCGTATTAAACCGTTTCAGCCCAATGCCGTCAAGCATGAAAAGTATAATTTTTATCAATCGTCTACTTTTGCAGCAGATTTAATTATCACTTGCTTAATTTTTAATTAAAACGGCCTAAATTATTCATTTTCAGTCAAAAATTTGCATAAAAAAGCAGCCATAAGGCTGCCTTAATATAGGAAAAGTTTAAATTTTTTCAATATGCGCTAGACAGCGATGAATCGCGCCACAGCCAGGTTCAAACACCTTTACACCTTTTTCTTCTTCCATTCGGCAGGCTTCACTGACCAGCCTTTCTGCAACTCCACGTCCACGATTGGCCGGATGTACAACGACATACTCCAGCAGGCGGGTTTCGCCTTGACCCGTGCACCAGATCGCACCAATAATACGGGTATTAAATTCTGCAGTATAAAGTACGGTATACTGTTGCAAGTTTTGCTCTAGTTGTTCCATGGCATCGGCCCCATCACTAAACTCCGGGCTGGTGTCATACAGTCGCTCAAGCTGGCTGCGCACTTCATCATTTTCCAAAGAAGTATAGGCATGTACGGTTATAGGCATTGATAAACCCTCCTGAGCAATCTAATATGCGGTGACGTCGTCACGGCGAAAATATTTTCTACATCAATCATTTTGACGTATTTGAGGAACGTGTCTATGACAGATCGTATCAGTGAAGTGGTAAGAAATACCAACGAAACCAAAATTCGAATTCGCTTGAATCTCGATGGGTCTGGTCAAGGCACTTTAAATACTGGTATTCCATTTTTAGATCATATGATTGATCAAATCAAGCGACATGGTCTGTTTGATATTGATATTCATTGTGACGGCGACCTGGAAATTGACGATCACCATACTGTAGAAGACTGTGGTATTACCCTGGGTCAAGCCTTTGCACAAGCATTGGGTGACAAGAAAGGTTTACGCCGTTATGGTCACTTCTATGCTCCGCTGGATGAGTCTTTGAGCCGTGTCGTGGTTGATCTGTCTGGTCGTCCGGGTCTGTTTATGGATATTCCATTTACCCGTGCCATGATTGGCCGTTTTGATGTAGACCTGTTCTCTGAATTCTTCCAGGGCTTTGTAAATCACTCGCTGATGACTTTACATATTGACAACCTAAAAGGTAAAAACAGTCACCATCAGATTGAAAGTGTATTTAAGGCATTTGCCCGTGCATTGCGTATGGCATGTGAAGTTGATCCACGTGCTGCCAATACTGTTGCGTCAACCAAAGGTACCCTGTAATGACCCGTATTGCCCTTCTTGACTATGGCATGGGAAATCTTCACTCTGCTGCCAAAGCATTAGAACATGTCGGTGCTACAGTAGATGTGACCAATGATCCGAAGCTGATTGCTCAGGCAGACAAGATTGTTTTCCCGGGTGTAGGCGCAATGCGTGACTGTATGCACGGTATGCATGAAGCAGGTATTGATGATGTGGTGCGTCATGCGGTGTTCAATAAGCCGGTACTGGCAATCTGTGTCGGTATGCAGGCGCTGATGCAACGTTCTGAAGAAAATGGCGGCGCAGATGCACTGGGTATTTTTGAAGGCGAAGTGAAACGCTTCCCGGATGTGGAAGGTCTAAAAGTACCGCATATGGGCTGGAACCAGGTGCATCAGGCTGATCCAGGTCATCCAATGTGGAAAGACATTGAACAGGATGCTCGTTTCTATTTCGTACACAGCTTCTATGTAGAGCCAAAAGATCCAAGCATCGTGGCTGCGACATGTGGCTATGGTTTAGAGTTCTGTACGGCACTGCATAAAGAAAATCTGTTTGCGACCCAGTTCCACCCGGAAAAAAGCCATACCGCAGGTTTACAACTGCTGAAAAACTTCGTGGAATGGAATATCTAATCCTATCCATGTTTAAAAAAACCCGCTTGAAGCGGGTTTTTTATTGCTCAATATTTAATCTTTTATTTTTTAATAAATTACTATATCATTCATTTACTTATAAAAATATTAATGATAAAAACAAGGAAATAACAATGAGTAATTTAAATGATTCTGCTTTAAATGCAGGGGGACGTTTTGGGCGTCGTTCATATCTGGCCTGGAATATGCTAATGGGATTTTGTTTGATGCTTGTCGGTATTTTAGCTGCTGTTATTCTACCAGGCGCAAATCCATTTCTGAGTCCAGATGGCTCCTTGCCTATGCTATCACTGGTAGTCATGGGATTAATTTATATTGCAGCAATTTATTTCAGTATCATCTTTTTAATTCGTCGCCTGCATGACCGAAACCATAGCGGCTGGCTGTCTTTGCTGATGCTGGTACCTATCGCCAATATTTTATTTGCCTTGTATGCCCTGTTTGCTCCAGGTAACCGTGACAGCAACCAGTTTGGACACGCCCGTACCACACGTGGCTGGGAAAATGTACTGGCGATTCTTTATATTCTGCTGATTGTTTTGGGGATTGCAGCAGCGATAGCTGTTCCGTCTTATCAGGACTATGTCAATCGTGCAAAACAGGCAACCTTGCAACAGCAATAAGTTTAATCCAGTCAACTCAATTCAGAAGCCAGATCTAAAAATGGGTCTGGCTTTTCATTTTGATTTAAAAATAATTTTCTTAAAAGCGCTTTAGACTGAATTGAAAAAGTCTTAAGCTGCATCTTCATACACGGACCCACACAGACTCGTCATGGATGCCCTTCATTCTCCAATTTTACCCACCAAAGAAGAGATCGCCACACTTCCACGATTTCAAAATATCTCCTTTGAAAAAATTATTGTGATTCAGAATCTTCAACAGGCAGAAGTAATACGTGAAGAACTTGAACAGGTACAAGTCTTTGGCTTTGACTCAGAATCCAAGCCCATATTTAAAGCCGGTGAACAGTCTACAGGACCGCATTTGATTCAGTTAGCTACCCGAGAAAGGGCGTATTTATTTCAAATGAATACGGAACTATGGCATTTTTTACAGCCAATATTTGCCAATCCCAATCAGATGAAAGCTGGCTTTGGCTTAAAAAATGACAAGCAACTGTTCCGTAAAAAAGGTGTTGAATTAAATGGGGTACTGGAACTCTCCAAATGCTTTGGCAGTTTTGGGCTTAAACAGGCTGTTGGGGTCAGAAATGCGACGGCACTCCTGTTCCAGGTGAATTTCCCAAAGTCCAAAAGAATCAGTACCTCTAACTGGGCAGCACGGAAACTCAGCCAAGCTCAAATTGAATACGCAGCCGCGGATGCTTATGCCTGTATTTTGATTCTGGAAGAACTTTGGCAACGGAAACTCCTAAGCCGAGAATTGAAACTTTCCTAAAGAAAACCATCATTGCTTCTGGATGCTCCTTAACACTGTTACTTGAGAAATTAAGCGCTGATCGATTGTAAGATTATGTAAACTATATAACGCACCAAAATTTAGCAAATGAATAATCACTTTTCTAAAAATCCGAGTAAACTACTCAACTTTTCTACTATTCTTTTAATCGAACATTAAGCTAAACAATAAAAATGCACAAAAATAACACCACTCATCTTTTAGAAGCACCAAAATAACCGATATAAATCATTGTTTTTAATTGCATTTTTTCACAAAATATAAAATTATTATCAATCCTTTGATAAACATGAATTTTCCATAACATTTTCCTGACTTATGGTCAAAATTATAGTTCTAGGCTCTATAAATTTGGCAGATTTTTGCTAAAACATGATGTGCATAACAATTCTCCATCGTTAAGTAGTTCAAATTTCTAGAGGGTAAAAATCATGGCAAGTTTATTGGGCGGCGGTAAGTTCAATGGGGTATTCACACTGGCAGTGCAAGGTATTAGCAAAGCCGTAGGCTTCCTGACTAAGGCTGTTATTACCTTAGTTGATGAAGTGGTTGAAACAGTCAGTACCCTGACGGCACCTTTGACGGACGCACTGACACAATTACCTGTAGTTGGCGATACGCTAAAAAACTGTCCTGGATACCAGTACAGGACTTTTAGCAGATGTGAGTCAAGGCGTGCATGCCGTATCAGACCAGCTATTACAGGGAGATTTATCTGATGGTATAGACACACTGCTAAATGGAACTACAGACCTGGTCGGTCAAACTTTAGATGGCGTCTCAGATATCTTGGATAGCGTTTTAGATACTACAGCGCCGCTGACTGCTCCACTGCTTTCTTTGCCAGTCATCGGTGATGTGATTGCATCAGTCGGGCAGACTACTTCTAACCTGAGTGGACTAATTTCAGAAACGGGTGATTATGTTGCTGGCATTCAGCCACTAGATCTGGTGAATGATGTACTCAGTAATCCGGTAGCGAGTGTGGGCGGTGTCCTGCAAGATGTCTCAGGCACTGTCGATGCACTGCTGGATGATCTTGCCACGATTACTAATACTGCAGCGGATCTGCCAGTTATCGGCGGTATCGTTACAACTGTAGGCGCCACAGCAGGTGCTGTCAATGACGGTCTTTATGACCTGGGTACTCAGCTTGGCAAAGTAGGTCCACTGGATCTGGAACTTCAACTCGCATATGTTTAATTGAATTTCATCCATGCTGAATGATCAGCCTGATCAGATATAAAAATAACAATGAGCTGTACTCACTCACTCCAACCTGTCCATGACAGGTTTTTTTCATATGCGAGATTCAGTATTTAGATTTAGAAATCCGCCGTTTATTTGTTAAGATGGCAGCCATTCAAATTCAATCGACGATTAGGCCAGGAGCGAAAGCATGCTGATCATCCCTGCAATTGACCTGAAAGATGGCAAATGTGTCCGTTTAAAACAAGGTCGTATAGAAGACGATACTGTATTTTCTGATGATCCAGTGGCTACTGCGCAGCATTGGGTAAATGAAGGTGCGCGTCGTCTCCATCTGGTTGATCTGAACGGTGCTTTTGCAGGTACCCCGATTCATAAGCCAGTCGTAGAAGCGATTGCTAAAGCACAACCAAACTTACCGATTCAAATCGGTGGTGGTATCCGTTCACTGGAAACCATTGAGCATTACCTAGACGCAGGCGTGTCTTATGTAATCATTGGTACAAAAGCAGTGAAAGAGCCTGAGTTTGTTGAAGAAGCCTGTAAAAAGTTCGCTGGTCATATCATTGTTGGGATTGACGCCATGAATGGCATGGTCGCAACGGATGGTTGGGCCAATGTGACTGATGTGAAAGCGACTGATCTGGCTAAACGTTTCGCAGATGCAGGTGTGTCCAGCATTGTCTATACCGACATTGCACGTGATGGCATGATGCAGGGTGTGAACATTGAGCAAACTGTGAACCTGGCAACTTACTCAGGTCTTCCAGTGATTGCATCTGGTGGTGTCACTAATATCGATGATGTTCATGGCTTAAAAGGCCAACCGGGTATTCTTGGCGCAATTACTGGTCGTGCGATCTATGAGGGCACTTTAAATCTTCGTGAAGCACAAGCGGTTTTAGACGCTTAATCTGAAAGATTGATGTTGCTGTAAAAGAGGTCTTCGGGCCTCTTTTTGTTTTTACCTGAATACTGATCTCCCATGTCTAACTTATCCTCTGAATCCTCAATATGGAAAGCGAAGCTCCCCCAGCTTTCTCTGATTTTAATTACCATCATTTGGGGTACAACCTTTGTGGTGGTGAAATACGGACTGACCTTTGCCAGTCCCGTGCTTTTTGTAGCCTTGCGCTTTATGGCTGCTGCTATTGCCGTAACACTCATTTCCTGGAAATATCTCAAAGGCATCACCGCTTTTGAAGTTTTTGCTGGTGCGGTCATCGGATTGCTCATTGCACTGGGCTATGGCACGCAAACAGTTGGACTACAAACGATTAGCAGTAGTGAGTCAGCCTTTTTAACCGCATTATATGTTCCCCTCGTGCCTATATTGCTATGGATGCTGTTTCGTAAAAAACCACATGTCATGACATGGATTGGGGCAGCCCTTGCCTTTTTAGGTCTGGTCTTCTTAACAGGAAATGGCTTTGGTGCGATTCAACTGAGTTTTGGACAGCTACTGACAATTTTGGGTTCGATTGCAATTGCACTTGAAATCATCTTTATCAGTTACTTTGCACCGAAGGTAAATACGCGCCGCGTGACCGTGTTACAGCTGATTTTCGCATCACTGTTCTGCTTTATTATGGCAGCAATGCTCGGCGAACCTCTGCTACCTGAGTTCCATCCTCACCTTGCCATCATTTTAGTTGGCCTCGGTATAGCCAGCGCAGTGATTCAACTGGTCATGAACTGGGCACAGGAAATGGTTGATCCTTCTCAGGCTGCCATTATCTATGCAGGTGAGCCGATCTGGGCCAGTCTGTTTGGCCGACTCGCTGGAGAACGTTTACCTGCTCTGGCTTTATTGGGCGGATTAATGGTGGTACTGGGTGTAATTGCCAGTGAATGGAAACCGAAGTTTTTAAGAACAGAAAAAAGGGAAGAATTGAAGGAAGATCTCTCTTAATTTTTCCCTCACCCTAACCCTTTATGAATCCCCCTAAATCCCCCTTTAAAAAGGGGGATTTTTTATATCTATATTGAATTTTAAAAAGATACCATTTTGCCCAGATTGACCAAAGCACTTAAATCATAGGCCGTTTTCACCATTAGAGTCACCACCGGTGCAAGTACTCGACCAAATAGGATATCTGGATACTGGTTAATATATTAAAGTCATCGGCTTTGCCACAGAATTCATCTGCAATCGCTTTGCCAATACCCACAGTTTGCGCCACGCCATGACCACTCCAACCTTGTACTACATAGATTGGAAATTTATCACCAAACTTGCGGCTGTCGGCTGCGCCATTCATGGTCAGATCAGTTGTACCACTCCAGACAAAATTAAGTTCGACCTGTTTTAACTACGGGAAGACATGCTGAATAGTGCCTACCTGATTCGGATATTCTGCTGCCAAAAATCATAGAGCTATAAAAAAGAGCAGCGATATGCTGCTCTTTCCATCTCAATATTTGATTTATCGATACATCGGCAGATTATCATTCAAACGCATAATCCCGCGAATTGCACGATACACAATCCAGATCCAGGCCAAGCCAATCACAATCAGGCAGAAAGTGGTTGCACCGAATGCTACACCTGCGAACAGATCCGGATCTTCACCGGTAAAGAACAGGAACAAAAATGGAATAAAGGCGACAATATTCCAGATCAGATACCACCAGAAGGTGCGGATCTGCCAGGTAAAATGGCTCTCGAAAATTGTACCGCGAACCGAACTGCGTTTCACATAGTTAATTACCAGCGCAATGACAGCAAGCAGGCCACCGGTAAAGATCGCCACAATATAAAGAATATATAGAATAAGAGTCAGTGTGCGGTTAGGGTCCTTGTCAATCGAATAGTTCATACCCTCTCCTTTTTATCAATTTCCCTTAAATATTTAAGCCGTTTAAAGGGGAAATAAGCCATAGAATCAAAATGATGTTAAAGGCTATGGTACAAAAATAAATCTGACGGAATGGTTGTTTTTGTGTTTTATGTCTCAGTTTTTGTTGGGCCAGCCAAGCTGCCGGCCAACCTCCAAGAAAAGCCACCAGATGTAGCGCATTTTCAGGAATACGGCGATTGCCCAATTGGGCTGCTTCCTTGTCTTGGGCGTAGAGCCAGTAACTCAATACATTCATCAGGCTGATCAGCAACACTACCATCCCGCTCAACAGACCACTGAAACTGAGTACCACAAGCGCCAGAATATATCCCACACAGAGGATTTGCATCGGCTGCAATTTTTCTTTTTTATTATTTATGCTAGTTTTCTGTTTAGCCGTCAACGCCTTGATCTGGGCAGCTTTGAGATAAGTCACCTGCTGAGCACGATAACGGCCCTGATCATCCAGAATCACGGCATAATCCAAGGCACAACCAACAATCGGGCGCGGACCAGGGCGTGCAAAGTCCTTAATGTGCAGAAACACACGTTCCTTGCCTGCATCATTCGGTTGAATAAATCCATAGCCTTTTTCATCAAACCATTCCACCAAACGCCCTTGATCACGCATATTGTTGTTCCTGTTGGTTAAGCGGTGACAAACTTAAGTCGTTCGATCAACATATTACGCATTTCTTCCGGATTCTTTTGCAGGATATCGTTTCCGGTACGGCCTTCAGCCGCATTTTTCTGTGCCACTTGTAAACGCATCATCCAGAAACGACCGGCTGCCATCGCCAGGTAAAGCTGCAGACAGGCTTTTTCATCCTCAGTCAAGGGACGGATACTTTCATAAGCCTTTAAAAAAGCAACTGCACGTTCTTCATTCAAGGTCACTGCAGGATAATCTGTACAGAAGTCATTCAAAGTAATGGCAATATCAAACAGCAGCTCATCTTTATTCAATTCATAAAAATCCAGAATGCCATTGAGCTGATCCCCCTCAAACAGGGTATTGTCACGGAACAGATCTGAGTGAATAAAGCCACGTGGGCGATCAGTATAAACGGCTGTCAATGCTTCATACAGGCCGAGCAACTTACCTAACAGGACTTTATCAGCAGCATTCAGGGTTGGCTTGATTTCCTGTGCCACGGCATACCAGTAGGCATGATCACGCACGAATTCGCGTTCCAGTTTAAAATCTTTTAGCGCTACATGCATTTTTGCCTGCGCAATGGCAATGGCTTCGGCCTGAGCCTTAGTCGCTGGCATAGGATGTTCGCCCAGCATCCGTGGTGCAATCTGGGCTGGCTTACCCTTGATGCTATGAATGGCCTTGCCTGAATGCGATAATGGGACGGGCACAGCCACCCCTGCCTGTCCCAGATGCTTAAGTACGGGAACCAGTTCACCAGCAGCCTGTTCATCCATGTCCTCGAACACAGTCAATACATATTGCTGGTCTTCACAGACCAGAAAGTAGTTGGTGTTCTGGATACCTCCTTGAATGGGAATCAGATCAATCGCCTTGAGACCATAAGGCGCTGCAAAATCCTGAACTTCCTTTAAAGTCAAAGTGGTATAAACCGACATAGAAAACCTGCGAAAAAACTTACATATTTTTGCTAGAATACCGTTTCCATCTGCCAAGGTGTAGCGCTTGCGTGGGTGAGTTTCATAATCGGCTGTAATAATTGGAAAAATTTATGCTAGCTAAACGTATTATTCCTTGCCTCGACGTTGATAATGGTCGTGTGGTCAAGGGTGTTCAGTTCCTTGATATTCGTGATGCGGGCGACCCGGTCGAAGTGGCGCGTCGTTATAATGAACAAGGTGCCGATGAAATTACTTTCCTTGATATTACCGCTACACATCATGGACGTGACACGACTTATCGTACTGTAGAGCGTATGGCCGAATCTGTATTCGTACCGTTAACTGTAGGTGGTGGTGTTCGTAAAGTTGAAGATATCCGTTTACTGTTAAATGCTGGCGCGGATAAAGTCAGCATTAACTCAGCAGCTATTTATAATCCCGAATTCGTCCAGGAGGCTTCTCAGCGTTTTGGTGCACAATGTATCGTAGTGGCTATTGATGCCAAGAAAACCGGCGAGAATAAATGGGAAATCTTTACTCACGGTGGCCGCAAGGAAACGGGTATTGATGCGATTGAATGGGCCGTGAAAATGGCTGACTACGGCGCCGGTGAACTGTTAGTGACCTCAATGGATGCTGATGGCACCAAAGCGGGCTATGACCTGGCACTCATGCGTACCATTAATGACCGCGTTAACATTCCAACAATTGCTTCTGGTGGTGTCGGCAACCTGCAACATCTGGCGGACGGGATTTTAAAAGGGGGCGCAGATGCTGTACTTGCAGCCTCAATCTTCCACTTCGGCCAGCATACCATTCCAGAAGCAAAAGCTTATCTGGCAACGCAAGGCATTGAAATGCGTCTTTAAAAATTTTTAGAGACAAGATCTGAAAAAGGCATGTTAATCATGCCTTTTTTATTACTTGAAAATTTAAGCACATGAATTATGGACAAAAAAAAGGAGTCTTGCGACTCCCTATAAAACCAAGAATAGACTACAGCGCTTGGTGTCAATATAACCAGTAAAATCTAACCATAACTCAAGTATTCATAACAACTTGTCAGCGTTAGGCTATATCGCTGACAGGTGTAAATATAGGTCAAAAAACACCCCGAATATTGACAATTTAAGCAGGATTTATTGACAAATCACGACAAAAATAGCGTGCAAATGCATTTTATTTCTTTATCTAAAACTTCTAGGTTTCTTTTAAGGGTTTAAGGCTCTATTTTTTTCAACCCATTTGGCTGGAAAGATCTGCTGAATACTGCTGCTCAGGGCTTGAGAAACCGGTTTGGGTAGATGGATGCCGAGTGGATTTTGTTCCTGTAATTCAGATGATGAGATCACCCGTGTCCCCATGACGTAGTCGAACCATGGCCGGGTTACACACCAGTTGGCATCCTGATTACTATTCATATGATGGTCATAATGCCAGGGAATTTTTCGCTTGGCCCACTCTGGTTCCAGATGTGCCCGACGATGCACATAATAATAATTGCAGGCACTATAAAGCACTGCGAGCGACATTCCTTTTGAAACCGGATAAAAGGCCAGACCAAATACACTGGCAACAACAACCAGAGATCCAATTTCATTACGGGTACGCCAGTTCTGCCAGCCTTCTACATAGCCATGATCAGAGAATGCCGTCTTACGCACTTCCCGATGATGCTCCCAGTGTGAACGCATGCTCTGCGGTACTGGACTGTAGCGAGCCTGACCTTTGCGAGGTATACCATGCAGAATATATTTATGTGCAAACCATTCAAAACCATTGGCAATTACCAGTCCTGCCAGAAAACCTTTTAGCATCGTCTATCCCTCCTTTTTATTTACTATAGGTGAGCTAAAAGGCTAGATATTGACCACAAAATTCAATATGATTGACAAAACACGACAAAAAAGAATTAAAAAATGCACAGCATACAGGACGATGCAGGCACGGTTTATGGAGGTCTGGGACATTTGTTGCTGGAGTTCTATCTATCCAAGCAACTCCCCATTCCAGAAAAACTACTCGCTATACAGGACGTTGAACGCTTTGAATTTGTCATCTGGCGTGAGTTGCTCATGCAATTACAGCAAAAGTTGCAGACTCCTGCCTTAGGCCTGGAAATTGCTAATTTCGTACAACCCCGACATCTGGGCATTATTGCCTATCTGGCGCTGTCCTGTGAAACCTTGGGCGAAGCCATGATGCGCTATCATGACTATCATCGTCTGGTCTATGACGGCAGTCCTTTAGAAGTCCGTGTCGAAAATGACTACCTGTCAATTGCCTGGGTCGATGTTCCTCTAAATCTGGCGACTCAATTGACTGATGAAGTCGCCATGGCATTGATGCTGAAATTTGTACGTTCGCTGATGGCTACCGATGATATTCACTTACATGAAGTCCATTTCCGCCAGCCGACCAACAAACATCTCAATCTGTATGAACAGTACTTCCGTTGCAAGGTTCGTTTTGATCAGCCAAAGAGTGTGATTTTTATGCATGTTTCTGAACTGGCAAAACCATTACGTCAAGGTGACCAGACGCTACAGAAGCTGTTAAAACAACAGGCAGAAGCCTTATTGGAAAAACTGCCGAATACTTCACAGATAGATCATCGGATTCAGCAGGCGATCCTGACCGGACTGCAAAAAAACATGTTTCAGATTGAGCATATTGCCCGTCAGTTACACTGGTCGGTTCGGCAGTTGCAGCGTCATTTGCAAAAACAGGGCAAGACCTATCAGCAGCGAATGCAGGAAATCCGTTTTATGCTGGCCCAACAATATTTGACCGATGAAAATCTAAGCCTGCACGAGATTTCCCTGTTATTGGGTTATTCAGAACAAAGTGCCTTCCAGCGTGCCTTTAAGCAGTGGACCCGCCAGACGCCGCAACAGTGGCGCTCAGACTATCTGAAAAACAAAACACAGGAGAAATTTTTAGATTACCCGATGCAGGCCAACCTCAATACCCAATATCAAATTTAGATTTTTGAATAAATACAATAAAGATAATTCAAGAGAAATAAACTTTTAAACCTGAATAAAAAAAGCTCATATTAATCCTGAGCTTTTTCTGTTTCACATGGAAGAGTCATGAAATTTTAAAAAATGACCCATTATAAAAATGGATTATCAATTTCCTGAGCGTCATCACGCTGGATCTTGTCAGGCAGATCCGGGGTATTTTCCAGTTGCTGTACCACATCATTGAGTAGCGCCTGCAAGGCCTTGGCTGCTTTCAGTCCGGCCTGATCCTTGGTTAACTGCAAGTTTCCATAAAGGCTGACACAGTCCACATCATTTTCAATGGTCAGGTCATGAATCGCATGTGATTCGGTGCCGTTTTCATAAGGTTTAAACATTTTTTTCTGTCGCTTCCTTGTTGTTTTTTAATTGTACCGGACAGATTTATGCTACCTGAATCCTGTCTGGCACAACAGAATTATTTCAAAAGCTGTAAAATGAACTGTAGCACTGCTTCCAGCAACTGCTTGATCAATGCACCTTGCGGATCATTATTGTCTGCTGCGTCACTAGTGGAGCCCTCAGATGTTGAAGTATTCCCGCTCACAGACGTACGACCTCCACCAGAACGTTTGAATTCCTCTTGTAATGCTTCCAGGTCATTCTTGGATACATCTTCGGCACACTGACTTTCTGCATCCCAGTTTGCATAGGTGATAGGCTTATTGGTCTTCACCTCGCTGGCTTTCAAAGGCAGCTTATAGGTATTACGTTTCTGTTCTTCAGTCAGTTGCGGGAAGATGTTGATATTAACCAGTTCCTCCAGGGCACAGACGCTGATGATCTGGACTTTTGGTGCCGGATTTTTCAGGTTGTTATCCACATAATACACCCCGGCTGCACCAGTTTTCGGCATATATACCGCTTTATAGGTCGCATTCGGTACGATTACACCTTTGCCAATCGTCTCCAGCTTTTTCGCGCTATAAACCGGTCCCGTAACCACATAGACATCCTGTTTCTGTTTAGTCACCACCGCACGGGTGGCTTCTTCCAGTTCACGCCACGCCTGCTGATTGTTCTTCGGGGCTTGCGGTACCATGTTGGCTAAGGAGAAACTGTCAAACTGTGCCTGCTTGGTTGGCATATCAGCATTTGGCGCCATATGGCCACGGTCATAGCCAGTACCACGGTAATCTGCCAGAGTTGCACGATGCGCCGAACTGACACGTTCTTCCTCATGGAAGCTGTCTTCACGCGGAATCTTTTGACTCAGGCGAGATGGCGTCAGTAATTCTGCCACCCATAATGGTGTTTTGGAGACACCAGAATACATGACATTAAAGCCGTTAAAGCACAGTGCATAGCTGTTCTTTTTTAAGCTGTCCTTCATTAAGTAGGGGGGCACATCCCGGTAAAACTGATCCAGACAGGCAGAATTTGATGGTGAAGACAGCGATACCCACTGGCTGATTTTTTCTTGACCAAAGGCAATCGCAAAACTACCCGATGCCACCACACCCAGGATAATTTTTACAGTATTTTCGTTAAGGAACTGAAAGACAGGATTTTTTTTGGTACGTTGCTTCTTGGCCATGATTACAGCTACTTTAGAACATCTACAGCGGGTGTTGCCGAGCTTAACAAGCCCTGTAAGCCGTGTATATCATGACATTTTTAATCGCTTAACAAATAAGCGATATGTAAATAAAAACCCATTAAATATGTAACAGCCTGTCGGTTTTTTACGAATACTTGAACTAGATTTCAACCCATTTATGTAGCTTTCCTTGCTGCCCACTCTTTAATTATGCAATTGTAAGAAACTCTAATTCCTCGAAGAAATATACGAAGGAGCATTGTGATGTTATCGCTGAAGAAAAACTCCCATACTTGCAAAACTCATTATTCAAAATTACTGGCTCTAGGTGTATTTACCAGTGTAATGAGCCTCAGTGCATTGGCTGAACCACGAGTACAGCCGGGCGAAACATTAGAAAGCCTGTCCAAGGTACGAATTAGCACCACTGTAAACGGTCAGAATGCTTCTCTGGAAAATCTGGTCAATTCTGGTCAGATTCGTTTAGTGCAGCCAAGTCAGGCACCTGCTATGCAAAATAATCCGTCGTCTGGCATACAATCTGGTCAGCCGGGCATGTCTCAGGCTCCGGGTATGATGCGCCATTCTCAAGATCCTGCCATGATGCGACAAGGTGCAACTCCAGACATGCAGCAGCCCAACGATCCCCGTACTCTGCCTGAGATGCAGCAAGATTCCCCGATGACACCAGCAGGCTCTACTGCTCCAGGTGTAACTACTCCATAACGGGTCTGAAACAGATATTAAAAAACCAGAGCTGAACTCTGGTTTTTTTCATTTTAAATATTGTTGCTAGATTTCGATCTGACTACCAAGTTCCACCACTCGGTTAGTTGGAATCTGATAGAAATCACTCACCGGACTGGTATTACGTTGCATTGAAATAAACAGTTTTTCACGCCATGGTGACATGCCTTCTCCGATTGCATGAATTACCCGGTCACGAGAGATAAAGAAACTGATCTGCATCAGATCATAGTCAAAGCCCCATTCCGTGTAGGCTTGCTTGACCGCCCGTGGAATATCAGGCTGATCCTTGAAACCGAAATAGGCATAAATCCGGTAAAAATGCTCATTCAGCTTTTCAACTTCTACCCGATCTTCCTCTCCCACAAAGGGAATATCCCGGGTAATCACCGTGACCATGATATTACGTTGATGCAGTACCTTGTTATGCTTGATGTTATGCAGCATGGCATGTGGTACGACATCCGGAGTTCCGGTCAGGAAAATGGCATCTCCCGGCACAAACTGGGTACCGCCACCGGTAGAAACACTCTTGATAAATAGCTCAATTGGCAAGGTATTTTGCTGCATACGTTTGAGTAACAGTTCGCGGCCATCCTTCCAGGTCATGAGTATCGTAAACAATACTGCGCCAAGCATGATTGGCACCCAGCCACCAGAATAGATTTTCAGTGAAGTAGATGCGACAAAAATCAGATCGAGCGCCAGAAAAGGAGCCGCGAATAATACTACTTTCCAGATTGGCCAGCGCCAGAAACCATAAGCTAAAATGGAGATCAAGATCGTGCCACAGAGCATGGTCATGGTTACTGCCACCCCATAGGCGCTGGCAAGTCTCGCACTGTTCTCAAATAACAAAATCAGAATCACGACCGAAATAAACAGCATCCAGTTAATAAATGGCAGATAAATCTGACCACGTTCTTCAGCTGAAGTATGTTTCACGCTCAAACGTGGTAAATAGCGCAACTGAATTGCCTGATTGACCATCGAGAATACTCCGGTAATCACGGCTTGTGAGGCAATGACCGCAGCAGCCGTTGCCAGACCAATCATTGGGTACAGGCTCCATTCTGGCAGCAGCATATAGAATGGATTAGCTAAAGCTTCTGGACTGCGTAGCAGAAGCGCACCCTGCCCTGCATAATTGAGTAAAAGACATGGCAAGACAATAATGAACCAGGCCAGACGAATTGGCAGGCGACCAAAATGTCCCATATCTGCATAAATCGCTTCGCCTCCGGTCATGGTCAGAATCACTGCGCCCATGGTCAGGAAAGCCACATAAGGTTGATCTACCACAAAATGATAAGCCCAATAAGGGTTAATCATATGCAGGACTGTCGGCGTCTGAATGATACTCCATAGACCAAAGCCACCAATCGACAGGAACCACAGTAAAGTCAGTGGACCAAAAAATTTACCCATGGTCCCGGTGCCATGACGCTGTACCAAAAACAGGCCAGCAATAATTCCAATGGATAAAGGCTCCAGCCATTTATTAAACACTGGCGTAGCAATACTCAATCCTTCAATGGCAGAGAGTACAGAAATCGCAGGTGTAATAATCCCATCACCAAAGAACAATGAAGCACCAATAAAGCCTAAAGCAATCAGATAAATCTTTTTCTTATCCGAGATTAGTGTGGTTCGCAGGTTGAGGGCCAGCAGTGACATGATGCCGCCCTCCCCATTGTTGTCAGCACGCATGATGATGGTGACGTATTTAAAACTCACTGTCAGCATGATGCACCAGAAGATCAGGGAGAGAATGCCCAGTACCGAGGCTTCGCTGATAGCAAGATGCGAGGTCAGGAAACATTGGCGTAGTGCATAAAGAGGACTGGTACCAATATCACCAAAAACGACCCCAAGCGCAGCCAGCGTAATGACTGGTAAAGCTGCTTTTTGTGCAGTACTTTGCATATATTGTCTTCGTTTTAGAAAGCATTTTTGCGAATCATAGCACTGCCTCCAAACTTTTTCTGCAAATCAATTGTTTCAAGCTTGGCAGACTGGTTTTTTTTCTATATCATCCACCGCCATGGTGAGGTGTCCGAGTGGCTGAAGGAGCACGCCTGGAAAGTGTGTATACGTTTATAGCGTATCGAGGGTTCGAATCCCTCTCTCACCGCCAAGATTCATGATCATGTAGCCACATGATGTCTTAAAAGGTCTGAATCCGAAGGATTTAGACCTTTTTTTGGCTGTAATTAAATATCATGCTGCAATTTCACTATTGTCTATTCCTCAACGCCTTCATTTTTTAGCTTTTAGAAAAGAAAAAATATTTAATCAGATTCTTTAATTTTTATGGCTTAATAAAGGAAAATTCATTAAGTTGTTGGCTAAATTCCATTTTTAGAAGTTACAGCAATTTTAATTTTATGAATCATTATCAAGCTTGTAATATTCTGCCAATTGTTTGAAAAGTGATCTAATATAAAATGTGTAATCAGAAGCTCGCTGTAGTTTCTTTTCCAATTTAATACCTCCTTCCTTATGATGGAGGTATTTTTTTATTTAAAAAAATCAGTTCTTATACAGTGGTGAATTCTCTTATACTCTTATTATTCAGCCCCGGATAACAACTAAAAAAGACGATGAAAAAACTAACCTTTACTACCCTGCTCGTTATGTTTGTTATTGCTGGTTGCCAAAAGCAGCCTGAGCAGGCAGAAGCCGCAATGTCGACAGATAAAAACTCTGTAGATGTCATTCAGTTTGAACAGGCGGATCAGAAAATCAGTGGTTTTCTGGACCAGTTAGATAACCCGGCTACGCCTATGGAACTTCGCAAGAAAATCATATGCGAAGATTATCCTGAGGTGTATTTCAAAGAATATGTACCTGCCTTTATAAAAATTGCGCCAGAAAACACAAAAGAACAGTTAGCACAGGATCTGAAGCTGGCACTGGATTTTTATAAGAAGAAGGACAATGTCGTTTGCTAATGCTTGTCTTCTAATTAATGAACAAATGAATTGCCCTCTTTTCCCTATATATACTTCATGAAAGTTATACAAAAAATTCAGTTACTGAATTCTAACTTGGCATAAAAATAGCTTAATTTTATTGTCATCATCGCTATGTTATGTTGCTCTTAGCGGGCACATAAAAGGAGAACAAAAACCAGTAGATCTAACCAACCACGCCATTGATCTTGATTCAAACTAAAAGCTAAAAGATAGACACACTGCTATTCGGGAGCGAACATGAATAACAGCGCAAACTATGCCAAACAGATCAAAAATGCTAAACGTGGCGGTTACACTCCGACCATTGCCAAAGACGTCAACAAACACAAGATTCAAAAAGCCCTCAGACTCATCGAACAGTGGAGAAGCCTCGCTCAAGAACTCAAACCCCAAATGCAGTTTGACATGGCCTTTACCTTGGAGGAATGTGCTCAGGATCTGGACCGTATCCTAAAAAGCCGATAAACCTAGTTTTTATTCATCTCTGAAACCAGTTTAAATTTTCCACCCTCGCCCACACTTTCGCATGTGGGCGATTTTCATGAATCCAGCTGATGTATTTCAAGTTTTGCAGCTTTTCGTATCATGCAGAATTCAATCAAACTTAAAATTTTACCAAAGCATTTAAACGGTTATTTTTTGGCTTGCATCACCTCAAAAAATCTGTAGAATGCACACCACAACGCCGGCATAGCTCAGTTGGTAGAGCAACTGACTTGTAATCAGTAGGTCCACAGTTCGAATCCGTGTGCCGGCACCATTTTCTTAGCCTCGCTTTTTTAGTGAGGCTTTGATGTTTCTGGAGTCTGCATTTTCTTCGGGCTTAATCTTTTCAGGCACTGTTCTAGTGCTTTGCTTTTGCGCTGATCTGCACATATCGCACCACACCTTCTTTAAAAAGCTTTCGGCATAGTTTTGCGGTCATCTGAATTTTAAATTCATCTAGTCTGGACGTCTTTACAGACTGAACCATTTTTTTTGAATTTAAATCCTGCTGTACATACCTGGCAAAACCGGCAAATACTGATTCTGACAGATCTTCAACCTGAACATCTGTGAATTCAAACTGATCCAGACATTCATATAGCGTACCGAGCGGCATCAAATCACTTAAATTGACATCTGCTGATTTCAGCAAAAGCTGGTATTTACGCTTTTGAAATGAATTTAAAGTTTTCCAGCGCTCAGACAAGACTAGATGATGAAAACCGATTCGCGCTTTTGAATTCAAAACTGGGACTATCTGTTCCAGCAAGCTTGGTACGCTATTGTGATAAGCCGCATCCAGACACAGCACAGCGTTAAACTTATGTGGGAAATGGATATCTTTTAGTCGAAGAAAAGAAGCATGATAAATTGCATTCAGTTCAGGTAAATGCTGCTGAATCCTGGTAACACAAGTTTTCTGTAGCTCTACGCCTGCCAGGTATTGCACCTGATAGTGCTGCTGCCAATGCAGCAGACTGGCACCCTGGCCACAGCCAAGATCCAGTAATTTATCTTTTGAATTTAAATGAATGGTTGCAGCCAGATGATCAGCCAAAGCCTGACAAGCAGCAACATAGTCCTGCTGCCCTGTCTGCCAGTAACCAAGATTGCTCCAGGGCAATAATGAAGTATCTCCAAGCAATGCCGCATTAATAGCATATTTATGCTCGGGTAGACGCTGCCGAAAGGCCTGGAACAGTTTCATGCTTAATAACCGAGTTGTGGTGCAACCTCAATATTCGGTTTTAATCCCTCGAATGGCAATGGTGCGCCAAAGATTTCTGCAATCTTCATCGCTGAAGTAACTGCAGATTCCAGAATTGGCAAGCCATCACATGACCATGAACCACAATAGAATACCTTACGGTCCTGATCCAGATGACGTTGCTGTAATTCCTTGTTCAAGGCTACAGTATGCGCATCAACCACTGCGCGGGTCAGTGTCACAGAAGAAATAACTTTCTTCTGATCGATATCAGTCACCGGGCGCCAGGTCTGGAATACCGGAGATTTACCCACCAATGTCGGTTCAACCGCATTGAGCCATACCGTGAACTGCTGACGGGTAAACTTGCGGTCCATCATATAGCTTAGTACTGCCCAGTCTTTACGTTTCGGCGGCATAACGCTGGTATCGGTATGAATTACCAATTGCCCCTGCTCAAACTGGAATTTTTTCAATAATTCAATATCTGTTGCAAACTGATCTTTATCAAGAAATTCCTCGATCTTATTGGTGGGTGTAGCAACGATGACACGGTCAAATAACTTGGAATAACCCGCCGCATTTTCTACACGGACCTGATCACCCTGCTGTTGTACCAGCGTGGTTGCTGCACCACTGACAATGTCGATGCCTTCAATCAGTTTATCCACCAAGGCTGGTGTACCGCCCTGCATACGCAATAATGCATCGCCATCTGTCAGCTGACGCAGGAAAATCAATAAGGGCTTGGCTGGCCATTCACCAATGGTTTTTGGGTTACAGGTACAGATGGTATACAGCACTGGCATCACCGCACCATGCCAGAATACTTCTTCAATATCATTGCGATTAATAAATTCTGCCAGGCTGATATCCTGATTTTTAGATTTAAAGAATTTGTTCAACGCTGTTTTTAGTTGTAATAAACCTTTAACCAGACGCCAGCCATACTGCTGAAGGCCTTTACGGTTATTGATAATCGGAAAGTTACCAATCCGGCTACGCGAAGTCGTCAGCCAGGTTTCAGTCCGGTCCTCAAATAACCAGCTGCATGCCATATAAGTGCGTACCGGATAGGTCTTGATCCCCAGATGAGTCGCAAGACTTAGCGTATTTTTCCACAAGTACGGATTCATCACACGCAAAGGAGCATCTACCAGCCCACCTTCAAACTCGAGGCTGTGACTGTCCATGCCGCGCCCTTGCAGCGCTTCAAAAATAGTGATGTGATGTCCTGCATCCTGAAGAATTCTGGCTGTAGCCAGTCCGGCCATGCCACTACCAATTACTGCGATATCCAAACTGATCATCCGTCATTGAGAAACTTTTAGAAATTATGTACCAAGCCTGCCGTAATTAGGCTATTAAAATCTTCCAGATTGCATTTTTTTCAGATGGACTAAAGCGCTTGAAAATTCATAATTTTTTACATTTTTAATATAAAAAGTTAACACTGTTTAAATTTATGCTTTTATTGATGTTTTTTGTATTTTTAAAAAAATTATCCTTTAAAAACAATATATTTAAATTAACCATTTTTTAACTTTCGTTTTACAAAAGATACAAGAAGCGCTATAATTTTCCGCATAATAAAATGATGACTCCATCGCCCTCCACAGTGTTGAAGTTATTTAAAAAATCTTATAATCAGAAGAACTTACAGCGCATAACTATTTAAAAGCCTCTGCACTGCAGAGGCTTCTTTCTTTCTGGACTGACATTTTTATTCAGCAGCTACTGGAATTTCTCCAAATTTACCTTGATTAAAATCCTGGAAGGCCTGGACAATTTCTTCCTTGGTATTCATCACAAAAGGACCATAACCTTGAATGGGTTCTTTCAAGGGTTCACCGGTCAAGACTACGAATTTGCTGTCCTGATAAGCCTGAATCTGGATTATAGGATCGCTATCCTGAGCAAATATCACAATAGAACTGTCCAGAACTTTCTGGCCAGCATTCACTACCAGCTCTCCACTCAATAGCACCAGCAAAGCATTATGACCGGCAGGTATCTGCAGCATCGTTTCATAATCTGCTTTGAGTTCACCATCCCAGACATTGACCGGACTAAAGGTATGCGCCGGACCATGATGCCCATCAAGTTCACCAGCGATGACCCGGATATGCCCTGCACCTTCATCCATTTCAATCCGGGGAATATTAGTTGCCGTCAGTGCCTGATAACGCGGTGTAGTCATTTTGTCTTTGGCAGGTAAATTCACCCACAGCTGGACCATTTCAAACAGACCACCATTCCGGGCAAAGTCTGGAGAATGGAATTCTTCATGCACCACGCCTGCACCTGCAGTCATCCACTGTACATCACCTGCCTGAATCGTACCGCCACCACCGCCAGAATCCTTATGTGTTACTCCACCCTGATAGGCGATCGTCACGGTTTCAAAACCACGGTGTGGATGTGAACCGACACCCTGCTGCACCGTAGTCGGATCAAAATGATACGGCGCTGCATAATCCAGCAACAGGAACGGACTGATGACCTGACCAAGACGGTCATAAGAAAACAGGTTTTTAACCGGAAATCCATCACCAACCCAATGCATGTGCTGACTACGGTAAACGCCTATGACTTTTTTCATCTTTTACTCCTATCTGAATAGGATAAACATGTATTCATTGTATGCGTTGCGGATAACTATCGATACTAGGCCAATGAAATGCAGTATCCCAAATATAAGACAATACTGGTGTCAGTACTGGTACCCTACAACTGGTTTATACCTTATGTAAAAGCCAGCGTCGGGTGATGAAAAACTGATCGAGCATCTGGTTGAAGGCTTGCTTGCCACAGCCGAAAGTCATCAAGGCTATATGATTTAATTGTCCTTTCATTTTCGAATAACCATAAAAAAATCCAGCGCTGAAGGCTGGATTTTCTTATGGTTGATAAAGATTTGTCGAATTAGATTTTACCTACCAGATCGATTGAAGGAGCAAGAGTCGCTTCGCCTTCTTTCCATTTTGCAGGACATACTTCACCTGGATGAGCATGTACGTACTGAGCTGCTTTTACTTTACGAAGCAGTTCCTGCGCGTCACGACCGATACCACCTGCGTTGATTTCAATGATCTGGATTTTACCATCCGGATCAATCACAAAAGTTCCGCGGTCAGCCAGACCTTCAGCTTCGATCAGCACTTCAAAGTTTTTCGCCAGAGTCCAGGTTGGATCGCCAATCATTGGATACTGGATTTTACCAATCACGTCAGACGTGTCATGCCAAGCTTTATGGGTGAAGTGCGTATCCGTGGATACACCATAGATTTCTACACCCAGTTTCTGGAATTCAGCATATTGATCAGCAAGATCGCCTAATTCTGTTGGACAAACAAAAGTGAAGTCAGCAGGATAGAAGAATACAACAGACCATTTGCCTTTCATGTCCTGCTCAGATACTTCAACAAATTGACCATTGTGATAAGCAGTTGCGTTAAATGGCTTAACTTCAGTATTGATTAAACTCATGTGATTTTTCCTATCAGTTCGCGGGAATTCATTCGATGAACTAAGAATACGCAAAAACTAATAATAGATAAAACCGTAACTTTTTATAAAAACTATCGGTTTTTTAGATTTATAAATTCTATTAATTTTTTACTTATTATCTTTTATTCCAATTTAACTCCTGACCTCTACCGAGAAAAATGCTGTAAAGAATCCCAAACTGACTGTGCCAAAGCAGATACGTGCTTTTGCGGAAAATCCTTGACTCGACCTGCCAGCCAGGCACGGCAATAGCTTTCTGTCGCGCCAATTACTAAAGAGGTCAGTAAAGCAGGTGGGACAGCTTGCAGACAAGCGGCATCTGACTGCTGGGCCAGCCATTTCTTTAAATCCTGATTGCGCTGGCTGGTACGCTGTTCCAGATCCTGACGCAGCTCTGAGGTATGTACCACATGATGGGCTGCATAGAGAAAACGGGCAAAATCTGGATAACTGATGACCCAATCAATATAACTTCGGATAATGGCATGAATACCCTGTTCAGCACTTTTCGCTTGGGATAAGGCATCTAAACGTCGGCTGGACTAATCCTTTAAAGCGGCTAGATACAGCGCAGCTACGATCCCATCCTTGTGATGAAAATGATGATAAATTGCGCTAACACTGGTTTCTGCCCGATCCCGAATCATTTCAATTGTCGTTGCAGCTATGCCACTCTGTACAAATTCCTGTAGTGCGCAATTCAGAATTTGACGCTTTAAGGCCAAGCGTCCCCCTGGATAACTCCCTTTCAATACATCCATACCTTGCATTCTCCTTAATGTGCTCGGCACCGTTAATCATTAACTTGTCTATTTTAAACACTTTTCTTGTGAGTCCTGCAAATACAGAATATTATTCTGTATGAGGATCTTATTATTATTCACCTCTTACGCAGGATCGCGATCATGAGCCAGGCTCTAAAAATATGGAAAACCTTTCACAAAAAACCAGGTGGTAAATACATATTTTCCAGATTACTTTGCATCAAAATACCTTATTTCAGCAGTATTTCCCCATTGCTCGAAACGCTTGCTCCGTATTATTGCGAAGTGAGCATGAAGAAACATGCGGCTGTACTCAATCATCTAGATACAATCCATGCGATTGCCATATGCAATCTGGCTGAACTGGCAGCAGGTACCATGACCGATGCCAGCGTCCCCAAAACCCATTCCTGGATTCTAAAAGGTATGCAGGTCGAATATCTTAAAAAAGCAACGACCGATTTAAGAGCCATTGCCACACCTGCAAAGTTAAATGTTGAATGGCATGAAATTGCTGAATACCAGGTTAATGTTGAGGTTCTGGATATGGCACAAGAAACCGTATGCCGTGCCCTCATCACAATGTGGGTATCTCCTAAAAAGAAGAAAACAAATAAACGTGTTTAAAAAACCCGTCGGATGACGGGCTTTTAAGGATGCTCTTCTGTTTTAAATTTTAATCAAAACGGTAAGTCATCATCCAGGTCTGCTGCAGGCGCTGCAACTGGAGCTGGTGCAGATTTTGGCGCAAAACCGCTTGGGTTGTTATTGCCATAGCCATTGCCACCCGCAGGTGCATTATTGAAGCCACCTTGCTGTGGTGCATTATAACCTTGTTGACCAGCATTGTTATTGCCATAGCTGCCCTGGTTATTGTTGAAACGTGGCTGTGCAAAACCGCCATTGTCTGACTGTTCACCTTGAGGACGGCCAGAATCCAGCATTTGCATCTGCTCACCACGGATTTCTGTGGTGTAACGCTCTTGACCACTTTGGTCTGTCCACTGACGGGTACGTAGTGAACCTTCGATATAGACTTTAGAACCTTTACGTAGATACTGCTGTGCAATTTCACCTAAACGGTTATGCAGCACAATGCGGTGCCATTCTGTTTGCTCTTTACGCTCACCAGTGTTCTTATCCGTCCACGAATCACTGGTCGCGATAGAGAATTGAGTGAGAGAACCCCCATTTGGGAAAGTTTTTGTTTCAGGATCTCGACCTAAAGTACCTACTAAAATAACCTTATTTACACCACGCATGAGACCTATACTTCCTATTTGTTTCTATATTTTACTTTATAAGAGTTATGCTTAAATGGCTACCTCTTTACCCAACAAGTGCGTTAATTGTTGTCGCGCAGTATCATTAATCTGCTGTTTATCAACCTTGACGTAGGCCACTTGCTGTTCAGGCATCACCACGACTTCTTCAATACCATGAATAGATAAAAGCTGTGAAGTCCATTCATCTGTTTGTCGATTTTCAGGCAGGCTTAACACCAGGGACGAAAGATAGCGCGGCTGAGCCAGACCAAAACTGATGAGCAGCCAAATTATAGCAACCGCAGTCAAAATACTCCAACCCATGGAAGTATCATTCAGCAACAAAAGTTGTCCGCCTAGCGTACCGCCAAAGAAGGCGCCGAGGAACTGACTGCTGGCATTCACGCCCATCGCTGTTGCCTTGGACTGAATTGGCGCAACCTTGGATAACCACGATGGTAATAAGGCTTCCATTACATTGAAGGCAATAAAGAAGATCCCTAAACCAGTGAGCAGGATATATTTCGATTCAAAGCCAAAAATCAGTACCAATAGGCCAACGATAATTCCCGCAATTGCAGTCAGGAAAATACCACGCATTTTGCGGTATTTTTCCGCCAGAATAATGCTTGGAAAAGCAAAGAACAGACTAATCACAAGTAAGGGCAGATATACCCAGCCATGACTGGCCAAAGGAATATTAGCGAACTCGATCAGCTGCGAAGGCAAATAGATAAACATTGCCGTTAATAATAAATGCAGGCTAAACACCGAAACATGCAGGCGATTCAGGTCACCCATTTTTAGGACTTGTTTCAGCTGGATCAGATACCCCTGCTGAAAATTACGATGATGACGGGTCACTTTTGGCACCATCAGCAGCATCGCAATTGCCGCAAACCCCATTATGGTAGTCACCCAGAACAGCCCTGAAATACCCACAAGACCCGTTAACCAAGGACCTAAGGTAAATGCCACCACAAAAGATAAGCCGATACTCATGCCCATGGTCGCCATGGCTTTCATGCGGTTTTCTTCACGGGTCACATCGGCAAGCAATGCCATGACCACCGCCGAAACCGCACCGCCGCCCGCGATGGCACGCCCAATAATCACTCCATAGATTGTGTCCGACATGGCGGCAATTGCACCACCCAGAGCGAATAGCAATAACCCGATGACCACCAACGGTTTGCGACTGAAACGGTCTGCAATCAGGCTAAACGGAATCTGTAGAATGGCCTGAGTCAGACCATAAACCCCCACTGCCAGGCCAATCAGTGCCGGCGTAGCATATTCATATGACTGTCCTGCAACCGAAAATACAGGGATAATCATAAACAACCCCAGCATACGCAGTGCAAAAATGCTGCTAAGCGCAAAGGTTGAGCGACGTTCTAGGGCATTCATCATAAATTATGGTAGTTCAATTGATGGATCTTCAGGCGAAGATTATAGGACATTCGGCCGGGATGGATGCAGGAATTTTATTTGAAATAAAGATGATGCTGATCTAAAAAATAAAAAAGCGCAGCCGGAGCTACGCTTTTCATTCAGGGTCAGCACTTTATTTGTCTAAAGCTGCCTGACGCTTCTTGTACTGAATCGAGGCAATCACGGCCCAGACAATAAAGGCCACACCGATCAGACCGGTCACCAATTCTGGTACATGCAGGCCGGTTCCGCTGGCAATCATAATGAAAGCCAATGCACCGATGGCATAATGCGCACCATGTTCCAGATAGATATAGGCATCCAATGTGCCCTGCTCAACCAGATAAATCGTCATTGAACGGACAAAGATCGCACCAATTGCCAGACCGAGCATGATAATCACCACGTCTGAGGTAATCGCAAAGGCACCGATCACGCCATCAAAACTGAACGAGGCATCCAGAACTTCTAAATAGAGGAAACCACCAATACCGGCTTTCACTACACCGGTCGGTACGCCATTTTCATCATGACGAACTGCATTGCCATTTTCATCCACTTCAGGTTCACCACCGAGCATATGACTCAGCACCTGCACCCCGATATAAATCACAATACCCCAGATTCCCGCCATGGTCACGACCAGACGTTTGGCCTCTACCACATTGGCCGCCATGATCAGCAGCGCCACCAGAGCAATAAAGACCGACATCGCCGGAACACTGGCCAGGTTGGATAAACGGCGTTCTACTCGTCTGAACCAGTGCGTATCCTTTTCTTCATCCAGGAAGAAATTCAGGAATACCATCAACAGGAAGGCACCACCAAAGGCTGCAATTTCAGGATGATGCGCCATCAAACGCGCTGAATATTCTTTTGGATCATTCAGGGCCAGACGCACCACTTCCATAAAGCCCAGGTCTGCAGTCACTGCAACAATGACCACCGGGAAGATCAGACGCATCCCGAAAACTGCAATCAGAATACCCACTGTCAGGAATAGCATTTTCCAGAAATGATCCCAGCCACGCAGGACAGATGCATTGACAACCGCGTTATCAAAGGACAACGACACTTCCATAATCGCCAGAATGGCGGTAATGGTCAGTGCTGTGAACATGGTTTGCAGGCCCGCTTCCGGACCATGGGTATAACCCCAATAAGCAGACAAACCAAGGCACACGATCGAAAATGCGATTGAGAAACCAAAATGTTTCAACATACAAATCGACCTTAGATAAATTTCATTGAGTGTATTTCTTTTATTGTAGGGAAATACCAAGACTAAAACTTGTCTCAATTATGAAACTTTTGCCACATAAACCAAAGCACTTCCTGAACCATTTTTGCGTATTTTCTGCTTTTCAAATCGGTTGATCTTTTCAACGGGTCGATCTTTGCTATAGTGCTGCATGCTTTGACTTCAACTGCTCAGGATTTCAGTATGAGTTTCTCTCAAGACGTATGGCAACGTAACCTCGAACTTTATCAAAAGACC
Source organism: Acinetobacter sp. VT 511 (assembly GCF_001077515.1). Classification (NCBI taxonomy): domain Bacteria; kingdom Pseudomonadati; phylum Pseudomonadota; class Gammaproteobacteria; order Moraxellales; family Moraxellaceae; genus Acinetobacter; species Acinetobacter sp. VT 511. The sequence continues at coordinate 165,217 of NZ_LFRE01000073.1, read as the reverse complement.
TTGGCACTGCCTTTTAACCAGCAGCTGGCACAAGGCACATTGAACCGTGATGCCTTCAGTCATTATGTGATTCAGGATGCGCATTATCTGCTGGCCTATGGCCGTGCACTGGCAGTCTGTGCCGCCAAAGCCTTTGAGGCTGATGATGTGATCCAGTTTAGTGAAGCGGCTAAAATTGCGATTGTGGTCGAGCGCAGCCTGCATAATGGCTTTATGCAGGATTTCGGTATCAGCAAAGCCCAGTTCGAAAATACGCCGTTGACGCTGGCCTGCCATCACTATACTTCCTATTTGCAGGCGACTGCCTGGGCCGAAAGCTATCCGGTGGTGCTGGCAGCCCTGCTGCCATGTTTCTGGATTTATGCAGAAGTCGGCAAGGATATTGTCGATAAGGCCGCAGCCAATAATCCTTATCAGGCCTGGATTGATACTTACGCCGGGGAAGATTTCCATACTGCTGTACGCAATGTGATTGCAACTGTGGATCGCGTAGCAGCGCGTGTCGATGCCGACACCCTGGAAAAAATGCATACAGCCTATACCCATGCAGCGCGTCTGGAATGGTTGTTCTGGGACAGCGCATTTGAGCAACGCCAGTGGCCTGGTCTGGATTGATACAAGCTGAATTCAGCCCTGTTCAATACGGGGCTTTTTATTTTTTCTACAAAATTCTAAATAGGCACAATGATCCTAATTTTTATCTTGGATCGATGCTCCGCAATGCTAAGCACTCTGTGTTTTTTTACAGAGTTTAAATCCATGTTCAAATGCTTTGATTAAAAGCAGGACCAAAATTTTAATCGGAAAAAATATCTCATACATTTTTAACTTATTGCTTTGGTACTGATCTTTTGACCAATCACCGACATAACTTGACGTTTAAAATACTTTTATTTGCACTTGAACAATTTTCATCCGGTATCATATAAGGGTTTTTGATGAATATTCTAGGATCATTGCATGAGCCAAAGCCACATCCGTATTCGAGGCGCACGTACCCATAACCTTAAAAATGTGAACCTTGATATACCACGCGACAAGTTTGTGGTGATTACGGGACTGTCTGGTTCAGGTAAGTCCTCACTGGCATTCGATACCTTGTATGCCGAAGGTCAGCGCCGTTATGTCGAGTCATTGTCTGCCTATGCGCGCCAGTTCCTGTCCCAGATGGAAAAACCGGAAGTCGATTCGATAGAAGGCTTAAGTCCGGCCATCGCGATCGAGCAGAAGTCGACCAGCCACAACCCGCGTTCAACCGTGGGCACAATTACTGAAATTTATGACTATCTGCGTCTGCTGTATGCTCGCGTCGGTACACCTTATTGTCCAGAACATGACCTGCCGATGGTCGCGCAAACCGTGAGTGAAATGGTGGATGCGGTAAAAGGCTTGGAAGAAGGTACTGGCCTGATGCTGTTGGCGCCCGTTGTACGTGAACGCAAGGGTGAATATTCCGCATTATTTGAACAGTTACAGAGCCAGGGTTTTGTACGCGCCCGCGTGGATGGCGAGATCATGGAAATTGATCCTCCACCGGAACTGGATAAAAAGAAAAAGCATACCATTGAAGTGGTGGTTGACCGCTTTAAAGTCCGTGATGATCTGGGTAACCGTATTGCCGAGAGCTTTGAAACTGCCCTTCGTCTGGGTGGCGATATTGCCATTGTCTCGCGGATGAAAGGCGAACGGCCAGATCGTGTTTTCTCAGCCAAACATTCCTGCCCGAAATGTGATCGTGCGGTGGCGGAACTGGAACCACGTCTGTTCTCGTTCAACAATCCATTTGGTGCCTGCCCGGTTTGTGATGGTCTCGGTACGCGTAGCCATTTTAGTGCAGATAAACTAATTCCAAATCCTGAATTGAGTATCAGTCAAGGCGCAATCCGGGGTTGGGACCGTCAGCGTCCATATTATTACAGCATGATCGAAAAGGTCGCCAATCACTTTGGCTATTCGCTGGATACGCCGTGGAATCAGCTCGAAGCCGATGTTAAAAAGAAATTCCTCTATGGCACCGGTCGTGAAAAGATTGATCTGAGCTATATTGACGAACGCGGTCGCCGTCATAATCGTGTGATTGCTTTTGAAGGTGTACTGCCGCATTTGGAACGCCGTTATCGTGAAACTGAAAGTAATTATGTCCGTGATGATCTGGCACAGTACTTGTCCAATGCAGCCTGTGATGCCTGCGATGGTTCACGTCTGAATGAAATTTCACGTAATGTCAAAATTCTGGACAAGACCATTGCTGACATTACCCGCATGTCGATTGGTGACGCCGAAAGCTACTATCAAGGTTTGAATCTTGAAGGTGCCCGCGGTGAAATTGCCGATAAGATTTTTAAGGAAATCCGCGAGCGTCTGCACTTCTTGGTGTCTGTTGGTTTAAATTACCTGAGTCTGTCCCGTTCAGCTGAAACTTTATCTGGTGGTGAAGCACAACGTATCCGTCTGGCTTCTCAGATCGGCGCCGGTCTGATGGGTGTCATGTATGTGCTGGATGAACCCTCGATTGGCCTGCACCAGCGTGATAACGACCGTCTGCTACAAACCTTGGTACGTCTGCGTGATCTTGGTAATACAGTATTGGTCGTTGAACATGATGAAGATGCGATTCGTGCCGCCGACCATATTATTGATATCGGTCCAGGTGCCGGCGTACATGGCGGTCATGTGATTGCCGAAGGAACCTATCAGGAACTTGCTGAACATGAAGATTCCCTGACTGGTAAGTATCTGTCTGGCAAGCTGAAAATTGAAGTACCGAAAAAACGGACCCAACCACCAAAACCGGAAGAACAGATCAGGCTGATGGGTGCAGCAGGCCATAACCTGAAAAATGTCGACCTGACCATTCCATTAGGGGTGATGACCTGTGTCACGGGTGTATCAGGTTCAGGTAAATCGACGTTAATTAACCGCACCTTGTTGCCACTAGCAGCAACACAGCTCAATGGTGCGACTACTCAGACCTCAGAGAAATTTGATTCGATCGATGGTCTGCAATTCCTGGATAAAGTTGTAGATATTGATCAGAGTCCGATTGGACGTACACCACGTTCCAACCCAGCGACTTATACCGGTCTGTTTACTCCGATTCGTGAACTGTTTTCACAAACACAGGAAGCCAAGGCACGTGGTTATGCAGCCGGCCGTTTCTCGTTTAACGTGAAAGGTGGTCGCTGTGAGGCCTGCGAAGGCGACGGTATGATCAAGGTGGCAATGCACTTCCTGCCGGATATGTATGTACCGTGTGATGCATGTCATGGCAAGCGTTATAACCGTGAAACGCTGGAAGTAAACTACAAAGGCAAGAACATTTCTGATGTACTGGAGATGACTGTTGAAGATGCCATGCATTTCTTCGATGCCATTCCAGTGATTCACCGTCGATTGGAAACCTTGCATCAGGTTGGCTTAGGTTATATCCGTCTGGGTCAGTCTGCGACAACACTTTCTGGTGGTGAAGCACAGCGGGTGAAACTGGCACGTGAACTGGCAAAACGTGATACCGGCCAAACCCTGTATATTCTGGATGAACCGACGACTGGCCTGCATTTCCATGATATTGCCAAATTGCTGGATATCCTGCATCAGCTCCGTGACAAGGGCAATACCATTGTGGTGATTGAGCATAACCTGGATGTGATTAAGACTGCGGACTGGATCGTGGACTTAGGTCCTGAAGGTGGTTCAGGTGGTGGTATGATTATCGCGGAAGGTACGCCTGAAGAAGTGGCAAAGAGTAAGACTTCGCATACCGCGCGGTTCTTAAAGCCGTTATTGAAATAAGGAATCTCCCCTAGCCCCTCTTTTTAAAATAGGGTTAGGGCGGATTCTAAAGAATTAGATGTTGTGCTAAAACGGTGATTTATTCATCGTTTTTTTCATTCTAAAAACATGGATATATAAAGTAAAAAACGTTAAAAATATATGAATTAAACCTCAGCCACTGCATTACGTCCTTGACCTTTAGCCACAAACAAAGCTTTATCCGCTTTGGTAAACAGGCTGATCCAGGACTGCGCACCTATCGCCACCCCCACACTGACCGAGACCTGAATCTGATCACCATTTTCACTTAAAATATAAGCACCCTCTACTTCGCTTCGAATCTTATCGGCAATCTTACGGGCATTATCGAAGTCAATATTTTCAATCAGAACCAGAAATTCATCCCCGCCATAACGTACCAGTAAATCAGAAGTACGGACATTGTCCTTCAGGCACTGCGCCACAAACTGAATGACTTCATCTCCGATAATGTGTCCATACTGATCGTTCACCTGCTTAAAGTGATCAATATCAATAATCATCAAACACGTCTGACTAAACTGTGAAGGATGTGATTCCAGAAAACGAGTGTATTCCTCCAAGGCGAACCGATTCGCCAGTCCGGTTAAAGGATCGGAATGAGCAATATTTTTAAGCCTGAATTCTAAGGCATCACGTTGCTGCAACATCTGTTGCAACCTTTGAATGGCAGTAAATAAGGATTCAGATTTAGTATGGGCATTCGATGATAAAGCTTTGGTATCACCATTTTCCGAAAGCGTAAACAGAATTTGACGCGCTTCTATCAGCGGCTGAAATACACTTTTACGTGCAAAAATCATCGTCGCAATTGCTGCTCCTAAAGACACGAATGAAAGTAAAACTGTCCAGAGCAATTGCTGCAAATGAGAAGATTTTTCCCGCTCTGCAACCTGATTGCTGTACTCAAGTAAATAGCTTTGCAGGTCAACAACGGTAGCAAATTTATCAACCATCGCATTGGTGAGTTCTGTTCCTGTCAAATGATAAGGAACCTGCTGAATGCTCTCTTCCACCAGACTTGAAACGATCGGTAAGCCTTTTTGAATAAATACCGTATCGACAGCATTATGCAACCGGTTGAATTCTTCAGTCTTGTCCTCTTCCGGCTGCAATGTGCCGATTAAATCCCAAAGATAATGGATCCGATATTGGACTTGCATAGCACGGGTTAGGTTTGCAGCAGGAATCGGTTGGTCGAAAGTCACATAAGCCATGATTGTAGAGGCGGCACGCCCTGCCTGATCCCTCAAGTCAGATAAAAATAAAATCTGAGAAATAAAATTATTTTGTGAGGTAGAGGTGGTATTAGAAGCAATTACTACTCCTTTTAGGATAGTACGACAACTGTCCCAGGCCTTAAACATTGCAGCAATCGCTTGATCAAGTGCTTGAGCATTACGCTGTTCCCAAGGAATTTTTGCATAACGATCGATCTGTAAACGTCCCTGCTCCAGACTTGGTCGAACCGTACTTTCCAAACGTTGACTTAAATGCGGGAAGCCCACTTGCTGTAATACTTTTGCTGTATGCTCGAACTGCTGATCTACTTCTTTACGGTAAATTTCGAGTTCTTGTTGTCGTTGGTGAATTTCTTCAGGCGTACTGGAAAGGACTTTATTGGCAGGGGCTCTTTCCTTGGAAATCTTATTGGCCAGAATGGCAACTTCTTGCAAGGCATGTAATTCGTCAGAAGTACGCACAGCCTTAAGGTAACTTTGAGTGCTATTCACAATGAGAGGAATGCAAATGAACAGCAGACATAAAATAATGACAGACATTGCGCAATAAAGATGTTTACTGATTTGTTCAGAGCGCAGAGTATTCATTGTCTTAGCGTACGCCCTCAGACTAATAATTAATAAAGTATTTGATTTATCTTAATTATTATACAAAAAATCCATTTCTTCAGAAAGAAAAAATTCTTTATATTAAATGCTTTTATATAACTTTACTGAACTCAAAAGTCATATAGATCTTAATTTATGTTCTTATATTTAAATTAAAAATTTTTAATTTCAGCAAATAACCAGCAGATGTATCAAACAATTTCAAAAAAATTGAAATTCGTATTGTTTACTGTTTACATATGCAACAATTAAGTGCATAATGCACCGCATTAGGGCGAATTAAATTTTTCCTCAGCAGATATTTTAATTTACCCGCAAATTTTGGCCAAAAAACCCCAATTTTCATTGAAAATTGGGGTTTTTTTTATCTATTTAATTTTTTATATAATATCTTAACAAAGATAATGCACCATTATAGTGCTTTTATTTCTTTTAAAATATACTTTGATTTGTTTAATATTTATACGTATTGATTAGTCTTTATCTCCTTCACTCATCTCTACTTAAGTTTCAGGCAAAAAAAAGCCCAACCTTGGGGAAAGCTGGGCCGATAAAACACAAAATTCGTGGAGAATCAGGTCAAATAAAGAATTTAAGTAAATACATCATCTAACTTGATGAATTAATTATCGTAACTTTCATGTAAAATGTAAAGCATATTAAATTAGTTGGATTTGATATTTGTCTGTTTTTTACACAAAATTAGATTTAATTTAAATAAAAAATAAATTTAATGAATTAGAAAAGAATTATTGAATCAACTAAATAAGTGATCTAGGCATTCTTAATCATTTATATGGAGAGGTTTGACTCTATAGAATTGGTTTTTCCAATTCTTATATACATTTGAATTAAATTAAACAATAACCACCTGTTATAAATGTGAATTTTCACGTGTTTTATATTATTTCTTTTTATTTAAGTAATTATTTGTTCTATCAGTATTTTTTTTAGGACTAAGCAGTTAAATAATAAATTCACAATCTTTACAAAAACATAACAATTAGAAAATTCATATTTATATGATTTTAAAAGGTTTATTGACTTAATAAATTGTTACAATACAATTACCCCTGTTTTACCTCCCTTTTAAAAAACGGTAATAATCATGAAAAAACTAGGTTTAGCCACTGCTTTATTATTAGCGATGACCGGTGCTCAGGCGTATCAATTTGAAGTTCAAGGCCAGTCAGAGTACATCGACAATACGGTAAATGACAAAGACTTCACTGGTGCTGTTCAAGGTACTTACTATCTCAAGGACGTTGATACTTCTAAAGGTCCTTTAGCTGAAGCAGCATTCCTAAACCAAGCTTCTAACGTGTCTTTAGCTTATACATACGGTGAATACGATGTAGCGGCAGATACTCGAGTTTCAGAAGAAGGTGTAAACCAGACTTCTCATACTTTCGGTGCGAAAGGTGAAGTCTACATTCCAACTAAACTTGTTCCAGCATATGCAAGCGCTTCTTATAGCCATACTATTACTGACGGTAAAGATGGCCAAAAGAATGACAATGGCGATCGTTATGCATTAGAAGTGGGTGTATTACCTATTTCTAACTTCCTGGTTGCAGTAGGTTATACAAGTGTTGCTGACCAGACTTCTTACGATGCTTTCAACATGTTTAACAACGGTGTTGCTAAAGCTGCTCTTGAGACGATGACTATCAATGAAGATCAAGATGCAATTACTGCGCGTACTAAATACGTAGGTGCAATCGATGGTACAAATATGTCGATCGGTTTTGAATCTGGTTTAGTTTACGGTGAAGACACTGCTTATAACCTAGGTACAACGCTTTACCTCAACCCTAAACTAAGTGTTGGCGTTTCTTATATGGAATCTAGCTATGCAGGTTCTCCAGATAAAGCTTTAGGTGCGAACGTAAACTACTTCGTTACTCCAGCAGTATCTGTAGGTGCTAGCTATGTTAATGCTAACTACGAAACTAAAAATGCTAATCTGGATCAAGATGTTGCAACAGATACCCAAACTGTGGGCTTGAATGCTAAATTCCGTTTCTAATTTCTGATTAGATTCTGAATACAAAAAAAGGACACTTTATGTGTCCTTTTTTTCTTGCTCTGATTTTCTATGCGGTAAATGAGAAATATATTGCAGCCCTACCAGTCGAGAGACAATCAGTGCCAGATACATCACGCCAAAGAACATCTGGATCATGGTGAGCATTCTGGCAAATGGACTCACTGGCATAGTATCCGCCAATCCTGTCGCGGACTGCACGCTAAAACTCAAGAACAACAAATCTAACCAGGGCTGATAAGCTTGTAGATCTGGATCAGCAAAACTATAGGGAACCAATAACTGACAGATACTATAAAGAAAAGCGAAACCCCAAGCCATCAAAGTAAAGGCTGCGCCTGCCGCAAATAATTCATCTTTGGTCAGGTAACGGTCATGAAACATATAACGCAATAAACCATAGGATGCACTAAAATAAGCACATGCTTCAAAGGCATGGGCGGTAATTAAGACCCAGACTTGTTTCATCCCGAATAAAACCAATGATGAAAAAAATAGCGCACCAACAACGAAACTTAATCCCAATAAGGTAAATACGGGAGTCTGACGAATAACCCTAGCGATCACCAGTAAAACCAATACGCCTAGTACCCAAGTTGCAGCCCGATAAGGTGCGTATTCATAGCTCAGTACTGACAGGATCAGAATGATGAATTGCAGACAAAGCAGCCATGCAGAAGGCAGGCGCTTAAAGGTCGTCCAGCACATTAACAAAGCTTGCTTCATCTAATCCTTCTTCTTCATGACACTACAATCTGCAGTTTTATTGTTATCTGCTCAAACTTAACATGTAATCATGTCATATGCAGAGCAGTGCTTTGTATCAAAATGATGTATTCATTTAAAAATATAAGCAGTTAAATCACATCTAATTTTTTAGTTTATTAATATAGATTTTTACTTCATCCTTTTACGAGCTAATCATCTATATTTTTATTAAAGAATAAATGAAATTTTTATTATTTATAAATAAGTTAAGGGTTCATATCCTTGTTAAATTTTAAGATAATCCGAATAAAAAAGGACACAATATGCATCCTTTTTTATTCGGTTTATTAGGTTAATTAAGCGATAGCACCACTTAGCGCACCCTGCTCAAGAAGTGCAGATGCCGTTCATACTGATCCAAAATATCCTGCAAAAGATCTTCCCGGGTCCATTCCATCACATCATAGTTTTGCCCACCTTCATTGAGGAAGACTTCAGCTTGAAAATATTGTCCTGCATCTTCATCCTGAGATGGCATAAAACTTGGCGGTAAGATCTGGCGTGCAACCACTGCATAAACGAAATTCGCTTCATCCTGATGATCTACTCGTAAGCAAAGCCCCTGCTCTATTTCATCAATGATGACGGCATGATGACGGCGTTGAAATTCTTTCTGAATACTTAAAAATGCCTGTCTGACTTCCGACTGGATATACGCTGTCACTTCCTGTTCATTATGAGCATAATGCATGATGAGTCCCAAACGCTGCTGCCAGCTACGCGGATTATGAATTGCTCGTGGTGTAATTCGGGCTTCTTGTAATGCATGCATTTTGGTGACTTCCAGCCGTAGTGCTTTGATCAGCCCCCAACTAATCACCAACATGATCAAGGTAAAAGGCAAAGCACTCAACATGGTGGCAGATTGCAGTGCAGCCAGGCCACCTGCATATAACAGCACAATTGCCAGTAAAGCCTTGATCACTGTCCAGAACAGACGCTGCCAAGTTGGAGACTGATCAGATTTCGCAGTCAGATAATCGGTAACCAGTGCACCAGAGTCAGCCGAAGTGACGAAAAATAACATTACCAAGAATGTGGCGACTACACTCATCACTGCCGAGAAAGGCAACCCCTGCAGAAATTCAAACAGTGCCACAGATGAGTCACGCTGTACTGCCTGCATCAGGTTAATATTTGCTTCATGTAAAATGCTGTAAAGCGCAGCATTGCCCATAAAGCCCATCCAGATCAGGGTAAAGCCGGTTGGAATCAGTAAAACGCCCACGATAAATTCGCGAACGGTTCGACCTCGAGATACCCGGGCAATGAACATCCCGACAAATGGTGACCAGGAAATCCACCAGGCCCAGTACATAATGGTCCATCCGCCAATCCAGCCATTAGGCTGATAGGCATACAGATTAAAGGTCATACTGAATAGACCAGACACATACTGTCCGACGTTTTGAATAGTCGTTTGCAGCAGATAAATAGTCGGTCCTGCCAGAAAGACAAAAAGTAATAGTCCCAAAGCCAAAACCAGATTCAGTTCGGATAGGCGCTTAATCCCTTTATCCAGACCAAAAAATACCGAGAGTGAAGCCATCGCACTGACAATAATAATCAGTATGACTTGTACTCCAGTACTTTGCTCAATGCCAAACAGATAGTTCAGACCAGAATTGATCTGTGTTACTCCGAAACCCAAAGTGGTGGCGACACCAAATACGGTTCCAATCGTTGCGAAGATATCGACACCATCCCCGATCGGGCCGTAAATTCGCTTGCCAATTAAAGGATAAAGTGCAGAGCGTATTTTCAAAGGTAACTGATGCCGGTAGGCAAAGTAAGCCAAGGATAATCCGACCAGTGTATAGATCGCCCAGGCATGGAGTCCCCAGTGAAAGAAGGTCACACGCATGGCCTGCTGTGCCGCCTGAATAGTTTCAGGTTCACCCGATGGCGGAGTGACATAGTGCATTACCGGTTCAGCAACACCAAAGAACATCAACCCAATCCCCATACCCGCAGTAAACAGCATGGCAAACCAGGAGGCATTGTTATAATCCGGCGTGCTATGGTCCGGGCCCAGCTTAATCCTACCCATGTCCGATAGTGCAATAAAAATCAGCAGAATCAGGAAAATTGCAACAGAGAGTACATAGAACCAGCTAAAAGAGGTCGTCACCCACTGGTTCAGTTGCTGCGTCATCAGTTCAAACGAATTAGGTGCCAGGACCACCATTAAAAGAAATAGTCCAATGATGATGACAGTTGTTAAAAACACACGAGGATTCACATTGGAATACCAGGATGTGGCTCTGGAAGACATATCCACTCCATTTTTTGCTTTTTATTAATCAGACCAGATCGGCCCCACGTACATTACTTAAAAAGAAAACTTGAATAAAAAAATGTATTTCGATCACATATCGAAACCTAAGCAATATGATAAGTTATTGTTATTATTCGCTTGGTTGTACTCCTGTGTTCTTCTCGTAACATTTCATAGAAAAGACTTGATCTTCTATTTTTTCCAAAATTTCGAAATCCAGCTATGCAATAAAGGGACGGAAAAGATGAACTTCCTTATGAGCGTCGGGATCTACAGGTAATAAAAAAGTCCCTTGCGGGACTTTTTTATAGGTGATCAAATCATCTTAGTGATCAGAGGCACCTGAGATACCAATACCTGTTTGTGAACGTACAAACTGTGCATCGAATGCTTTGCGTTCCGCTTGCGCTTGTGCAGAGTTATCTGTCACAGAGAACAACCAGCAGAAGAAGAATGCTAAAGGCATCGCAAATAATGCAGGACCATTGTATGGATTAATTGGTGTATCAGAAATACCCAATGTATCTACCCAAACTGCTTTAGACAGTACGATAAGTACCACTGCTAATACTAAACCTACAAGACCACCTGCTACTGCGCCACGAGTTGTTAAACCTTTCCAGAACATGGAAAGTACAAGTACTGGGAAGTTTGCACATGCAGCCACAGAGAAAGCTAGACCAACCATGAAGGCAACGTTTTGCTTCTCGAACAGGATACCCAAAATCATGGCAAAGATTGCAAGACCTAAAGTCGCAATTTTAGACATACGCAGTTCAGATTCAGGTGTGGTTTGACCTTTCTTAAATACGTTGGCATACAAGTCGTGTGAGATTGCTGAAGCGCCAGACAAGGTCAAACCAGCAACTACCGCAAGAATTGTTGCGAATGCTACTGCCGAGATGAAGCCCATGAACAAGTCACCGCCAACAGCATCAGACAAGTGAACTGCAGCCATGTTGTTACCACCAACCAGCTCTAGTTTGCCAGTCATAGCCATTTTCGCTACATCTAGGAATTGCGGGTTATTCGATACATATAGAATCGCACCGAAACCGATGATGAAGGTTAACAGGTAAAAATAACCAATAAAGCCTGTCGCCACGACCACCGATTTACGTGCTTCTTTAGCATCTTTTACTGTGAAGAAGCGCATCAGGATATGTGGCAGACCTGCTGTACCAAACATCAAGGCAAGACCAAGAGAGATTGCATCAACCGGGTTAGACGCCAAGCTACCAGGACCCATGATTTTGGTTGCATCAGCCAAGCTCAAATCATGCACTTTTGAATAGACACCAATCGCCTGTTCAAACATATTGGTAAAACTGAAGCCCACGCCTTTCATCACCATGAAAGCCATGAAGGTCGCACCAGATAACAGCATTACGGCCTTGATGATCTGTACCCAAGTCGTTGCCAACATGCCACCAAACATCACGTAAGCCATCATCAGTAAACCAACAATAACAACTGCAATGTTATAGTTCAGACCGAATAGAAGCTTGATCAGCTGACCTGCACCCACCATTTGTGCAATCAGGTAGAACGCTACTACAACCAAGGAGCTTAATGCAGCCAAAGTACGCACCGGTTTTTCCTGTAAACGGAAAGAGACGACATCTGACAAGTTGAATTTACCCAAGTTACGCAGACGTTCTGCCACCAGGAACAATACAATCGGCCAACCCACCATAAAGCCTAGAGAATATAGTAAGCCGTCAAAACCTGACAAGAATACCATTGCGGAAATACCGAGGAAGGATGCTGCTGACATAAAGTCACCGGCAATTGCCAGACCATTCTGAAAACCTGATATCCCGCCACCCGCAGTATAGAAATCATTGGTACTGGTGGTTTGTTTTGCTGCCCATTTGGTAATGAAAAGCGTTGCGCCTACGAAAATCACGAACATGATAATCGCGTGCCAATTCGTGGCTTGTTGTTCAGCTGCACCTAAATCAGGTCCTGCAACTGCCATACCAGACATCAATAATGTTGATGCCGCAAGTGCTTTAAATGAATTCCATTTCATCTTAGTGCAGCCCTTTTTCATGAGTGATTGCTTCAACTTCGCGCATTGCTTCTTCGTTCAGTTGATCAAGTTGGTTATTGGCAATGTAGGAATACACACCACATAAAACAAAAGACAATACGATAATGCCAAGTCCTAATGGAATCCCCCAAGTCGTCACACCGCCAGAAACAGAACTCATTAGAAATTCTTTGTTATAACCAACCAAGAGCATGAAACCCACGTATACAAACAACATGATTGCCGTAAGTGTCCAGCTAAGACGACTTTTTTTGGCGACCATTTCCTTGAATTTGGGATTTTGTAGAATCTGTTCTACTTGTCTCTCATCCATAAATATTCTCCTTGCTATGCCCAACCTTAGGCATCCATTTTTTAATTCGAATTATCACCTGTACAAATTAACAAGCTTTATAGGTGGTTGTAATTTAGACTTTGGTCGTTAAAAAATAAGCAATTTGAACGCCTGCGTTCATGATGCTGTATTATAGCCGCATGCTCAGTACACTTCAGGCAATATGAACAGTTGGCTCATCATAGGGGTGCTCACCCTCTATATCGCATTACTCTTTGTTTGTGCATTTTTCGGGGAGAAACACGCCAGTCGTCTCAGCACTCGTGGACGCATGCTATTGTTTAGCTTAACTTTAGGTGTCTACTGTTCTTCCTGGACCTTTTATGGAGCAACAGGTGCTGCAGTACGTGAAGGGATTATTTTCCTACCTATCTACCTCGGCCCACTGCTTTTTGTCGCGATTGGTTATGACATCTGGCGCCGGTTGGGACGAGTACGTCAGCACCATGCCATTTCCTCGATCGCAGATTTTGTCGCGGCACGTTATGGTAAAAGTGGACCACTGGCTTCACTGGTTACCATTCTGGCAGTCATCGCGATTATTCCCTATCTGGCCTTGCAATTGCGTGCGATTGCCCTGAGTGCATCCGTGATTCTGGAGCCTTCAGCGGGAATCGCCAGCACTACCAATAGTGTACTGTTCCTGACCGGAGTTCTGGCTATCCTGGCCATGATTTTCGGTACGCGACAGATTGCCAATACCGAACAGCATGGCGGTCTGATGCTGGCAGTCGCCTTTGAATCTTTCGTTAAGCTGTTTGCATTACTGGCAGTTGCTGGTTTCTTCATGTTTGCTGCACCGGAAAATTTGTCACAGATTACGGGTGATATCAAAACCACCTTCCATGAAGTGCAGCTGTTTGGCGTGCCAGAAAGTTTCTGGGTACAAACCCTACTCGCGGCATTGGCGATTATCTGTTTGCCGCGTCAGTTCCACGTGGCCGTGGTTGAACTGCGCGATGAAAAGCATATCCGTGGTGCCCGCCGCTGGTTTGCAGTCTATCTGATTCTGACTACCATCGCGATCATTCCAATTGCCAGTTGGGCATTGCATGCAGCACCACATTATCTGGCGATTCCAGATGTAGCAGTACTGTCTTTGCCTCTAAGCTATAACCAGGACTGGCTGACCCTATTAGCCTTCCTCGGAGGATTCTCGGCATCCACCGGGATGTTATTGGTGTCTTCCGTTGCCTTATCGATCATGCTGAGTAATGACTTGATCATGCCGGCGTTGTGGCGTTTTAACCTGATTTCACGTCATGACAAACGTCTGCCATTGGTACTGAAATTTACCCGACGCATCTCTATCTTAGCTGTAATGCTGATGGGCTTCCTGTTCTTCAATTTCTTTAATGATATTGATCAGCTTTCTATCTTCGGGCTGCTGGCCTTTAGTGCGGTGGCACAGTTTGCCCCTGCCCTGATTGGTGGTCTGTACTGGCGGGGTGGCAGTAAACAGGGTGTCTATGCCGGCTTGCTGACCGGTTTTGCTTTGTGGGCTTATACCTTACTGTTCCCGACCATTCTGCGTAGCCTGCCCGAAACATATCAGCAGTTTAGCCACGACTTTCTCAATTATGGCCCACTGGCGCTCAACTGGCTTCGTCCTGAAGCATTACTGGGTTTTGAATCCTTTGATTCCTTGACTCATGGTGTGGTGTGGTCACTCGGTCTCAATTTACTGCTCTACATTTGGGTGTCACGCATCTTCCGTCCAAGTGTGGCAGAGCAGATTCAGGCGGAAAGTTTCTTCTACTATGAAACCAAACCCCTGCCTTCGCAGAGCCCAACTACTGAAGTGAGCTATTCCCATCAGGATGTGGCCCGTTTAAAAGTCGGTGACCTGATTACGCTGGCCAAACGCATTACCGGTGAAGAACCCACCACGCGTGCATTCAAGCAGTTCTGTACCCAGAATAATGTCGAGCTGAATGAAAATAGCAGTGCCAATGGCATGTGGTGGCGCTTTACCGAGCAATATCTGGCTGGCACGATCGGTGCTGCCTCAGCGCGTACCTTATTGACCACTGCGATGGTAAATAACGGTCTGGCTCTTGGTCAGGTCGCCAACATTCTTGACCAAGCTTCCCAGTGGCAGCGCTTTAACCAGAACCTGATCATGACCATGATCGACCATATGACCCAAGGTGTCAGTGTCGTCGATGAAAACATGTGCCTGGTAGCATGGAACAACCAGTATCTGAAGCTATTTGATTATCCAAAAGATATTGTCTATGTTGGTTGCCCGATCGCTGACCTGATTCGTTATAACGCCGAGCGCGGTGAATGTGGGCCGGGTTCGGTCGAAGAGCATGTGCGTAAACGGATTCACTGGATGCAGGTCGGTAGTGCACATGAATTCGAGCGGATCCGTAAAGATGGCCGCGTGATTCAGATGCGTGGCAATCCGATTGAAGGCGGTGGCTTTGTTACGACCTTTGCGGATATTACCGCCTTCCGTGAAAATGAAGCCGTACTGGAAGCACGCGTGCGTGATCGTACCCAGCAGCTTGCGGATGCCTTGTCCGAACAGCAATTGGCTCGTGAACAGGCAGACAAGGCGAATATGTCCAAAAGCCGCTTTATTGCAGCAGCCAGTCATGACCTGTTACAGCCGATGCATGCAGCACGTCTGTTCAGTACGGCACTGGAACAAAGTGTGCAAAGTGAAGAAGATCGCAAGACCTTACAGCAGCTGGACCGTGCCTTGTATGGTGCAGAAAGCATGCTTTCTGCCCTGCTGGATATTGCCCGTCTGGAAGGTGGAACGATTCAGCCGAAGCGTCAAGCTTATCCATTGCATGATCTGCTCAGTGATCTAGAATTGCAATTCAAGTCGATTGCAGCCCAGCGTGGCATCAAGTTCAGTGTGCATGATGCGCAGTTCTGGATTGATACTGATCCACAATGGATTCGCCGGATTATCCAGAACTTTGTCAGCAATGCGCTCCGTTATACCGCCAGCGGCAAAGTGATTGTGGGTGTACTGCGTTCCAGCAGCAAACCGAATCATATCCGTATTGGCGTATGGGATACCGGACCGGGTATTGCCGAAGAGCAGCGGATCAAGCTGTTCCAGGAATTTGAGCGTTGTGGTCATACTTCTCCGTGGGGTGAACAAGGTTTGGGGCTGGGTCTGGCGATTGTGCAGCGTATGACCAGCATGCTGGACTATCCGGTACACGTCTACTCTGAATATGGCAAAGGCTCGTGCTTCATGATTGAAGTACCGCTCACTGAGGCACCAAAAGTTGTAGCAGCTCCAGTGCAGGCAGTACCGTTGAAGTCCAAAGCCTTTAAAGTGCTGTGTCTGGACAATGATGAAACCATTCTGGAAGGCATGTCGACCTTGCTGACCAAATGGGGATATCAGGTATTTAAAGCTACAGAGCCTGAACAGGCACAGGAAATGATTGAACAGGAAAATATTCAGGTCTGGCTGGTGGATCAGCATTTGAATCATGACCAACGCGGCCTGGACTTTATCGTAGATAATCGTAAGCCAAATGTACCGGTTGCCTTGATCACTGCGGATTCTGATCCTGAACTGCCACAGCAGCTTAAGGAACTGAATATTGTGCTGCTGAAAAAACCGCTGAAACCTGCTTCATTACGTTCATGGCTATCGGGTTTAAAAATCTCAGACAGTTAAGTGGTTATGGTTTCGATAAGTGCCTGTTTTACCGTGTAAAGCAGGCACTTTTTATGTTAAATGTCACAAAAAATTTCAATATTTGCATGATTTTTAAGCGCATGTGCCAAAAATATCAGAATCAGGCTAAAAATCCTTACATCAATTGACCAAAAATATCATTTTAAAAATCGCTATGGCAAAACTTCACCATTCCTGACGTGAACCTGTGTGTACTTGGTTACAATATTGTAAGCTATTATTTTATATAAACTAATATAGGATTAACTTGATTGTTTGAACTTTAGTCGTATTTTTTCATGCCCCTATTTCGCTCTAAAAATATGACTTAGAAACGATCAGTATCTATTCATGCCTATATTCCTCATCCGCATGTCAGCTGATCATTTATTACTGCATAAAGGATGACTAATCATGAGCTTAGACACTAATACTGAGATCAATCAGAACCGACAGTTTCATCGTCAATACGGTGCCAATGCCATGCTGCCGGCAATCGACTGGAATAATCTGTTTAAGTACAGCAAACTTGATCCTGCTCAAATTGAAGCGCTAGAAACCCTGTATCAATCTGCAGTTCCTCTCGCCCTACAGGTATTTGAAGAACTGCACTTTGATGTGTTTGAGCCTTTTGCCTATAAACCGCAAGGTCTGGGGCTGTTCGAGCGTCTGGCAGAGCAGGAATCGAAGCTGATTCAGTCTCTGGAAACCGAAGCTGCAGATTTAAGTGAAGATACCCGTCATCAGATCTGGAGCATGTTATTGCGCGGTGGTGCGGTACTGGTATTTAAAGCATGGCTGGCTAAGGTTAAAACTGGTGATGACCAGCTGGACACCTCACAGTTTGATGAACTTTCTGAGCTGCTCTTTATTAAAACCTCACCAATCGAGCTGGCAGAGCGCCTACGCGTCGATCCAAAGTCAGAACAGGATCATATTTTCCTGATGTATGGCAATGATGTTTACCTGGATCGCTTTAACAGCCTGGAAACGGCTGCGCTGTTTGTCGATCTGGGTGTGTATGATGCAGCTTTTCTAAGTCTGCGTGACGACCGTGTTGCTGAATACCTGATGTCAAAAGGCTATGTGACTCAAGAACAGATTGATGAACTGCAATGTGCCTTGAACCCGCTGTTCTGTGCTGACCTTACGCCAAAACAGGACTGTATTGCCTAAAAGCAGATATTCAGACCATAAAAAAAGACCTCTGCGGAGGTCTTTTTTTGGCGCTTCGAAAAGCTTAGATTTTCTTTTCTTCAATATTCAGCGCATTGATCGCCAAGACAGCCTGGGTACGGTTCTGTACGCCAAGCTTACGGAAGATCGCCGTCACGTGGGCTTTAATGGTTGCTTCCGACACATCCAGTTCATAAGCAATCTGCTTGTTCAGCAAACCTTCTGCCACCATCATCAATACGCGGAACTGTTGGGGGGTCAAAGACTGAATACGTTCAGCCAGTGCAGTTTCATCAGCCGCACGCGGATCAAAGTTCATGTTGGCTGGGAGATTTGGCGGTAACCAGATTTCGCCTTCCAGTACTTCACGAATCGCTTCACCAATATGGCTTGGATGTGCTGATTTTGGAATATAACCCATCGCACCATGTGCAATAGCACGTTGAATGATGCTAACTTCTTCGTGAGCCGATACCACAATAATTGGAAGCGAAGGATATTGGGCACGGACATGCACCAATGCAGAAAAGCCGGAAGCACCCGGTAAATTCAGATCCAGCAGCACAAGATCAGGTTCAGGACCATTTTCCAGGCGTTCATAAAATTCATTTACTGCTGCAGTTTCATGAATTTGTGCTTGCGGTAAGCTATAACGAACGGCTTGAATTAAAGCATGACGAAACAGTGGATGATCATCAACGATTAAAATATTCATAGGACGTGAGAGAGATCTTGTGCACGGTAGCTTATATTCTACCTGTAGTCGGTAGGTCAGCGATATGCAAGACTGTACAATTTTTAAAAATAATATCCAGTTTCGTTACATAAATTCTAAAATATCGGTATTTCACTAATTATTTAATTCTCATCATTTTTTTGTATATGCATTATTAGCTGACTAGAATGCTTATTCTTATTCAATATAAGTCAAAATATCAATGTATTAGTTGCGATTGGCTTTCCAAAAAGCAAATATTTCAGTTATATCTCAAATTTAGATAACTTTTCAGCTTTTCCTTATTTTACACTCATGAACGCATTTTGGATTAATAGGCTCATTCCGAGACTAACCCGTTTTTAGGTTCCAAAATGTCAAATCAAGATCTACAAAAACCGCTCAATATCGTTGCCGTTTCTGGTGGTTTAAATCATCCTTCTAAAACTGAAGCGCTGGTACAAGCGATTATTGATGAGCTGGGTGAAGCCACACCTATCAATGTACATTTCATTAAATTTAGTGAAATTGGTCAGTTACTGGGTGGTGCAATCTACCGTAACCAGTTACCGCAACGCGTTCAGGATGATTTGGCAGCTGTAGAAGCAGCGGATGCACTGATCGTCGGCACTCCAGTTTACCGTGCCTCTTTCACTGGCCTGTTCAAACACTTCTTCGACTTTGTAGAGCAAACGGCGCTGGTGGATGTTCCTGTCCTGTTAGCAGCATCCGGTGGCAGTGACCGTCATGCACTGGTGCTTGAACATCAATTACGTCCATTATTCAGCTTCTTTCAGGCACAAACATTACCAATTGGTGTGTACGCAACGGATCGTGACTTCACACCTGAATATACCATTCACAGCGAACTGCTTCGCGCACGTATCACACTGGCTGTCGCACGTGC
This sequence comes from Acinetobacter sp. VT 511, assembly GCF_001077515.1. NCBI lineage: Bacteria > Pseudomonadati > Pseudomonadota > Gammaproteobacteria > Moraxellales > Moraxellaceae > Acinetobacter > Acinetobacter sp. VT 511. Next base: position 145,618 of record NZ_LFRE01000073.1, on the reverse strand, counting down.
ATTACCAATCCTGGAATGGGCACCAGCCAAAGGTCAACGTGCTGAAGTGATTAAAGAAAAGTCTCAACAAGCCAACCAGAACCTGGGCATCAATAAACAGATTGAACAGGAAGAAGTGCTGCCTTCAGCAGCAGTGCCTAGCCTGGATGCAGCAGAGTCCCGCTTACACAGCAAAAAAGCACCAAAAACTCAAGTTGCTTAACGAAGAACTTCTTCAGAGGGTGAGAAGAATGTCAAATAACAAACATATTACTTTTGCATATTGGGTTCCAAATGTGAGCGGTGGTCTGGTGGTGAGTAACATCGAGCAGCGCACCGACTGGAGCTATGACTATAATGTACGTCTGGCACAGACAGCGGAAAAGGCTGGTTTTGACTATGCCCTGACCCAGATCCGTTTTACTGCAGGCTATAACGCAGAAAATCAGCATGAATCAGTCAGTTTTAGCCACGGTATTCTGGCCAAGACTGAACGTTTGAAAGTCATCGCTGCGATTCTGCCAGGTCCATGGAAACCTGCGCTGGCTGCTAAACAGCTGGCAACCATCGATCACCTGACCAATGGCCGTATTGCAATTAATGTGGTCAGTGGCTGGTTCCGCGGCGAGTTTGATGCAATTGGTGAAGAATGGCCGGAGCATGACCAGCGCTATGCCCGTTCGGAAGAGTTTATCCGTAGTCTGAAAGGTGTCTGGACTCAAGATCATTTCAGTTTTAATGGCAAGTATTACCAGTTTAATGACTATACCTTAAGTCCAAAACCGCTACAAAAACCGCATATTGAAATTTTCCAGGGAGGCAGCTCCCGCGCTGCACGCGATATGGCTTCACGTGTATCCGACTGGTACTTCACCAATGGCAACACGCCTGAAGAATTGAAAAAGCAGATTGATGATATCCGTGAAAAGGCCAAAGCCAACAATCACCAGGTGAAAATCGGTGTGAATGCCTTCGTTATTGCGCGTGATACTGAGGAAGAAGCACAAGCTGTACTGCAGGAAATCATTGCCAAGGCCAATATCCAGGCAGTGAAATCTTTTAGTGATGCAACGCGGGAAGCAGGTGCAGCAACCGCAGAAGGTGAAGGTAACTGGGCCAAGTCTACTTTTGAAGATCTGGTTCAATACAATGACGGTTTCCGTACCAACCTGATTGGTACACCACAGCAGATTGCTGAGCGGATTATCGAGCTGAAGCAAGTTGGTGTTGATCTGATTCTTTCAGGCTTCCTGCACTTTATTGAAGAAGTTGAATATTTTGGCCAAAAGGTATTGCCTTTGGTCCGTGAACTTGAAGCACAACAGGCAACAGCTGTGCAACAAGAAGACGCTGAGCTCGTATAAGTATTCCAAGAAATCTCAGCGCTTTCCATTCACTCCCCTAAGGCTCGGCTTAGGGGATTTTTTTATCTGGGCAGAAAACCAGGCAGTACAGTACAACGCTAGCCGGATTCTGTATTCCTCCCTACAATGTGATGCAATTGCAAGAATAGATGTTTTAACTATGTATACCGGTATTGTCCAAGGCCTGGAAAAGGTCGTTGAAATTCGCAAAGGCAATGGCTTTATTACGATCATTGTCAGTGATCAGCAAGGTTTCTTTGCAGATGTATTTATTGGTGCCAGTGTCGCACTAAATGGTGTATGCCTGACCGTGACCACGATTGACCATGAACAGCAACAGATTCATTTTGATATTTCTAATGTCACGCTTGAACTCACCACTTTAAAATCACTTAAAGTCGGTGATGAAGTAAATATTGAACGTTCAGCAAAAGTGGGGGCGGAAAATGGCGGTCATAACCTGTACGGACACATTGAAGGCACAGCTCAAGTCACCCAGATCGAGCGTCGCGGTGAAACCCTGCATATTAACCTGCAGATTCCAGCTGGCAATATCAAATACTTTTTCCTGAAAGGTTTTATCGGACTGAATGGCTGCAGCCTGACAGTAAACCATGTCGATCGTGTCAAAAGTGAGATTTCGATTGACCTGATTCCAGAAACCCTACGCCTAACGACCTGGAAATCTGTTCAGGTTGGTGATGAAGTGAATTATGAAATTGACCAGATGACCCGAACTCTGGTAGATACGCTGGAAAATATCCATCTCGCCAAAGGCTAATACCTTCAGAGCTGATAGTGACAAACTTCAGCTCCTATCACGTTAATATTTCTCTACTATTTCTGTTTGATCAGATTATCTAGAATGCATGGCATCTTATTGATTTAGAAAACTGTCATGCATCTGATCTGGTTCCGGAACGACTTACGCCTTCATGACCACGCTGCCTTATGGCATGCAGCACAAAGCAGGCAATGTCTGGCGCTGGTCATCCTGTCACCTGAACAATGGCAACTGCATCAGGATGCACCGATCAAGATCGACTTCTATCTGCGCCGGCTAAAAATCGTGAAACAGCAGCTAGAAGCATTGAATATCCCTCTTCTGATTTTAAATATTCCGCTCTGGCCAGATATTCCAGAGCAACTTTTGGCACTATGCCAGCAATTTCAAATCAGTACCGTGTACTACAATATCGAAACCGGGCTTAATGAGCAGCAGCGTGATCAGGCTGTCGAGCAATTATTGCAACAGCATCAGATTAGTTGTGAATACTATGAAGATCGTACCCTGTTTCCTTTAGGTTCGATCCGCAATCAGAGCCAACAGCCTTATCAGGTGTTTAGTGCATTTAAAAAGAAATGCTATGAACGGCTGCTTATCGATGTGCCTTCCTGTTATCCAGATATTGAAGCACAGCCTAAGTTACAACTCGATCTTTCTCAGTTTAATTTTAATTTGGATAAATTTTCTGAGGCTTAGGCCAGAGACAGCCAACCCGTATTGGCCAGTTGAAGATAAACACGCCTTTGAATTACTGAATGAATTTATCGCAGACCGGCTAAAGGATTATAAAACCGATCGGGATTTTCCAGCGATCGATGGTACCAGCCAGTTATCGCCGTATTTAAATATCGGTATTCTTTCAATCCGGGAGTGTGTGCAGGCTTTATTCACCTCTTCTCAAGGTTATTTCCAGCTTGAAGATGTCGGTCAGCAGACCTGGCTGGATGAACTGCTCTGGCGTGAATTTTACCAGCATACCCTGCACGATTTTCCTAAAGTGTCCAGACATCAGCCATTTAAGGAAAATACCAAGGCGATAGAATGGCGTGATGCTCCAGAAGATTTAGCTGCCTGGCAGCAAGGCCGGACGGGGATTCCGATTGTTGATGCTGGTATGCGCCAGCTGCTGGCAACGGGCTGGATGCATAACCGGGTACGTATGATTACCGCGATGTTCCTGAGCAAAAACCTGTTGATCGACTGGCGGCTGGGCGAAGCCTGGTTTATTCAACATCTGATTGATGGTGACCTGGCTGCTAACAATGGCGGCTGGCAATGGTGTGCCTCGACCGGCATGGATGCAGCACCTTATTTCCGGATTTTTAATCCGGTGAATCAGTCACAGCGTTTCGATCCCAACGGCGACTATATCCGTGAATGGGTTCCAGAACTGGCACATCTAGATGCTAAAACCATTCATGAACCTTATGCCAAAAATCCAGATTTAGGGCTGGATTATCCAAAACCGATTGTCGATTTAAAAAGCTCACGTGCCCGGGCAATCGAAGTATTTAAACAAATTTAAGTCAAACTACTGACCAATAAAAAGCCTCCAAATGGAGGCTTTTTAAAAGATGAATCAAGAATAAAAACTTGGATCAGGCACTTTACCCGTCAGTACCCATTCACCTATTTCCTGATATTTGTAATCCACCGGATCATGCAGGGTCTGAGTGCGTACATTGCGCCAGAAACGGTCCAGATTTAGCTTGGCTGTCGTTGCTCGTGCGCCCATGACCTGGAAAATATTCTGGGTAATATACAGTGAAGTATTAGTTGCAGCGATTTTTGCGGAGGCAATGGCAATAGATACTTCACCACGCTCTTCAGCTGTTAGATCAGGCCCCACATTCCAAGCCTTTTGCAAAGTCTGAATGGCTTTGTTTGCCAATAGACGTACGCCTTCTAGCTGTACATAAAAATCGGCAAAATGCTTCTGGGTAAAGGGATCATTGACTGCATTTTTAACCAGTGATTTCGACCAGGCTTTTTGTGTCTGTACTGTCTGCTTGGCTACTTCAAACGCCCCTTCCGCTACACCGAGGAACATATGCACAAAAATCAGCTGGGCAATCAATGGACGCAGGCTGGAATATGGTGAACTCAATGGCCCGGGATTCAATAACAGCTCATCTTTATGAATTTTCACCTGTTCAAAATGACTGGTACCACTGTCGGTTTGACGCTGGCCCATATTGTTCCAGTCACCCAGGAAGCTGACGCCTTCACGCTGGGTTGGAATTACGCCAATCAGTAGTTGGCCCTCTTCGTTATAACCTGAACAGAGCAGGATGTCTGAGTCGATTGAACCGGAACAGAAGCTCTTGTCTCCATGGAAGATATATTCTTGGTCAGAAGTTTTACTAACTTTCGTACGGCGATCCAGCGGGTTTAAGGTATTGCCCCAGAATAGGTTTTCACGTGCAGTCTGTTCAAACCAGGGACTATATTGTTCCGGCTGTGAGAACAGCTGTACCGTCGCAATCAGTAAATGATGAAAGCCATAAACATGTGCCAGTGAACTGTCTACGCGTGCAATTGCCTGAATGGTCTGAAAAATAGTCTGCCAGTCTGCACCCAGTCCGCCATATTGCTCTGGAATAGACAACCCGAGCAAGCCACTGTCACGAATCAGGTCGCGTTGCTGCTTGGGATTGCCACCCTGTTTATCACGTTCAGCTGCGCTCAGGGCAAACTGATCTGCCAAAGACTGAGCAATATCAAGCGGAGATTGATCCAGGTATTGTTGTCGCACATCCATTCTTTTGTACTCATTTTAGCTATCTACAGCATGCCAGAAGCTTAACAGATCAAGTTCGGAGCCCATATCCGAAAGCATGCAGAGCTTATCAGTGATATAAAAATACCGGCTAAAGAAAGCCGGTATTCTCTTGATTTTATAAAAATTTAAGCGGTTCTTTGCACTTCGGCAATCAGGTTATCCACCACCTGTGGTTCGGCTAAAGTTGAAGTATCACCTAAGCTATCCAGTTCATTCGCTGCAATTTTTCTCAAGATACGGCGCATGATTTTACCAGAGCGGGTTTTCGGTAATGCCGGCGCCCAGTGCAGTGCATCTGGCGTCGCGACTGGTCCAAGAATCTTGCGCACCCAGGCCACCAGTTCAGCACGCAGTTCTTCCGTACTCTCGGTTCCTGCCTGCAGAGTCACGAAAGCACAGATACCCTGACCTTTAATATCATGCGGCATACCCACGACTGCAGCTTCAGCTACAGACTCATGTGCCACCAACGCACTTTCAATTTCAGCTGTTCCCAGACGATGACCGGATACATTCAGCACGTCATCGACACGACCAGTAATCCAGTAATAGCCATCTTCATCCCGACGCGCACCATCACCCGTGAAATAGGTCCCCGGATAAGTCGAGAAATAAGCCTCGATAAAGCGTTCCGGATCACCCCAGATGGTGCGCATCTGACCTGGCCAGGAATCCTTGATCACCAGATTACCTTCCACTGCACCTTCCATCTCTTTGCCTTCAGCATCAACAATCGCTGGCTGCACACCAAAGAATGGCCGGGTTGCAGAGCCTGGTTTCAGATCGGTCGCACCCGGTAATGGGGTAATCATGAAACCACCGGTTTCGGTTTGCCACCAGGTATCCACGATTGGACAGCGACTTTCACCTACCACACTGTAGTACCAGTTCCAGGCTTCCGGATTAATCGGTTCCCCGACTGAACCGAGCAGGCGCAGGCTGCTGCGGTCACTTTCACGCACAAAAGCATCCCCTTCACGCATCATGGCGCGAATCGCAGTGGGTGCGGTATAGAGAATAGTGACATTGTGTTTGTCCACGATATGCCCGGTGCGTGCCCAGCTTGGATATTGCGGAACCCCTTCAAACATGACTGTGGTGGTACCATTCGACAATGGACCATACAGTACATAGGAATGACCCGTAATCCAGCCCACATCAGCGGTACACCAGAACACGTCATCCTGCTTGATGTCGAAAACTTCGCGGAAGCTAGAGTTCACATACGTCAGATAACCACCGGTGGTATGCAGTACCCCTTTTGGCTTGCCTGTTGAGCCTGATGTATACAGAATAAACAGTGGATCTTCTGCATTCATGGGTTCAGGTGGGCAGATCTCATTGACTGTCATGATTTCCATGTGATACCACAGATCCCGACCTTCTTTCATTTCGATCGGATTACCCGTGCGATGCACCACCATGACATGCTCTACTGATTCAGTACCAGCAATTTTCAGGGCTTCATCTACATTGGCTTTCAGTGGAATGGGCTTGCCGCCACGCATACCGGAGTCAGCCGTGATGACCATTTTCGCCTGACTGTCCTCAATACGGCTAGCCAGCGAGTCTGGCGAGAAACCGCCAAATACCACGCAATGTACTGCGCCGATACGGGCACAGGCCAGCATGGCAATCGCAGCTTCAGAGACCATTGGCATGTACAGCACCACACGGTCACCTTTCTTGATGCCATTCTTTTTCAGAACATTGGCAAAGCGGCAGGTTTCATCATACAGCTCATGAAAAGAGATAATCTTGTGACGGGATGGGTGATCGCCTTCCCAGATAATTGCCGGCTTATAAGGATGCTCTTTTAGATGGCGGTCCAGACAGTTGGCACTGACATTCAGCTGGCCATCAGCAAACCATTCGATCTTGAAATTATCTTTGTCGAAGCTGGTATCTTTAACTTTGGTAAATGGCTTGATCCAGTCAAGGCGCTGGGCTTGCTCGGCCCAAAATTCATCCGGTTCTTCAATAGAGCGCTGATAGCGTTCGAAATATTCAGCCTCGGTGGTCCGTGCGGTTTTTTTAAATTCTGCTGGTACAGGATAGATCTCTTTCATTATTTACTTCCTTGATCTTATTCCCTCTCATCACGAGAGGTTGATGCCACGTTATTGATTGTTTTTTATGCATAGCTCAGTATGAACGGCTTATCTCAAATTGGACAATCATGCTTTGGTCGTATTCTGATCAATTCATTTAAAACATAGGTTTACAGGTGAATCCAATACATTCCTGTCTAGTTTTCGTATCTCACCATTCCGTTTAATCTTATAATGGTGTTGAATTTTTATACTTCCTTACAGGCAAACATGTTTGCCTGTTTTCAATTACTTGAACTGGCTCAGCCCATGAACTCTAAAGATACTTCGCCATTCTTCTCCCGCTCTCCGGCACCTTCCAATGATAATCCGCTATCTCTTGAAGGGCGCTTTGGCCGGCTCAGCTTTATTGGCTGGTACGCTTTCCTGCATATCATTTTTTTCTTTGCTTCGATTGCCCTCAGTCTGGTCAGCGGTATTTTCAGCCTGACCACCTTGTCTCTGGATAATTGGCAGTTTGTTGATGCGCTGACTGGTCTGGCTGGCTTGGGCTATCTGCTGTTGGTTGTGTTCTATCTGTATTTCTATATTGTGGTAGTGGCACGCCGCCTGCATGACCTGAATAAATCTGGCTGGCTGATGCTGCTGATGCTAGTGCCGGTGGTTAATATTTTATTTATTTTCTATCTGCTGCTGGCAAGAGGCACAGCAGGACATAACCGCTTTGGTGCACCGCGACCAACTGCAGTCTGGGAAAAAATTCTGGCCTGGCTGATGATACTATTGACCGTGTTAAGTCTATTTGCTGCTAGCAGCATAGTATCCTTTATGATGGGAAGTGGTGAGCTAGAAAGTCCACAGGAAGTGATCCAGCAAGGGACAGAATATTTTTAAGCTTATGTTAAATTTTGCTATCACCCGCAAGGGCTATGCAACTTTCTATTAAGTTCAATGTAAAAATCAGGCAAAATAATGCGATTTTTTTATAATCGGGATACTCGTGGCTGAAAAAGACAATGCTCTAAGCCAAGTGACTGAAGAGACCACTGAGCTGTTGCATCAAGCAACTGAAAAAACTGCTCAGACCGTCATTGAGCACACGGCTAAATATAATGATGCGTATTCAACCGTCGATAAATTTATTGAGGCGTTTTGGGAGCGCCTGCCTTATATCTGTATCGCACTGGTAGTTTTCAGTATCTTTTACCTGCTTTCGAAACTGTTCAAGTTTTTTGTACGTAAAGCGATTGGTGAACGGAGTTACAGTAAACAGAACCTGGTATTGGTACTTAACCGTGTCGGTACATCTGCAATTCTTTTTATTGGCTTCCTGATTGCCATGGTCATTGCCATTCCAGGCTTTACACCCGGGCAGCTGATGAGTGCCTTGGGGATTGGTTCGGTGGCGATCGGTTTCGCCTTCAAGGATATTTTCCAGAACCTGTTGTCCGGCGTGCTAATTCTGCTCGGTGAACCGTTTAAAATTGGCGATGACATTATTGTCTCAGGCATGGAGGGTACGGTAGAAGATATCCAGATCCGTGCAACTTTCCTGCGCTCACCCGATGGCCGCCGTATTGTGATTCCAAATGCAACGGTATATACCAGTGCCGTGACGGTAAATACGGCTTATCCGCGCCGCCGCTGTCAGTTTGTGGTTGGAATTGGCTATGAAGATGATGTGCAGAAAGCCAAGAGTATCATTATGGCAATTCTGGACAAGGATCAGTTGATCCTCAGCCAGCCTGCTTTTAATGTCAATGTGACTCAACTGGCTGACTTCTCGATTAATCTGACAGTAACCTGGTGGGTCGATACCCAGGAAAATTCGACAGGTAATTCAATCAGTACCGTTCAGGAACATGTGATTGAAGCCTTCGCGGAACATGGCATTTCAATTCCTTACCCTGTACAAGAAGTAAAAGTGTACCGTGGTGAAAATATTGAAGATGCTTCAGGCCGTGCTAAACAGTCGACCTAAGACATAAGGGATTACTGTTTCAGTACGGATAATACGGTTGCCAAGGCTCACAGCTTGGCAACCGTTTTTTATAAGTAGATCTATTTCATAAGGAATAAAACCGCCTTCTGGTCCAATCACCACCGTACACCGATGCTCAATTGCAAAAGGCATTTTGCTTTCAGCATAAGGATGCGCCACATAACCCGGGCAATCTGTACTAATCAAGGTCGGTAGTACATCTTCTACAAAGGGCTTAAAACGTTTATAGAGTTCAATTTTCGGCGCAATCGTATCCCCGGCCTGTTCCAGTCCCAGCTCTATATAATGATCTAACTGTTGTAAAAATGGAGTTTGCCAATAGCTTTTATCAACCCGATAGCTATGCAGCAGAATGATCTTCTCCACCCCAAGTGTCACCGCATCCATTATCAGACGACGCAGTACCTTTGGACGTGGTAAAGCCACAATCATCGTCACTGGCAACTTCGCAGGCACAGCTTCTTCTTTTAAGGGTTTCAGACGAACTATTTTTTCTGTAATTTCGATAATTTCTGTGAGATACCGTTTCCCTTCACGGATACCCACTTTTAGCGTATCACCGACTTGAATGTCCAAATGTGTCTGCAAATGTTCCAATTGGCGTTTGGCACTGATCGTCCAAATCTCAGATTGGGTTTGACGAGGATCAAGTAGGACGATGTTCATAACTAAAAACCAATCAAAAGATTTAATTCAGTAACGCATTGTCTGCACGACAATCATCAGCACAACAATGAGTCATATAGGAATAACAACTCGCCATTGGCATTCGTGACAGGTGACATGGATGTCACCCGTTTGATTAGGGTACATGGATGTATCCTCAATCAAACAAAAGATTTTTGCTAATTTTCATCTCTGAAAAGTAGGTCATCTCTACAATTAAACTTTTAGTAGTAAACCGATATATGCGAGTGTGGTGCAGTTTTACAAATACTGATCTATTACTGCAATATGCTTGGCAAGCGAACCCTGATTCTGCTGCATAATCTTTTGTGCTGCGGTATTTAAACTTTCTGCCTTGGAGGAATTATTTAGAATCTTCAGCAAAGTTGTAGCTGCCTGCTGAACATTCTCTACCACTTCTACAGCTTGAGCTTCAACAAACTCATCGACAATGGTCTGGAAGTTAAAATAATTCTTACCCAGAATCGTAGGTACATTTAGTGCAATCGGCTCCAGAATATTATGTCCACCACCTGGCTCATTTAAAGAACCACCGACATAGCAGACTTGGCTAAGTGCATACCACAGCCACATCTCACCCATTGAATCTGCCAGATAAATCTGGGTATCCGCTTCAATTTTCTGTTCCAAACTACGGCGTTGGGTGGTTAAGTTGAGAGCCTGCGCGGCCTGAAACACTTCATCAAAACGTTCCGGATGACGTGGCACCACAATACACAGTAAGTTTGGATCAGTATCTAGAGCTGCTTTTAATTCGGCCATCAGCTGCTGCTCTTCCGGTGCATGGGTACTGGCCAAGGTAATGATCTTACGGCCTTGTAAAGTCCATTCCCGTTTTAACTCACTCGCACGCTCAATAAACTGCTGTGGTGCCGTGATATCAAACTTGATATTGCCTAAAACCTGGGTTTTTTTAGTTTCGATGCCTAAATCAATATAACGTTGTTGGGTTGCAAGATCTTGAGCCAATAGCTGCTGCATTGCGTTCAGCATGCCACAGGTTAGCCCTTTGACCTTGCCATAACCTTGAGCTGATTTTTCTGAAAGACGGGCATTCAGCAACAGACAGGGCACCTTATAATTCTTTGCCTGATCAATGAGGTTTGGCCAGAGCTCGGTCTCCATCAATAATAGCAATTTAGGCTGATATTTCTGATAAAAATCCCGAATCAGATGTTTTTGATCGGCAGGTAAATAAACTGCCTGAAATAAATTTAAATAAGGTTCTTTAAGAAAAAGAGATTTAGCGCGTGCCTGACCTGTTTTAGTGGTATTGGTCACCAGCACCGGATGGCCTGATTTTAAATAATATTCAATCAGTGGCTGTGCCGCATTGGTTTCTCCAACCGAAACCACATGAAACCAGATGGCATGTTTGTTTTTGGGGGTCTGAAACGGACCAAAACGCTCAAGCAATTCCTGTTGTAGTTGTTCAGGACTTTCCGCACGCTTGCGAATACGTGACTGATATAAAGGCTTGATCAGTGTCAGTGCCGCGTTGTACCAAAAAGGAGTAGCCAAATGTTGCCCCGAAATTGAGTGAATCGGCAAAATATAACAGAGCCACATCGACATGTTAACCGATGTGGCTCATTTTCAGATTATTCTATTGTGCTTAAAACTTTTACTTCTGCCAAAGTCGGGTAATCAATATAACCCTCAGCCGCCTGACTGCCGATCATATTTTCCAGTTTTAGCTCGTTCAGCGGTGCATCTTGCAACAGACGCTCGTATAGGTCCGGATTGGCAATATAGGCCTTACCAAAAGAGACCGCATCTGCTTTACCTGAGGCTAAAAGTTCAATAGCATCCTCACGGCTCAAGCGCATGTTGGCAATATACGGCACGCCACCTGAACGCTGTTTCATATATTCAGAAATGCTGTCTTCAGCCAGATATTCACGGGTAAAGAAAAACGCGATTTGACGTTTGCCCAGCTGCTCCATCGCATAACCAAATGTTTCACGTGGATCATCATCACCCATGTCATGCTCGTCACCACGTGGTGCCAGATGCACACCAACACGATCTGCGCCCCAGACTTCGATCAAGGCATCCACCACTTCCAGCAGGAAACGAGCCCGGTTTTCAACGGAACCACCGTATTCATCATCACGCTTGTTGGTCTTGGTTTGCAGGAACTGGTCAATCAGATAACCATTGGCGCCATGCAACTCTACTCCATCAAAACCGGCGTCTTTGGCACGAATAGCAGCCTGCTTATATTGCTCGGTAATGGCATGAATTTCTGAGATTTCCAGCGGACGTGGAAGAACATAAGGGCGCTTAGGACGTAACAGGCTGACGTGACCGGCTTGTTGTACTGAACTTGCAGATACCGGTGTTTCACCATTTAACAGCTCTGGATCAGAAACACGCCCCACATGCCATAGTTGGGCAACGATTAAACCACCCTTCTCATGTACAGCATTGGTTACCAGTTTCCAGCCTTCAACCTGTGCATCTGTAAATAGACCAGGTGTATTGCGGTAACCATTGGCTTCTTCAGAAATGACAGTCGCTTCAGAAATGATCAGGCCTGCACTTGCACGTTGGGCATAGTACTCAGCCATCATCGCGGTTGGGACACGCTCATCGGTTGCACGACTACGGGTTAAAGGTGCCATGATGACACGGTTTTTTAATTCAAGCGCACCCAGTTTCAGGGGGGTATTTAATTCAGCCATACTGACTCCGACCTCCAGATCTATTTTAGAGGTGTTGTTGTAGATGTTCGATGTACTGCTGAATCAAAGCTTCGTTGCGGGAGAAATATGACCATTGCCCATGTTTAGTGGCAGTAATTAATCCCGCCTGCTGTAACACGGACAAATGATTGGACATGGTGGACTGCGAGACTTGCCCTAATTTTTCAATCTGGCCCGCACAAACACCACGCTGAAAGCCGCCACATTCTTCGGCAGACAAAAACTGCTCTGGTGTTTTTAACCATTCCAGAATTTGTCGGCGTGTGGGATTTGCCAGTGCTTTAAAGATCAGATCAAAGTCCATAGTCACATCACATAGTCGTGCGCAACAAAGCTGATTGCAGCATTTATCCCAGTATATCGTATTTTTTCGATTTATATATCGAATATTTTAGATATAAGAGTCACAAACTGTATCTGCTTTGCTACGCAGAGAGTTAAAAGGTCTGTTTACAGGCCTTGTTTTAAGCTTGCTTCAATAAATTTATCCAGATCACCATCCAGAACTGCACCTGTATTTGAATTTTCAACACCAGTACGTAAGTCTTTGATACGTGAGTCATCCAGTACATAAGAACGGATCTGGCTACCCCAACCAATGTCAGACTTCGAGTCTTCTAATGCTTGAGCCGCTTCATTACGTTTGCTCATTTCCAGTTCATAGAGTTTTGCACGTAACTGTTTCCAGGCATGGTCACGGTTGGCATGTTGTGAACGCTGGTTCTGACAGGCCACCACAATACCGGTTGGAATATGAGTCAGACGTACCGCAGAGTCAGTTTTGTTAATGTGCTGACCACCGGCACCCGAGGCACGGTAAGTATCTGTACGAACATCTGAAGGATTGATTTCAATCTCAATATTGTCATCTACTTCAGGCGATACAAACACTGCAGAGAATGAGGTATGACGGCGGTTACCCGAGTCAAATGGTGATTTACGTACTAGACGGTGTACACCTGATTCGGTACGTAACCAGCCATAGGCATACTCACCTTCTACACGGATCGTAGCAGACTTGATCCCGGCTACATCACCGTCAGACTCTTCCATCACTTCTGCTTTAAAACCATGACGTTCAATCCAGCGCATGTACATACGCAGCAGCATCGATGCCCAGTCTTGTGCTTCTGTACCACCTGAACCTGCCTGAATTTCCACATAGCATGGATTTGGATCCATTGGATTACTGAACATACGACGGAATTCAAGCTTTGCCAGCTCTTCTTCTGCTGTTGTTAATTCTGCCTGAACATCTTCAAGCATGGCTTCTTCATCGGCTTCTACAGCCAGATCAAGCATGGCTTGTGCATCTTCAAGCTGATTCGCCAGACCATCCAGTACATTCAGTACATTCTCAAGCTCGCCTTTTTCTTTGGCCATAGCCTGCGCACGGTTCTGATCATTCCAGATGGCTGGATCTTCTAATTCACGGAGAACCTCTTCCAAACGCTCTTTTTTCAGATCGTAGTCAAAGATACCCCCGTAGTGTTTGACCACGTTCGTTCAAGTCTTTTAGCTGGAGTAGATAAGGATTAATTTCCACGTGAATTTCTCTCAATCAATAAGGCATAAATTTTTAGCAGGCAATTATATCACAGTCCTTTCCCGCAGTTTGAACAGGACATCTGTATGATTTCTGCCTGCCATAAATATTTATTTCAATAATTCAACTCAATCAATTTAGCAGTGTTGATTCATCTTCATATAGAGAGAAAATGCATTCAAAATGAATTTTATTAACGAAAAATTTCTAATTTTTTAAAACTCAACCAGTCTATTTAATCATAAATTTTCTGATTATTTATTAATCAAAATCTCTAAAATTCACAATCTTTACATAGTTTTAATAAAACAAAACATTGTTTTTTTTATTTATATTTCAATGAATTAAAATCATAAAATTACACAAAATTACTGAATTGACATTAATGTAACTTTCCCTTGATTGACGATCTGTCGATTTGGGCTAGACTGAAACTGTAACAAAAAATTTATTAAATCCCAGCCAATATTTCAGAGGGGAGTATCCGCATGAAAAAATTAGCAATCGCTTCAGCACTAATTTCAGCCGTAGCTTTTACGGGTACCGCAGCACATGCTTATCAAGCAGAAATTGGTGCATCAGCAGGCTTAACAGATCCGGACAACGGTAGTTCAAGCGGCTCTTTCGGTGTAGATGGCACTTACTACTTTAATCCTGTACAAACGCGTAATTCACCATTAGCCGAAGCTGCTTTCCTTGATCGTGCAAGTAATGTGAAAGCTGAATACCAATATGATGAAATTGGTGATGCTGAAGCACATCGTTACGGTGTCGGTGCAGAATACTTTGTACCGAATTCAGACTTCTATCTAGGTGGTAAGGTGAGTGGTCATGACTTGCAAGACAATGATGACTTCGATAATGACCTAACGACTTATGCTGCAGAAGTGGGTTACCTTCCAGCACCAGGCTTATTGATTGCTGCTGGTGTGAAAGGATGGGATAACGACCGTGATGACGGTGTAGATCCAACACTTCGTGCAAAATATGTGACTACCTTAAGCAACGGTAAAGACATTAACCTTGAAGCTGGTGCCGCTTTTGGTGATCTCGATGAGTACAACCTGAAAGCTGACTACTTTATCGATAAAACTTTAAGCGTTGGTGCTGACTATCAGAACAATGACCTTATCGACCGTAGTGAATTTGGTGTGAGTGCACGTAAATTCATCAACCAGCAAGTTAGCCTTGAAGGCCGTGTAGGCTTTGGTGAAGCAGGTAATAATGACTACAACAAATTTGGTGTAGCTGCAAAATACCGCTTCTAATCTAAGTTAGACATAGCTTTAATAAAAAAGCCCTTCTTCGGAGGGGCTTTTTAATGCACCAAAATAAGACCAATGGTCTTGACCATAAGAATAAAAAACATACAATTTGTTACAAGTATAAAATTTCAAGTTTTATCAATAACAACCGAGACTTTTACATGTTAAAAAAAATTGTACTTGTAACTGCCCTGCTGGGTACATTTGGTTTGAGCCATGCTTATCAGACTGAAGTAGGTGGCACTATTGAGATCCTAGACCGCGACCAAGGTGGTTCAGATGTAGGTTTTTCGATTGATGGCACTCATTACTTCAGCCCAGTTCAAATCAAAAATTACCCTTTAAACGAAGCTGCATTCTTAAATCGCGCGAGCAATATAAATGGTGCTTTAAGTTATGTAGATGACTCAGAGATTTTTGGGATTCAAGCAGGTATTAAATACTTTGTTCCAAATTCAGATTTTTACTTGAGTGGTAGTCTTTCTCATTTTGATAATGATTTTGGGGATTTAACCAGTTATAGCGCTGAAGCAGGCTACTTACCAGTTCCTGGTTTATTAGTTGCTTTAGGACTTATCGGCATTTCTGAAGATGACGCAGATGATGAAATTGATCCAACGTTACGTGCGAAATATGTAACTCAAGTTGGAACTTATGATATGAATTTTGAAGCTGGTGCCAGTTTCGGTGACATCGATGCGTATAATCTGGGAGCTGATTTATATCTAGATAAAACCTTTAGTGTAGGTATTGGATATACTGATTCTGACTTAGAAGGTACTGACGTATTTAGTATACGTGCTAAAAAATTCTTTTCTCAGCAATTTAGTTTAGAAGGTGGTATTACTTTTGGTGACAATGCTGACATCTTCGGTGTACGTGGTGCCTATCGCTTCTAATTAAATATTACAGAGTATAAAAAAACCGCTCAAAAGAGCGGTTTTTTTTATTTACTGTTCCAGATGTGCAATCCGCATCTGCAAACTGACATTTCCATTGAAGATATTTTTATCCAGTTCATAGACCAGACGTACACTGTCCTGCATTGGGTCAAACTGATATTTACTGGCTGCATTAAAAGCAATCGCATCCACCACCTGTCCATTTTCCAACGCCACTCGCAGCTTCAGATGTACCTCTTTAAGCCAGCGATAATCCAATACTTTAAATATGCCTTCAAATATAGGTTGTGGAAATTTCTGTCCCCATGGGCTCAGATTATGCAAAAGATCTACTGTATCAATCTGAAATGCAGAGGCTGGCAACTCACCATCAGTCCATAACGTTGCAGTAAACAGACTTTCATCCATACTGCCAATTAACTGTTCAAAGGTCTGCTTAAATTCAGCAAAATGTGCTTTTTTAATGGTCAGTCCTGCTGCTGCTGCATGCCCACCAAAGTGACTGACAATATGTGGATTTTGTTCAGCCACCCGCTCAATCGCATCACGGATATGAATCCCCTCAATTGAACGTGCAGAACCCTTGATATGAATGCCATCTGCATCTGCAGCAAAAACAATACTTGGACGATGAAACTGTTCTTTTAAACGTCCAGCGACAATTCCAATCACGCCTTGATGCCAATGCTGTTCAAACATGATCAGGGCAGCTGGCAGCTCTGTTTCATCCAGCTGGATTTTTTCCAGTTCAGCCAGCGCCTCCTGCTTGATCTTGCCTTCGACCTGACGGCGCTCGACATTGAGCTGATTCAGCTGTTCTGCGAGTGGATAAGCAGTTGCCAGATCTTTAGCGAGCAGACATTCAATCCCGATATCCATGGTTTCCATACGTCCAGCCGCATTAATGCGCGGACCGAGTACAAAACCGAGATCTTGGGCTTTTAACGTTGCTGCATCCCGCCCTGCGATTTCCAGCAGTGCACTAATCCCTGGACGGCATAAGTGCTGCTGAATCCGCTTCAGTCCAGCATCAACCAGAATGCGGTTGTTATAGTCCAGGCTAGCTACATCTGCATAGGTTCCCAGTGCCACCAGATCCAGATAATTGGTGATTACTGTAGAAGACTTACCAAGCTTCTTACGATGGGTAGATAGATTGGCTAATACATAGAAAGCCACGCCTACCCCAGCCAGTGCCTTGCTTGGAAATTCACAACCGAGCTGATTTGGATTGACCACCGCTTCAGCAGCAGGTGTCGGTTTGGTGGTAAGATGGTGATCAGTGATGATCACTTGCATACCATGATCTTGTGCCTGTTTTACCCCGTCATGACTGGAAATACCATTATCCACAGTAATGAGTAGATCAGGGGTAAAACTGGCAAATGCCAGATCAGCAATTGCCGGCGTTAAGCCATAGCCATATTTAAAACGGTCGGGGACCAGATAATCAACATCCGCTCCCATATCACGCAGTGCCAGCAGCATTAATGCGGTACTGGTGGCACCATCGGCATCATAATCACCGACAATCACGATTTTCTGACCTGCATCAATCGCTGCATCGATCAGCTGAATGGCTTCCGGCAAGCCTTTCATGCTCGGTGCCAACAGATGCTTGAGTTTCAGCTCCAGCTCCTGCTGCGATTCCACTCCACGGCGTGCCAGAATCTCTGCAATAAAAGACGGTACGTCCTGAAAAGATTCAGGACGGGTCAGTAAAGGGCGCTGCTTGATTTCAAGTTTTGGCATTTATGGCATCAGTCGCTGCAATGTCCAGGCATCGTCATTCTTGGTATAACTCAGACGATCATGCAAACGATTTGGACGTCCTTGCCAGAATTCATAATAATCAGGTACTAAACGGTAACCACCCCAGAATTCTGGCTTATCAAGCTGTTCCTGGTTCGCCATCGTATCATGATAGTCCCAGAAACGCTGCTGCAGCTCATCACGACTGGCAATCACACCACTCTGGGGCGTACTGACATGCGCAGCAATCTGACTGTCACGTGGACGCTTATGATAATAATCTGTGGATTCTTCTTCAGAGATTTTAACTACACGCCCAGAAACACGGATTTGTCGTTCCTGCTCCTGCCAGTAAAATAGCAGCTCAGCATAAGGATTTACCTCAAGATCCATCCCTTTCTGGCTATCATAATTGGTATAGAAAGCATAGCCATCTGGAGTCGCCCCACGTAGCAAGACTGTGCGTACATGCGGACGACCTTGCGCATTTGCCGTAGCCAGTGACATGGCATAAGGCTCATGCAATTGCGCTGCCAGGGCATGGTTAAACCAGAGCAAAAACTGTTCATGTGGATCCAGTTTAACCTGATCCTCAAGCAGCTCGCCTTTCTGATAATTCAGGCGTAGTTCACTCAGATCTTTAATTAAATCAGTCATTCCATCTCTCTATAATCAGTCAGCAAGTTTAGGCAGCATTGGCACGTATAGCATCTGCCAATGAATGGGCCAGTGTAGTGACTTCATCCAGGTCTTCGCCTTCCACCATAACACGAATAACCGGCTCAGTACCTGACTTACGAATCAGCAAGCGGCCACGGCCTTTCAGCTGTTGTTCTGCTTTTTCAAATTCAGCAGCAAGCGCAGGGACGGCGTACGGATCAAACATGGCATCCAGACGTACATTGACCAATACGTTCGGTAACAAGCGGAAATCAGCTACCAGTTCATGCAGGGCTTTCTTCTGCTCGACCATCACTGTCAATACTTGTAGCGCAGCAATAATGGCATCACCCGTGGTGCTCTTGTCTAATGTCAGGATATGACCGGATGGCTCACCGCCAGTGACCCATCCCTTTTGCTCCAGACCTTGTAATACATAACGGTCACCCACCTTGGCACGCAAGAATGAGACTTGGGCTTTTTCTACAGCCAGTTCCAGCGCCATATTACTCATGAGTGTGCCTACAATTCCTGCTGGCTTATTTTTGGCCTGAGTCGCAAGGATATACAGAATATGGTCACCAGTAATCTGCTCACCGTTTTTGTCGACCATAATGACACGGTCAGCATCTCCATCAAAGGCAATCCCAAGATCAGCCTGATATTCAACGACTGCTTTTTGCAGATTCTCAGGATGTGTTGAGCCACAGTCTTTATTGATATTGAGACCATCAGGATCATCAAACATTGCAATAACTTTTGCGCCCAATTCACGGAACACTGCAGGACCCACGTTATAGGCTGCCCCATTGGCACAATCCACTACAATCGTTAAATCATTCAGATCTAAATGATATGGGAAAGTCGATTTACAGAATTCGATATAACGACCATTAGCATCTTTGACACGGAAACTTTTACCCAGGTTCGCCGTATCTTCAATACTTATTTCTTTTTCGAGCTCCTGATTAATTTCATCTTGTAAGGCATCCGGTAGTTTCTTGCCTTCACTAGAGAAAAATTTAATCCCGTTATCAAAATACGGATTATGAGAAGCTGAAATAACAATACCCAGACTGGCATGCAGTGCACGGGTCAAATGGGCAATTGCAGGAGTCGGTAATGGACCCAGTAAATGTACATAAACACCTGCCGCATTAAGGCCCGCCTGCAAGGCAGATTCCAAAATATAGCCTGATAAACGGGTATCTTTCCCCATCACCACCAGCGGTTTATTTTTCTTGCTATGTCGCTTGAGTACCTTCCCTGCTGCAAAGCCTAATTTAAGTGCAAATTCAGGGGTAATCGGCAATACGCCAAACTTGCCACGAATACCATCGGTACCAAAATAACTCATTGTTGTCTCTCTTCTTAGTGGATGAATTACACCATCCATTTTTACAATGAGCAACACTTTACACCAAAATAAAAAAGCCGTCATTGCTATGACGGCTTTTTTCGAATGAGTGCAGAAAGGAAATTAGCCAACGCGATAGTTTGGCGCTTCCTTGGTAATCGTCACGTCATGTACGTGAGATTCAGACATACCTGCAGAAGTGATTTTCACAAACTTCGCATTTTGACGAAGATCTTCAATCACTGCAGAACCGGTATAACCCATAGATGAACGCAGACCGCCCATCATCTGATGCACAATGTTACCCATTGGGCCTTTATAAGGTACACGGCCTTCAATGCCTTCTGGAACCAGTTTCTCGGCACCTGCTTTAGAATCCTGGAAATAACGGTCTGCAGAACCTGTTGCTCCAGCCATCGCACCTAATGAGCCCATACCACGGTAAGCTTTATAGTAACGACCCTGGAAGAACTCAACTTCACCTGGTGCTTCTTCGGTGCCAGCCAACAGTGAACCCACCATGATGGTGCTTGCACCAGCGCCAATCGCTTTTGCCATATCGCCAGAGAAACGGATACCACCATCAGCAATCAATGGAATCTGTTCTTTCAATGCATTCGCAACTGAATCGATTGCAGAGATTTGTGGCATACCAATACCCGCAACAATACGCGTCGTACAGATGGAGCCAGGACCGATACCCACTTTAACAGCATCTGCACCAGCATCCAGAAGTGCAAGTGCAGCATCACCCGTCGCAATATTACCGCCAATCACCTGAACTTGTGGGAAATTCTGTTTTACCCAACGTACACGTTCAATCACACCAGCAGAGTGACCATGTGCAGTATCGACGACAATCACGTCTACACCAGCTTCAACCAATGCTTCAACACGGCTTGGTGTTTCTGCACCCGTACCAACCGCAGCACCCACGCGTAGGCGACCCAGGTCATCTTTACAGCTGTTTGGATAGCTTTCAGCTTTGCGGAAATCTGTAACCGTGATCAAACCTTTCAGTTCTTGCTGTTCATTTACAACCAGAACTTTTTCGATACGGTGTTTTTGCAGTAAGGCCTGGATGTTTTCTTTCGACTCACCTTCACGAACTGTGACCAGACGCTCCTGACCTGTCATGATGTTGCTGACTGGCTGTTCAAGATTGGTTTCAAAGCGTGTATCACGACCTGTCACGATACCAACCACTTTGCCATCTTTAACAACAGGTACACCGCTAATATTGTTTGCCTGAGTTAAGGCAATCAACTCACGAACGGTAGTTTCTGGGGTAACAATGATTGGATCTTTCACCATACCCGCTTCGAATTTCTTCACACGACGTACTTCAGCAGCCTGTGCAGCAATATCCATGTTCTTGTGCAGAATACCGATACCACCATTTTGCGCCATTGCAATCGCCATACGGGATTCAGTCACCGTATCCATAGCTGCAGACACAAGAGGAATATTCAGGTTAATGCCGCGAGTCAGGCGTGTCTTTAGAGAGACATCTTTTGGGAGAACAGTAGAGTAGGCAGGGAGTAATAGGACATCATCGAAGGTTAACGCGTCTTGAACGATGGTCAACATAACAGTCTCACTGGTAATTTCCGTGCGCCATTATAAACAAATTTAGCTCTAAATTTCATTGCAATTGCAAAATTTATTTTGTCGAAATCTGGACTTAGATCTAATTTAACTGGCTAAATTTATAAATTCGACTATTCAATCAACAGTTTAAATATTCCAGCTTGGCAAGAAGAATAATTAAGCTTACAAAATCATTTATACACTTCTTCTTTTCCACAGATAGTGAGATAAAAAACAGATCATGGAAAAATAATCATTTGCCTGCAACATGGCAGATTCGAGGCTCACTCATACCAACACCTATACCCAATAAAAAAGCAGAGCCTAAGCCCTGCTTTTGTAAATCTTGCATGCAGATTTAGCTGACGCGTTCAAAGTTATTGTCATTCCCAGCTTCATCCCGATCGATCTGGATGAATGGAATCATATTATGGGCAATGCGGGCTTTATTACACTGCGCATCTGCAACCTGTACTTCCTTACATGAAGTACTGCGTAGCTCATACATACCACAACTGACCTGCTCACCAATCGTACCTTGTAATGCAATACAGCGCGGATTTTTCTGATTGGTCCCGGCCATACACGAATACACCGATGTAACAGGTTCCGTATAGTGCTCTGGCATAGGAATGCCCTCTGCCCAGTAAAACGACACCCTGAAATGGGCGCAACATGCGCCACAACTTAAACATGCATCCTGTGTTGGAACTTGAGACAACATTTTTTATAAATTCTCGTCATCAAAAAGATTTTTTGGAATCCGAAAATATAAAAAATGTTGTTTTTTCACTCAAGTATTTTTTTAATTTTTCCTGTTATTCCGGACAGGTAAATACCGTTTCATCCATTAAGTCAGTGCCACATTCCAGGGTTTCAATCCAGTCCAGAAACAGATTAATCTGCTCTTTGCCCACAAACGGTGTACCGTGCTGTGGCACGATCATTTCTACATCCATGGTACGTACCATTTGCACCCAGAGACGGATCACCTTGTTATTACACATATAACGCTGGTGAAAACCCTTCATTTTCGGGATATGCGCCGCAAAGTTTTCCAGTGGACGCGAAGCGTCTTCGACCATAGACGCGCCCATATCGCCTGAAAACAGGATTTTTGCAATCGGGTCATAGAATTGGAAATTACCGACTGAATGCAGAAAATGAGCAGGAATTGCCACAATATTGGAATTGCCTAGTTTGATAATCTGGCCATGATCCGGCAGCTCCACCAGACGATCTAACCAGTTACCTTTCATGCGGTCACTCATAAAGGCCGAGTTCAGGTGCGGCAAGAAACGTGCCCAGAGCTTGGACGCGACCACTTTGGCATCGGTATAGACTAACCAGCGCGGCATCGAAGTGATAATGTCCGGATCCTGATGCGAGGCCATGACATAGTCCAGATTGGCCAGACGGGTATACTTGTTCAGTTCCATGGTGAGCGGCACATAAGTCAGGTCACCCCCCGGATCCAGTACTGCCGCACGGTTATTATCAATAATTAAAAACTGGTTGGCCTGAACGCCTTCACCTTTTACCAGGCTGGTAAAACTAATGCACTTGTGGATGCCATCATCGAATAAAACCTGTGATGTGGTACGTTCAAAAGCCATAACTTTCCCCAATTTTATACATTTAAAAATGATTTTTGTGTTGTTGTTAACATATAAGTATTCAGAGAAACTTACAATAAATAAAAATGTCTATATAGCCTTATTTATCAGCATTTTGATAGCTATTTCACAATAAAAAATCCCGAGTTTTTAGCTCAGGATTTAATATATTATTCTTATGAATTAGAAATAATAATGTTTGAGCAAGGTACCAATACCAATCAACAGGAAGATCAACGCACCAATTTTGTGAATCAAGGCGATTGGCAGGCGGTTTGCCAGCTTATCCCCAATAAAAACTGCCGGTGCATTGGCAATCATCATACCTATTGTGGTTCCCAGCATCACCCAAAGCACACTGTCAAAACGTGCTGCCAGGGCTACAGTTGCAACTTGGGTTTTGTCACCAATTTCTGCCAGGAAGAATAGGATAAAGGTCGCACCAAACACCCCCAATTTTTGCCATTTATTGATGCTAGAAGATTCATCACCAAGTTCATCCGGAATCAGCATCCAGATCGCCATGGCAATAAAACCAATTGAAACAACCCATAACAACACATCTGGACTGATGACCGTGGTAATCCACTGACCCAATACCGCAGACAAACCGTGGTTAATCAAGGTCGCTAGCAAGATCGCAATAAGAATAGGAACAGGCTTTCTGAATCGCGCGGCAAGCAGCAAGGCAAGCAATTGGGTCTTATCGCCCATTTCGGCAAGTGCTACGACGGCAGTTGAAAGAAGGAATTCGTACATGTGTCTTTCTCTGGCTGGCATGTGCTACCGATGACTTACCCTTCCCGCCAGCCAAAATCTGCAGAATGGTAAATCAAAGGTCTTGCCAACAAAAGAAAGCTTCAAGAAGCTCATTTGGTTCTTTGCTATGATGACCATGTCCGGTTCAGGACAAATATGTTGACCATCACCCTTTCGCTTTGCGCAAAAGGCGGCTACTCCCCAATGAAGTAGGCTCATTATAATCAAGAGTATCCATATTTACAAATCGTAATATAAAAAAACCCTGCCGGAGCAGGGTCTTTCTATTAAAGCATTAATGCATTAGATCAATAGGCTACGAATATCTTTTAACAATTTGCTTAACTTATTGGTGAAGCGTGCCGCATCTGCACCATTAATCACACGATGATCGTATGACAATGACAATGGAAGCATTAAGCGTGGATCAAAGCCCTCACCATTCCAAACCGGTTGCATGGTCGCAGGTGAAATACCCAGGATTGCAACTTGTGGCCAGTTCACAAGTGGGGTAAACGCTGTACCACCAATTGCTCCAAGACTTGAAATCGTGAAGTTTGCACCTTGCAGATCTTTCGGTGAAAGTTTCTTATCACGTGCTTTTTGACCCAGTTCACCCAATTCTTTCGAAATTTGCTTAATGGATTTTTGATCTGGATTACGCAGTACAGGAACCGTCAAACCATCTGGTGTTGCGACTGCAATCCCCATATGGATTTCGTTACGCAACAGGACTGACTTACCGTCATCTGCCAAATGACCTGCAAATTCACGCTCTTCTTTCAGCAGGTGTGCTACTGCCTTGATAATGAATGACATAATGGTCAGGCTTAGACCTTCTTTCTTAAAGTTGCCTTTCAGCTCATTACGCCATGCTTCAAGTTCAGTAATATCGGCCAAGTCGAACTGTGTCACTTGCGGGATGTAATTATTGAGAGACAACTGCGGAATAGAAACCTGCTGCAAACGCGTCAAGGCTTTCTCTTCCACGCCACCAAATGCATCGAAGCTTGGTAGTTTTGGTAAGCCTGCGGGTGCAGCCGCGGCTGGCGCAACTGCAGCAGATGCCGGTGCAGTCAGACGTGTTTTCACATATGCAAACAGATCTTCTTTCATCAGGCGCGCATGCGGACCAGATGCTTTGACTTCAGCAAGTACCACTCCCAGCTCACGTGCAAGCTTACGAACTGCGGGACCGGCATAGACTTTGGCATTGGCAGCGTTCTGCTCTTTGGTGAGCTTGTCTGCATTTTGCGTTTCAGATGCAGCAGCAGTCTCAACTTTTGGCACTGCAGCTGGTACAGGTACGGCTTTAGCTGCTGACACTTCTGCTTTTGGAGCCGGAGCTGTCGCAGGTGCTGACTGCCCTGCAGCTTCAATCGTAATCAGTGCAATGCCTTCAGAAACGTTCTGGCCGAGCTCGACATGAATTGACTTGATCACACCTGCAGTCGTGCTTGGCACTTCGACAGTCGCCTTATCCGATTCCACCACGATGATACTTTGGTCTTTCTCAACCTTGTCACCGACCTGTACCAGAATTTCTGCTACAGCAGCTTTGTCGACACCCAAGTCAGGTACTTTCACTTCCACATCGCCAGCAGGCGCTGCGGGTGCTTGTGTAACTGTTTCAGCTTTGGCTTCAGGTGCTGCTGGTGCAGGAGCCTGTTCAGCCGACTCAGGAGCTGCTTGCTGAGCCGATACTGAAGCCGCAGTTTTCACTGCCAGGATAACCACACCTTCTTTAACGGTGTCACCTTCCTTAATTTGAATAGCTTCTACTGTGCCATCGACAGTGCTTGGAACTTCAACAGTTGCTTTATCAGACTCTACGACCACGATGCTTTGATCAACCGTGATTTCATCACCGACCTGTACCAGAATTTCACCCACCAGTGCTTTTTCTACACCGATATCTGGCACTTTCACTTCAACAGTTGCAGATGCAGCGCTATTAGCAGCAAGTGCTTGGCTTTGTTTAGCCGCAGTGCCCGGCTGATGTGAAGCCACTTCCTGAAGGATTTCATCATCAGGTAATGAAGTCGGGGTATTTTCCGAAGTTTTGTCTGACACATCAGCTTGCTGGGTTTCTACAGCATTGACATCGTCTTCAGCCTCTAATTCAATGAGTACTGCACCTTCAGATACTTCATCACCCTGATTAACCAGAATGCTTTTTACCACGCCTGCTGAAGTGCTAGGCACTTCAACAGAGGCTTTGTCAGATTCCAGCAGCACAATGCTTTCATCGATGGTAATGGTATCACCCACTTTCACCAGAATTTCAGCAACTGTTGCCTTATCTACACCAATATCAGGAGTCGTAATTTGCATGATTAGTTCTCCTCCTTGTAGTCAGCAACAGCGTGTAGTTCAGGCGTTGCTTGTGGCGCCCATGCAACTGGACGATCAGTATCCAGCTCGAAGCTAGAAATCGCATCTTTCACTAGACGAGCATCTACTTCACCTTCGTCAGCCAGTTTCTTCAATGTAGCAACCACAATATGAGCAGCATCTACACCGAAGTAGCTACGAAGTTTGGCACGTGTATCGGAACGGCCATAACCATCAGTACCCAATGCAACGAATGGGCGGTTGTCTGGAAGGTAGGCACGGATTTGCTCACTATACGCACGCATATGGTCTGTTGCAGAAACTACAATACCATTTGTGCCACGTAGTTGCTGAGCAACCCAAGACTCTTTCACTTCTTCAGCTAATGGATGTAAACGGTTGTACTCTTCACACGCCATACCATCACGTGCCAGCTCGTTGAAACTGGTTACGCTGTATACGTTTGAATGGATTTGATATTCTTCACGCAGGATCTTCGCAGCTTTGATCACTTCACGCAGAATCACACCTGAACCAAGCAACTGGACAGTCGCTTTCTCGTCTTCTTCCAGCAGATACATACCACGTTTGATGCCTTCTTCAACACCTTGTGGCATTGCAGGATGCTCGTAGTTTTCGTTCATTACGGTTAAGTAGTAGAACACACGCTCTTGATTCACGTACATACGCTTCAAGCCATCGTGAACAATCACGGCAAGCTCATAACCAAAGCAAGGATCATAAGAAATACAGTTTGGAATCGTATTCGCAAGAATATGCGAATGGCCATCCTGGTGCTGTAAGCCTTCACCATTCAATGTAGTACGACCCGCTGTTGCACCCAGCAAGAAGCCTTGTGCTTGCGCATCACCTGCCGCCCATGCAATGTCACCAATACGCTGGAAACCGAACATAGAGTAGTACATGTACATTGGAATCATTGGCAGGTTATTGGTTGAATAACTGGTTGCCAACGCAGCCCAAGCACTCATCGCACCCGCTTCATTAATCCCTTCTTGAAGCATGTGACCGTCTTTTGCTTCACGGTAATGCATCAATTGTTCCTGGTCTTCAGGCGTGTATTTTTGACCATGTGCAGCATAAATACCCAGCTGACGGAACATACCTTCCAGACCAAATGTACGCGCTTCATCTGGAACGATTGGAACCACGCGGTCTTTGATGGCTTTTTCTTTCAATAATGAAGAAATTAAACGAACCATCACCATGGTGGTTGATTGTTGCTTACCGTTAGAACCTGCAAGTACTGCGTCAAATACCGACAGTTCTGGAATCGCAAGCTGTTCGCTCTCCTTACGACGTGCAGGCAGGTAACCACCGAGCGCCTCACGACGTGCCTTCATATATTTCAATTCAGGCGAATTTTCGCTTGGACGGTAGAATGGAACTTCTTCTAACTGCTCATCAGTAAATGGCAAGTTGAAACGGTTACGCACATATTTCAACGACTCAAGCTGCATTTTCTTGATTTGGTGAGTCTTATTCACCGCTTCAATTTCTTCAGACAGGCCATAGCCTTTCACTGTTTTCGCCAAGATAACGGTTGGCTGACCTGTGGATTTCATTGCTTCTGCATAGGCTGCATATACTTTGAATGGATCGTGACCACCGCGGTTCAAGTTGTCGATGTCTTCATCACTTAAACCTTTAACCAGCTCTTCAGCTTCTGGGTATTTACCAAAGAAGTGCGCACGTGTATAAGCACCACCTTTTACTTGGTAACGTTGGTAATCGCCGTCTACCGCTTCTTCCATAATCGCTTTTAGAGCGCCAGTTTCATCTTTGGCAAGCAGTGGATCCCAATGACGACCCCAAACGACTTTAATTACGCGCCAGCCTGCACCACGGAATAGCGACTCAAGTTCCTGGATGATCTTGCCGTTACCACGTACCGGGCCATCAAGACGCTGCAGGTTACAGTTGACCACCCAAATCAGGTTATCTAACTTTTCACGACCAGCCAGAGAGATTGCACCGGTACTTTCTGGCTCATCCATCTCGCCGTCGCCCAGGTAAGCCCAGACTTTACGATCTTCTTCCTTGATCAAGCCACGGTTCATCAAATACTTTTGAATGTGTGCCTGGTAGATCGACATAATCGGACCCAGACCCATCGATACAGTCGGGAATTGCCAGTAATCCGGCATCAAATATGGATGTGGATAAGAAGGTAAGCCAACGCCATCTACTTCACGACGGAAGTTATTTAAATGGTCTTCCGTTAAACGGCCTTCCAGAAATGAACGTGCATAGATACCCGGAGCACAGTGACCTTGATAATAGATCATGTCACCGCCGAAGCTATCGCTATTGGCACGGAAGAAGTGGTTAAAGCCTACATCATATAAGGTTGCGGATGATGCAAAACTGGCCAAGTGGCCACCTAGATCATCGCCAGTTTTGTTCGCGCGAAGAACCATCGCCAGTGCATTCCAGCGGATCAGCGCACGAATACGGCGCTCCATGTCCTGGTCACCCGGCATAGGTGGTTGTTCTTCAACAGAAATCGTGTTTAAGTAAGGAGTATTTAAACGCTGAATGGGAACATGCTTAGCAATCGCGCGCTGATAAAGTTTCTCTAATAAGAAAGCTGCACGCTCAGTGCCCATGTGTTGCAAAACAGAGTCAAAAGCGTCTTGCCATTCTTGAGTTTCTTGCGCGTCTGTATCGCCATAAAACGCCATAATCTACTGTTCCTAAAGATCTACATTAATCGTTTATATGTATCATATTTAGGGCAGTGACAGGTATCGCCTACGCTGAATGCGCGAATGCTGGGGTATTTAGCAGCTAAATACCTGTTGATCATTTATTACACAAAGATACAAATCTGAGTCAGTAAAGAATCAAAATTATACATTGCTCATATTTTTTAGTGATAAATTAAGACTTGAAAGCAATAAATCTCCAGTTTCTCTCATTTTAGAAAGAGACCAGAGATTTATTACTTTTAAATATGGATGTGCTTTTTCTGTAGGTGTTATGTACAGGATAGCTTAAATGACCTGACAGGCCTTATGGCAGCATGGCAAGATAAGTCGAAGGATTCTTACGCTGACCGTCTTTTACTACTTCATAGTGTAAATGCGGGCCCGTACAGCGACCTGTACATCCTACGTTGGCAATGTGCTCACCTGCTTCTACGCGATCACCCACACGTGCAATCAGACGTGAAGCATGTGCATAACGAGTTAGGTAACCATTACCGTGGTTAATTTCCACGTATTGGCCGTAACCTGTACCCCAACCTGACTTGGTCACAATACCAGGACCCGTCGCATAGATCGGTGTACCGCTTGGTGCAGACATATCCAGACCAGAATGGTTTTCAGCGCGACCATTCATGGTACGACCACCAAAGTCAGAGCTGACACGTTTCAGGTTTGGCAGAGGATGTGCCACTAACCAAGAATATGGAGAAGATGAAAAACTTGAAGAAGATTTAGATGTAGACTTAGAAGCGCCGTATTTTTTCTCAATCGTTGCATTGTTGAGCTCAACTGGCTTCTCACGGAGCTGAACGCTTAATTTGGTTTCAGCAGGGATATAAACATCATCTGATTGTGTATAAGCGCCCTGTGCTAAAGTCCGTGTAAGCTGCTCAAGACGATCGACGGATCCACTTTCCTGATTTAGATCCACTAAATCTGCGAATGCTACAGAAGCAGCTGAACTCGCCAGGGAAAATGCCAACAAAATACGTCGCAAATGCATAAAAAACCTCTCTAAAACTGTTTTAATCGAGTTCCTTGGGTGATCTCTTCCTTGATATCTACCGAAAAGAGCGCATAAGATTAAGGCATAATCATGTAGGAATGATGTATGTCTGAACCTGTCAACGTTTTTCAACAAACAAGAAAACACATAAAAACAGGAAACTTCTCGTTTCTCTCATCACAAGTTGCTGCATGGCAGAAACTTACAAAACTCATTCAACCTTTGTTGCCCAAACCGGAACAGTGGCAGGTTGTCTGCTATCAAAATGGTGTGTTAACGCTTACTGGTGAAAACCAAGCCATGATTTCTCAGTTGGCCTACTTACAGAAGCAATACGTTTCACAACTCTCTCAAATTAGCGAATTAAAGGACTTAACCAAACTACAAGTGTGTTTACGAAATCCATCCAAAACACCTTTGATTACGGAAAAATCCGAAAGAGCCTTAAGCCCAGAAACACAGGATATGCTCCGTAGTGCTGCTGACTTTATAAGCGACCCTAAGCTTAGCCAAGCTTTACTACGTTTGGCAAGCAATAAAAAATAACATACAAATTAAATCATGTTGATTTACAATGTAAATTGCGAGAACCAGTTCTCATTCTATATTGTTATAATATAACATATACACTAAAAGACAATGACTTATGTCACATTCACATAAGGAATTGGACAAGTTTCAATGTCATCAAATGTTACAATTTCATAGCTATCCGGATCACTGCTGACATTACGCAAAAGCTGGTTATTTAAGGCATGGCCTGACTTGTAACCGTCGAATTTAGCGATAATCTGATGACCCATCAGATATAAGTCACCGACAGCGTCCAAAATCTTGTGACGCACAAATTCATCTGAAAAACGTAGCCCTTCTTCATTGACTACCCCAGTTTCATCCACGCCAATTGCGTTTTCCAGACTTGCACCAAGAGCCAGATTATTGGCTTTGAGATAGTCCAGATCTTTCATAAAGCCAAATGTACGCGCTTCACTGACTTCATATACAAAGGTTTCAGTAGAGAAGTCAATGGTGGCAGACTGGTATTCTTTCTTGAAAGCAGGATGGTCAAAGTCGATGGTGAAATTAAGCTGAAAGCCTTCATGCGGGCTAAAAGCCGCACGCTTATCATCAATAAGCGCTTCTACAGGTTTGATGATTTTAATAAATTTCTTTGGTGCCTGCAGTTCCTGAAGTCCACCCTGCATCAGCAGATAGATAAATGGCCCGGCACTACCGTCCATGATGGGCACTTCAGAAGCTGACACTTCAATAATCAGGTTATCGATGCCCAGGCCGGCAATGGCACTCATGACATGCTCAATGGTACCCACTTTGGCATTTTCCTGAACCAGATTCGAGCACATGAAGGCTTCCTCGATCAGCATGGCATTGGCGGGAATGTCCACTGGTGGATTCAGATCGATGCGTCGAAACACAATTCCCCCATCGGCATGGTGTGGCACGAAGTTAATCATGACTTTCTGCCCACTATGAAGACCGATGCCGCTCGCTTTCACGACACGTTTCAGGGTACGCTGTTTCAACATGCTTTTATCATCTGTTCATCAACAAAACCGCTATACGGTAGCATATTTAGCCATTGATAAAAAACAAAAAGGTGGCCCTAAAGCCACCTTTTCTGTTGAAACATCGTAAACACATATTGTTACATATTACTTACGCTGTTGATTTTTAAGATAATCCTGAATACTCATTGGCGTTGGACGTGGGCTTGAAACAGAGGCAGCCGGCGTCGCTGCCGCACCTGCACCAGTTTGTTGACGCTGAATCGCTGGCACATCATCTTCATCTACTGCAGCCGGGGCTGTTGCAGGACGTGACTGCTGTACATTGGTACGTTTCGCAGGCTCAGCAGCATCTGCCGAGTTACGGGTCAGACCTGTTGCGATTACAGTTACGCTAATTTCATCACGCGCATCTGGATCGAATACGGTACCGTAGAAGACTTGACCTTCATCCAGGTCCACGATCTGGTTCACAACATCGGTAATTTCTTCAATTTCACCGAAGGTTACATCATCACCACCAGTCACGTTAATCAGGATGCCTTTGGCATTCATGATAGTGACGTTATCCAGTAATGGGCTGCGAATTGCCTGTTCAGCTGCCTGGCGTGCACGGTTTTCACCACGACCAAGACCTACACCCATCATGGCATAACCACGTGTGCTCATCGCTGTTTTCAGATCGGCGAAGTCAAGGTTGATATGACCTGGACGTACCACAAGATCAAAGATACTGCGTACTGCATTTAACAGAACGTCATCTGCCTTCTTGTAAGCATCTTTCATCGAGATGTCACGGAATACTTTCAGCAGGCGCTGGTTTGGAATGATGATCAGGGAATCAACGTGCTGTTCCAGGGCTTGAATACCCTTCTCAGCGGACTGTAAACGGCGTTTACCTTCAAAGTTGAATGGCGTAGTCACGACACCAACTGTCAAGATGCCCATTTCTTTAGCAATTTCTGCAACCACTGGTGCTGCACCGGTACCTGTACCGCCGCCCATACCAGCAGTCACGAACACCATATCTGTGCCTTCAAGATGCTGGCGGATCAGTTCACGGCTTTCTTCTGCTGCCGCTTGACCGACTTGTGGGTTTGCACCTGCACCTAGACCACGGGTACTTTGTTCGCCGAGCTGAATTTTAAATTCAGCTTCCATGCGATCCAGTGCCTGTTTGTCCGTATTGGCACAGACAAATTTTACACCCTGGATGTCTGATTGCAGCATATGCTGCACAGCATTACCACCCGCACCCCCTACACCAAACACAGTGAAACGGGCTTGACCAATGCTATCGTCTTGATCGTCTTCAAAAAATTCAAATGAGGCCATGACCTATAAAATTCCTAATTTAGTACTGGCAGTCACTAAGCCCGTATACTGCCCTGATCTTAATAAAAAATTGTTTTTAAGAATGCTGCTCCACAACTCAGTTGTCAAGTGCAGGCATTTTTTACTACAACTTCTCAACAATATTCACAATAAATGTCGACTAAAAAATTGACTTCAATGTTTCATTAAAGCCTGACCAGGCACGTTTAACGCGCTGAGTCACCGACAGTCTTTCATTTTCTTCCGATTCTACGATAGTTTCCTGCGCGTCACTCTGGCTGAACATCAGCAGACCTGCAGCTGTAGCGTACTGCGAACGACGCAGCGCTGCCTGATGTGCTTCATCTGCATGTACTGGTGCTGGCGGATTACCCAAATGCGCCGATATACCCAAAGTGCGGCGTACATAGCTGACCATACCTTCAATATGGCTGGCATCACCGGTTAATACCACACCATGATACAAGCCCTGGATGGCACCATTTTTCACTAACTCATCACGTACCAGACCCAGAATTTCACTATAACGCGCAATAATAATCTCAGTCAGTTCAATCCGGCTAATGGTCTGCGGACCATCAATACCTTGGAACTGAATCATATGGTCCGGTTTTACTACTTTCAGATCGACACAACCATATAACAGCTTAATACGTTCAGCTTCTTCAGTGGTAGTCTGTAACACCGCTGCGATATCACGTGTTACATGTTCTCCACCACGCTGAATGGTATGGGTCAATGCCAGACGACCATCCAGATAAACTGCAAGATTTGTGGTTCCGGCACCGATGTCGACCAGACATACGCCATATTCTTTTTCATCTTTCAGCAAGCTGGCTTCAGCAGTGGCCAGACATGATACCACCATGCGCTCTACACCAATATTGGCACCTTTCAGGGCACGGTCAATATTCTGCATGGTGCTAATTGGCAACATCATTAAATGATAATGCCCGGTCATGCTGTGCGCCGACATACGGATCGGATTCAACACCCATTCCGGTGCATCATCCAGCTCAAAACCTAGTGGAACTGCGCTGACCAGATAATGATCTGAGATCTGACGACTGGCTTTAGCCAATTCAAGCGCGCGCACCACCTCACTGGTGGTAATTGTATGTTCCGCATTGTCAACTGAAGTACGGCCTGAAGCATAAAAGCTTTTCAGCTCCGCACTTGGAATTGAAATCCAGGCTGAATGTACACGGCATTCCGCCATGTCTTCCGCTTCTTGAACGGCATTTTTTATTGCGGTAATGACTTTATCGAGACTTACAATTTTCCCTTTATTCATGCCTCGGTTACGAGCAGTCGCCATCCCAATGACCTGGATATTGTCTGGCGCATGTACCTTACCAATCAAAACTGAAACTTTGTGCGTCCCAATGTCAATCGCAACAACTGAGGGAACAGCTTCATTCATTATTCGTTACTACCATTACCTGTGTTTAATTTATGGCTCTAAGCCTCTATTTTTCAAAGCCGAACATTATGGCTTTACTGTAACGCCGTTCTCAACGCCGGTGTCATTATTCGTTACAATAAAATGACCATTTTGTATCTTTGGTGGAGCTGCATTCTTCCACTGAATCGCAAGCCCATTTCTATAGCGCAGATCAATTGAAGAAATTCTAGACCAAACTGGCTTCAAATCGCTATAGGAAAGATGGCTAAGACGTTGCAGCTTGCTCATGGTTTGATCCTGATCCACAATCACGCGTAATCCCGAATCAAACTGCATAAACCATGTCATGCGTTCCGTTAAATATAATTCTTTTAAACGAATGCCATGCGGTGCGAACAGCTGATTAATTTCGTTATAGCGGCGCATCATGGTTTTGGCCTGACTGGCAGGACCATGCAGTAACGGCAACTCCGGATAACTCTGAGGAAGTACTTCCGTGAAAATTTTTCCGCTATCACTGAGCAGACGTCCAGTGCCCCAACGTGCAATCGCATGGTGCGGCATTACCCTTACCCGAATTGCATTCGGCCAGGCACGTGATACCACAACACGATCTACCCAAGACAATTCTAGAGTTTTATCACGGACTGATCTTAAATCCGAGGTAAAATAATTTTCGGTAATAATTGGCGATACATGTTGCAGGATCTGACGTTCTTCTGCCGCCGAACGAGAACCAATCACCTCAAGCTCTGCTACCTGGGCATCGGTCATCACACGATAGAATCCCAGTATTCCTGCAGCCAGTACTACAAACGCCACACACAGCAGTAACCAACCACCTAGATTGGCCATTTTTTCTTTTCGTGTGGGCGGCTTGTCGTGAATTGAGGTAATCGCAGCACGTTTGCGGCGCATGGATGCAGGAAGTTGAGCCATATCTTAGTGAGCCACACCGTTCAGAGTTTGTTCCAGAATCGCCACACATAGCGCTTCAAAACTATAGCCTACTGCTGCTGCCGCTTTTGGCACCAAAGAATGACTGGTCATGCCTGGCACCGTGTTCACTTCAAGTAGCCAAAACTTACCGTCCTGATCCTGCATGGCATCAATACGACCCCAACCGCTAGCACCTACTGCCTGAAAAGCCCGTAAAGCCAAGGCTTGCAGTTCTTTTTCTTCTGTTTCGCTTAGACCGCATGGAATGCCGTACTGTACATCATTACGGTTATATTTGGCTTCATAGTCGTAGAAAGCCACATCTTCTGGTGGTTGCAAACGAATTACCGGAAGTGCCTGACCATTTAACAAGACAATAGTGAATTCACGGCCGGTAATCCATTTCTCTGCCATCACAATGGCATCATGTTCAGTCGCTTTCGCAATGGCAGTGGCAAAGTCTTCGATTTTCTCAACCTTGCTCATACCAATGCTTGAGCCTTCATGCACTGGCTTGATAATCAGTGGCAAGCCCAGTGCTGCAACGATTTCTTCAGCATTCGAATCTTTGGTCACAATACGGTAAGGTGCTGTTGGCAGTTCTGAACCTTGCCAAACCTGCTTGGTTTTAACCTTGTCCATACCAATCGCTGAACCCTGTACGCCTGTACCGGTATAAGGGATATTCAGCCACTCCAGTGCACCTTGAATCTGGCCATCTTCACCACCACGACCATGCAGTACGATGAAAGCACGATCATAAGCTGTTAGTTCCGTGATGCTACGCTCCTGAGGATCGAAGCCTTCTGCGTTCACCCCAGAATGCAGCAATGCCTCAAGCACTGCCGTACCACTGTCTAGCGAAACCTCACGCTCTGCAGATTTACCACCAAGCAATACGGCAACTTTTCCGAATTTTGAAGCATTTGACACGTTTATATCCTTAAACTTTTAAATCTGGTCAATTCTATCTGAGCCACACAAGGCGACTATTTTACATATAGATGATTCTGAGCAAGTTCAATTGAAATTGCACCTACATTACCGGCACCCTGAGTCAGCAGCAGGTCATTTGCTTGTAGCACATTTTTCATGACATTGCTGAGGTTTCCTTCAACCGGATCAACCAGAATCGGCTCTACCTCACCACGCAGACGAATACTGCGCGCCAGAGCACGGCTATCTGCACCAACGATTGGTTTCTCCCCTGCTGAATAAACTTCCAGCAATAACAACTGATCTACCGTGGACAATACATCGACAAAGTCTTCAAAACAGTCACGGGTACGGCTAAAACGGTGCGGCTGGAACATCATTACCAGACGACGGTCTGGATGACTGGCACGTGCCGCCTTGATGGTTGCTTCAACTTCTTTAGGATGGTGACCATAGTCATCCACCAGCTTCACATCACCGCCTTCA
Organism: Acinetobacter sp. VT 511; assembly: GCF_001077515.1. Classification (NCBI taxonomy): domain Bacteria; kingdom Pseudomonadati; phylum Pseudomonadota; class Gammaproteobacteria; order Moraxellales; family Moraxellaceae; genus Acinetobacter; species Acinetobacter sp. VT 511. The sequence continues at coordinate 109,112 of NZ_LFRE01000073.1, read as the reverse complement.
AGCTCGAACTGACCTTGCACTTGGAAGCGACGACCAACACCGCTAAAGCTTTCCAAGGCACGGCAAATCGCAGCATCAGAAACGCCTTCATCAGTCGCAATACCAATTGCTGCCAGTGAATTCAGAATATTATGTGCACCCGGCATATTGATCGTAACACGTAGTGGCTCACGATCTTTACGTAATACCGTAAAGTGCGACTGCATGCCATCCTGTTTAATATCAACTGCACGAATGTCATTGTCTTCATTGAAACCATAGGTAATGAGTGGGCGACCGATCCTCGGCATAATTTCGCGTATATTGGCATCATCACCACATACCACGGCTAGGCCGTAGAACGGAAGTTTTTGCAGGAACTGAACAAAAGTATCTTTCAGCACATCAAAGCTGCCGCCATAAGTATCCATATGATCAGCATCGATATTAGTGACAATGGTCGCCATTGGCTGCAGATGCAGGAAAGAGGCATCTGATTCATCTGCTTCTGCCACGATATAACGACTGGCACCCAATGCAGCATTCACACCCGTACGGTTCAGCAAGCCACCGATCACATAGGTTGGATCAAGATTTTCTTCGGCCAACATACAAGTCACCAGACTGGTGGTTGTCGTTTTACCGTGAGTACCTGCTACTGCAATACCGTGACGGTAGCGCATCAATTCACCCAGCATTTCAGCACGGCGAACCACTGGAATACGCTTTTCAATCGCAGTCTTAATTTCCGGATTTTCAGGATCAATTGCGGTTGAAACCACAATGACATTGGCCCCCTGAATATTTTCAGCGGCATGACCGATGTAAACCTTAATTCCATTTTCTTCCAGCTGAGCCGTGGTTTTGGACGCTTTAATATCTGAACCAGAGACTTTATAACCCTGGTTTTTCAATACTTCAGCAATACCACACATGCCAGCACCGCCGATCCCCACAAAATGAATGTGTTTGATACGGCGCATTTCTGGCACTTTGATTAATTTTTTCGCTTGGTCAGCTGGAGTTGATGGAGACATAATTTACTCGGTTTACAATTCTTGAATTAAACGAACCACGTGTTGGGTTGCATCTGGTTGAGCCTGCTGGCGTGCTTTTACAGCCATTTCCATAAGGAACTGGCGATTCAGCATCGGTTCCAGCAGCGCTTTTAGACTGTCTGGGGTCATTGTGGCTTGCGGGCAGATTTTTGCTGCGCCAAGATTCGCCAGGAATCGGGCATTGGCGGTCTGGTGATCATCTACCGCACTTGGTAATGGCACAAAGATTGCGGCCACGCCTGCTGTGGCAATTTCAGTTACGGTTAACGCACCGGCACGGCAGATAATTAAGTCCGCATCGCTATAGGCCTGTGCCATATCTTCAATAAATGGCTGTACTTCAACATTTAAAGTTGCAGGTGCATCAGCATAACGGGCACGCGTCGCATCTGCATGATTTTGACCACACTGATGATAAACATTCAATGGGACATTCAGCTGTTTTAAGGCTTCAGGCACACGTTCATTGAGTGCCTGTGCGCCCAGTGAACCACCGACAATTAAAATACGCAGTGGCTGGCCAGCTTTTTCCCGTTCCTGATAACGCCAGGATGGATTGAAAATTTCAGTAATTTCTTTACGTACCGGATTGCCTGTAGTGACAATTTTATCCTGGGCCGGAAAAGTATTCGGAAATGCCTGACAGACTTTTTTGGCAATACGGGACAACTGGGTATTGGTAAAACCGGCTACAGCATTTTGCTCATGAATAATCACGGGAATGCCCAGCATTCGCGCTGCTAGACCACCTGGACCGGCGACATAGCCACCAAAACCGGCGACAGCATCCACCTTCAGCTGCCTCATATACTTCATGGCGCTAAGAGTGGCTTTTAGAATTTTAAACGGTGCCGCCAATTTACGCACGACGCCATTGCCGCGCACGCCTTGAATATCAATCTGATAAATTGGAATATTATGGTTTTTTAAAAGTCGGTTTTCCATGCCTGCCGGCGTTGCCAACCAAGACACTTTGATCCCCTGCTGTTCTAAGTCTTTTGCAACGGCTAACGCTGGAAATACATGTCCACCGGTACCTGCGGCCATCATCATGACATGTTTAGGCTGTTTTTGCTGAGCATCGGTCACGGTCTAATTCTTCAATTCTAAAATATAAACAGGAGGTGTAATTTAAGTCGTCAATTGTAATCACAATCGCTAAGCCATGAAAGTTTATTTACTTTATTTCAACGAGCGTTTCATTGTTTTTTTTCACACGATTTTAAAGTTTAAACTGTATTTATAATCAGGTCTGCATTTTTATTCAATTTTCAGAAAAAAAACGGATTTTATTAATTGATTTCAATGATTTCTTTTTTATAGATATAAAACAGATTTTATCGCAGGATGAAGCGAAAACATTATTGCACTGATCACTATTTTTCAGACCTAAACTTAGGTCTAAACAGCATGAAATTTATTCTTTTTCTATGTTATTTATATTCTGAATAAATACCATCAATTCTTTAATGAATTGATTTAATAGATAAAGCGATGACAGATGTCAAAAATTTCAGTGCATGACAGCTGGGTGATCCTGGCAGGTTATCTGGCCGCCATTCATGTCGGCAAACTCTCTGCGGTAATTCCAATTTTGCAGCAGGACTTAGGACTCAGTTTTACCCAAGCAGGTTTTTCCCTGTCTCTAGTTCAGGGCGCAGGCACGCTGTTTGCACTCAGTATTGGTGCATTCTCTGAAAAATTTGGTCTAAAACGTTGCCTGATTCTGGCGCTAACGATTCTAGGGTTCAGCAGTATTGCCGGACTCTGGATTCAACATGTCGCTGCATTATATTTTTTTCGTTTTACTGAGGGCATTGGCTTCCTGACCATCTCCCTGTGTGCACCAGCCATTCTGAAAAGGATCAGCCGGCCAGAACATCTGAATTTCAAGATGGGATTGTGGAGTTCCTATATGGGTGTAGGGGTGAGTCTAGCCGTTCTGTGTATTCCGATATTGCTGGAATGGCTGCAATGGCAGACTATCTGGGTTTTACTCGGTGGATTGTGTCTGTTGATTGCCTTAATGGTACATCGTTATCTGCATCTTGAACCGCAAGTACCTACCTCTGAAACAGCATCATCATCGGCTACAAGTTCTTCTTTCTGGGAAATTGTTCGGGTCACCCTTACTCATCCACCAATTTTATGTCTGGCGGTAATTTTTGCCTGTTATACCAGTCAGTGGCTGACTGTAATCGGCTTTTTACCGAGTATGTATGTCGCGAATCAGATTGATTTAAAAACTGCAGGTATGTTGACTTCACTGGTCGTGGTTTCCAATCTGGGCGGTACCTTTGGTGCCGGTATGCTGTTGCAACGTGGCTGGCAGCCGAAAACCCTGCTCTGGAGTGGTTTTATCAGTATGATGCTGACCAGCTTTCTGGCCTTTGCTGCTCGTTCCTGGTTGATGCTGGAATTACAGGTACTGAGTGCTGTATTGTTTTCACTGATTGGCGGAATTATTCCGACGACTGTTTTTGCGATTACCCTGAAATACGCACCTCAGGCCAATGTCGCGGCAGCCAGTGTCGGTCTTGTTCTTCAAGTTTCGGCATTTGCACAGTTTTTTGTCCCGCCACTGAGTGCATCACTGGTTTCTGCGACTGGACAATGGGCCAATATTGCACTGGTTACTGTCTGCCTTTCGGTACTCGGTCTGATGATGAGCAGCTATCTGTTCCGACGGCATGGTAAATAAAAAGAGCCTCAATAGAGGCTCTTTTTATTTATGACTGCAAAGCTTAGGCCTGCTTGACCCCTGCTTCCAGCACATCAAACAGGTCATCCGCAATCGAAGTCCCAAACTGGGTATCAATTTCACGGATACAGGTTGGGCTGGTTACGTTAATTTCAGTGACATAGTTACCAATCACATCCAGGCCCACGAAGACCAGACCTTTTTCACGTAAAAATGGGCCAACTTTTGCAGCAATGGCTTTATCATTTTCAGTTAAAGGACGCGCTTCCCCCAGACCACCTGCTGCCAGGTTGCCACGCACTTCACCATTTTGGGGAATACGTGCCAGACAGTAAGGTATTGGTTCACCATTCACCATCAAAATACGTTTATCGCCTTCAACAATTTCTGGAATATAACGCTGTGCCATGATGGGCTGAGTCCCATTATTGGTCAGGATTTCGATAGTCGAACCGATATTTACTCCGTCCTGATACAGACGAAAAATCCCCATTCCCCCCATGCCATCTAAGGGTTTAACAATGACATCACCATGATCTTTAATGAATTCACGTATCAGGCTTTGTTGTGAAGTCACTAAAGTTGGTACTTGCAGTTCCGGGAACTGGGTAGCAAACAGCTTTTCATTACAGTCACGCAGGCTTTGTGGCTTATTGATAATCCATGCCCCTTCGCGCTCTGCCTGTTCCAGAATATAAGTGGTATAGACAAAGTTCATATCAAAAGGCGGATCTTTACGCATCAAGACAACGTCATAAGCAGCGATCGACTCTTTGCGTTTTTCGCCGAGTTCATAATAATGGTCGTAGTCTTCAAATACCTGTAACGGCGCGATCAGACCAAAGGCCTTGCCCTGATCGATATATAAATCTTGCTGCAATGCATAACCGAGTTCATGCCCGCGACGTGCTGCTGCCCACAGCATGGCCATGGTCGAGTCTTTCTTCAGGTTTACATTTTCAATGGGATCCATCACAACAAGTACGCGCATGTGTCTCTGCTCTTTTTCAAAAAATGACTTGGCAAGGAGTATAGCTTGTGTCGATTCTTTTGTTTATGGTGATTTTGCATGACTTATTTTATATAGGTTTTTAGATAAGTACTGAGGCAGATTGAACTCATAGGAGGTTTGCCATGCAACAGGCCATTATCGGTTTTCATCTGGATGAAGAACAGCATTGGGTTGCAGAACTGGCCTGCGGACATGGCCAGCATGTGCGGCATACCCCGCCATGGCAAAATCGCCCATGGGTGATGACCGAGCAAGGGCGCAAAGAAAAACTCGGGATGCTGCTGGACTGTAAAAAATGTGAAAAGTGCGAAACTGAAACCTGAACCTATGAAAAAAGTAGTATGTAGGTGACCTAAAAAATAATCTTGTCCAGAATTTGCTAATTTGAGTTACTGCATTTATGCTTTTATTACTCAAACATGCAGCGCATTTTTTCAGGGTGTACTTTTGCTCATACGGCTCGTCAAACAGATCTGGTTGGTGATGCTTGTGGTTTTTGCCATAGGCTGGAGCAGTGTGTCTGTCGCATCTGCAAATACCATGCATCTGGTTATGCCGTCTGAAAAAACGAATCCTCATTGTCTGGAAATGACAAAACCCTCTGCTTCTCACTCGCTGCATAAGACTGATCATCATCAAGATCAGGAACTGATTCAGCCGGACTGTGTCAGTGACAGCACCCAGCAGTCATCAGATTGTCTGGATTGTGGCACTATGGCCTGCCAGAACCTGGTCACCAGCCTGCCCATTACAACGCCCGAGTTAAGCGTGCCTGATCAAGGTTATCCGGAAAAAACCCTCCTCCCTGCTTACCATGCCCAGCACCTTGCCGGTTACTGGCAAGAAATCCTGCGCCCACCCAAAGCTTGATCCTGAATTTTTAAATTTTTTTATTCATTAAGGATTAAGTTATGTTGCTTAAAATCAGTCAAAGCCTGTGTCTGGGCTTCGGTCTCATCTCGTCGTCTGCCTTGTTTGCAGCCGTAAAAGAATATCATCTGGTCATTGATGAAAGCCCGATCAATCTCACCGGAAAGACGGTCAAGCGTATCACTGTAAACGGAAAATTCCCTGCACCCTTGCTGGAATTTGAAGAAGGTGATGATGCAGTCATTCATGTACAAAACAACCTGAACAATCAGGATACCTCGCTGCACTGGCATGGCCTCCTCCTGCCCGGGCTGATGGATGGTGTCCCCGGATTTAACGGTTTTCAGGGGATCAAACCGAAACAGTCTTTTACTTATCGCTTCAAGGTTCGTCAAAACGGCACCTATTGGTATCACGCACATTCCAAAGGTCAGGAACAGGACGGCCTCTATGGCGCATTGGTGATTCGCCCCAAAGCACAGACATTACTACCTCCACATGAACAAACCGAGCGGGATTATGTGGTGATGCTGTCGGATTTTCACGAACAGGGCAGCCAGCAGATTCAGAACAATTTAAAAAAATCGGCCGAATATTATCAGAACCAGCGCGAAACCGTTGGCGATGTATTTAAGCAGGTAAAACGTGACGGCCTCAAGGCCACCTGGTCAGATCGCAAGATGTGGAATCAGATGCGTATGCTGAAAACCGACCTGTCTGATGTTACCGGTTATACCTTTCTGGTCAATGGAAAAACGCCGCAACAAAACTGGAGTGGCCATTTCCAGCCCAATGAAAAAGTCCGCCTGCGTTTCATCAATGCCTCAGCCATGTCGTTTTTCGATGTGCGTATTCCCCAGCTGAAAATGACCGTGGTCAGTGCCGATGGACAACCGGTGCAGCCGGTCAATGTAGATGAATTCCGTATCGGAACCGCTGAAACCTATGATGTGATTGTGGAACCCACTGCAGCGCATTACCAGATTGAAGCGGAATCGATCGACCGCTCAGGCTTTGCCATTGGCAGTCTGCATCAGGCAACTGATTCAAGTAAAGCCCCGGCTCCGGTTCAATTACCAACACCGCGCCCTCGTGCCTTATTGACCATGGAAGATATGGGACATGGCGAACAACATGACATGTCACATGACACACACAGCAGTCAGACCATGCAGACTGCCACAAGTGAACATGATCAACATGCCCAGCACGACATGCATGCAAGTCATAATGCCATGTCCGGAACCAATCAGCCTCATCAGCCGGTTGAGGGCTGGGCCAATATGTCTACGCCTGCAGGGCACAAAGCCTTGCAATATCAAGACCTCAAAGCCCTGACACCACAACCTGATACCCGCGCAGCAGAACGTGAACTGGTGATTCGTCTGGGTGGAACCATGGAGCGCTACATCTGGACCATGAATGGTAAAAAATTCAGTGATGCCGAGCCACTTCAGGTGAAATATGGCGAGCGGATCCGGCTGAAATTTATCAATGACAGCATGATGGCCCATCCGATGCATTTGCATGGCATGTTTATGCAGCTGGAAAATGGTCAGTCTGCTGCAAATATGCCAAATAAACATACCGTGATTGTGCCGCCCGGGAAAACGGTCACGACCTTGCTCACAGCAGACGAACTGGGAGAATGGGCGATTCACTGCCATCTGCTCTATCACATGAGTGCCGGCATGATGAACAAGCTGATTGTGGCACAGGTTGATGAAGATCAAGCATCTCACCCTTCTTCACAAAAAATGCCGTCAAAGCCAGCAGCTGCTCAAGGAGAAAGCCATGCACATCACTAATCTTTTGGTAAAGTCAGTGCTCAGCAGTGCGCTTACCCTAAGCAGTCTGAGTATTTTTGCGGCAGCTTCTAGCGAGCATACGGGTCATAATGAACATCAGCATCATAGCGGATATCATGCCATGCAAAACATGGCTGATGACCACGCACAGCATACTGAAACAGCAGATGCCGTTTCTCATCAACCGCCACCAAAGTTATTGCATCAACAGCAGGCGCTGAACACACCACAAAATTCAGTCAGTTCTGCCAGCGAACATGATCATCGTAAAGAACATGGCGCACAGATTTATAGCCAGATTATTCTGGACCAGAAATGGCAGCATAGTTCAGAGGGAAATGGAGCATTCAAGTCCAAGAACCAGGCCAGAGTCGGCACGGATGAAAATAAAATTTTCCTCAAGCTAGAAGCCGACAAACATGAATCCCGTCAGGCCGAATATGATGCCAAAGTGTTGTATAGCCGAAATATTTCTGATTTCTGGGATGTGCAGACCGGGGTGCGCTATCGACAGGAAAATTTAGCCGAGCCTTCTATAAACCAGCAGAACGAGCGCTTCGATGCAGTATTTGGCCTGCATGGCCTGGCCCCCTACTTTTTCGAAACGGATGCTCATGTCTATATCGGTGAAGATGACTTTGTCGGATTAAAACTGGAAACAGAGCGTGACCTGTTACTGACTCAGAAACTGATTATGCAACCCTTTGTCGAACTGGATGTCATCCTGAATGATCAGGCAGCTAATGCGAAAAAAACCGGTCTTAGTCATGCGACCTTGGGCCTGGAAACACGCTATGAACTGAGCAAAAAGCTCATGCCTTATCTGGAAGTCGGTTATGAATATAGTAAAGGCAACCAACAGACAGCCTGGCAGCAAAGTTCAGATTCAGAAAAAGGCTGGATCTATGGTGCAGGTCTAAGAATAATGTTCTAAATTTTTGATACAGAAAATTATGCAGCTACGGGATATGAAGCTCCATTCATGTCCCGTAGCGCTATGACACTATATATTTGGCTGAGGAAGATTTTTTAATCCTATGAACTGTACATGCAATGCTTTTCTGCACTTTCCCGCTCATTAAGACACTTGTTATTTTGCGAAAAACTAGTCTTCATCGCCTTGATTTCTACTGTTACTTTTAGCCACCAAAGTGCCTAACATAATGATGAAGGTACTCACGCCGCCAATTAACAGGCTCATCAGCCCCATTTCCAACATAAAATTACTATCGCCAGTCTCAGAGGCACCCCATAGAAATTGAAGACGATCGCCAAAAATAAAATTGATCACACATACAATCAGAAATCCAATCAAGGTGGCAATCAGTAAAGTGACCACCAAGTTCTTCCACATTTTACATCCGACGAACAGGATGATCATGGCCAGTCCAACCATGGTGATGATGGATATAAGTAACACACTGTTCCAGTAATCCATGAGACTCACTCGTATTTGGTTTTAAATTAAAATTAAGAAATTCTTATAGTTAATTTTTCCAATTGAATTTTAATATAGGTGGATTTTTATACATGAGCAATGACGATAACTATCTTAAAGCTACAAATGTTAATTTACCCAAAGTTATAAAATACACTGACTTAGTAAAATCTTGCTGAGTACTGAACGATTCTGATTAACATAAAGTAACGTAAACACAACGTGTATTTATTGTTTAGCTTCGTTAAAGCTCAAATACAACTGATAAAGTTCAAGCAAACCAGCTTGAAATTCTTTAAAAAAGAAGAATTGAGCCACTTTTATAAGAAAAATAAATAATAAATATAAAAAAATTGAATATTTTCTGATTTAGGCTATGCTGTCTTTAACTAGAAAAAAAGCGTTGTTTAGTTAAGCTTCTTTAAGTGCCGCAGTATTATTTATAATCCTCAGTTTTTTCAGATCTTTATTTCAATTCTTGTTGTTTTTCCAAGTTATCCATAGTCATTTCTATGACTAAAATTATTAAAATTTAACAGGTTATATTATATCTACTACAGTTACCGGTACAGTAAAATGGTTTAACGAAACTAAAGGTTTTGGTTTTATTCAACAAGAATCAGGTCCTGACGTTTTTGCACACTTTAAAGAAATCAGCAGTTCTGGTTTCAAAACTTTGTTTGAAGGTCAACGCGTTTCTTTTAGCGTGGTTGATGGTCAAAAAGGTCCAAATGCGATCAATATCGTTGCGCTATAATTTAGCCCAGCAATAAAAAAAAGTACCTTTAGGTGCTTTTTTTAGCACTGAAGATTTATAATTTTGGTGAAAGATTTTCTGCTTCTCTGTTTAGCTCATCAACAGTGAATTTTTAAGAATCATGTTTCTAAATCATTGCTGTTCTAAGCGTTGCTCTATAAAGAAATAGAAATGAAAAACCCCTGGTATCCTGCTAGGGGTTTTCCGTATGGATTCGCTTGGTATAACTCCTGTCGTACCTTACTTTCCTTGTATTTATCTATTGTTATTCTTGTGCGGAACGTCCTGTTCCTGTTAAAGCTATCATAGGAAATTTCCACCATTCAAAACAGCTGCAAAATGCTGGAATTAATGTAAGCCAATGCTTACAAAAATAGACAGAGATAATAAATTTCAAATACTTAGAAAATCGAGTATCTATAAAAAAAGGAAGCACAAGCTTCCTCTTCTATGCCAATCTAGGCTTAGATTCCGTATTTAACACGGTAATCTTCCATTTTTGCTAACGCTTCTTTGTCACCTTTAGTATCCAAGTAATCCATTAAGTCTTTCATGGTAATCAGTGCATGCACCGGAATTTCCAGTTCTTTTTGTACTTCCTGAATCGCAGAAAGCTCACCCTGACCTTTTTCCTGACGGTCTAATGCGACCAGCACACCCGCGATTTGCGCACCGGCATTTTTCAGAATAGTGACCACTTCACGAATTGCAGTACCTGCTGTAATCACATCATCAATGATCCAGACTTTTTTACCTTCTACAGCAGCACCAACAAGTACACCACCTTCGCCATGATCTTTGGCTTCTTTGCGGTTAAAGCCCCAAGGCACACTCACGCCATGATTTTGCGACAATGCAACTGCGGTTGCCGCCACAAAAGGAATGCCTTTATAGGCAGGACCAAAGATCAATTCAACATTGTCACATTCAGTCAGTTTTGCTGCATAGCCAGATGCCAGGCCAGTCAACGCTTCGCCATCATTCAGCAAACCTGCGTTGAAAAAATAAGGACTCACACGACCTGATTTTAAAGTAAACTCACCAAATTTAAGCACACCGCGTGATAATGCGAGTTCGATAAAAGCTTGCGAGTTAAACTGAGCTGGCGTTGACATGAGGTGCTCCTAAATCCATTAATTAAGGTAAGACTTGCGCATGATACCAAAGAGTAGCTATCCAGGTGATCAAAAAATTCTTCGTGTCGTTTCAATTAATGTCAACGGCTTACGTTCATCTGTCACCAAAGGTCTATTGGAATGGATAGAACAGTCTGATGCCGACGTGATTTGCATGCAGGAAAGCCGGATCACGCATGCGCAGTGGACGGACAAATTCAAGCCTGAAGGCTGGTACACGCACCTGTTTCCTGCCGAGCGTCCGGGTTATGCCGGTACGGCCATTTATAGCCGTCTGCCTTTTGTATCTTTAACTGATGGCCTGGGTTTTGAACTGGCCGATTCACAAGGCCGTTTTATTGCTGCCGAATTTGACTTAGGTTTAGATAAAACTGCACATATCTGTTCGCTGTATCTGCCATCCGGTTCATCGGGTGATGAAGCACAGGCACGTAAAGATCATTTCTTGGATGAATATAAAAAGATCCTGAAACAATGGCGCGATGAAAATAAATCGGTGATTGTCTGCGGTGACTACAATATCGTGCATAAACGCATCGACATTAAAAATTGGTCAGGTAACCAGAAAGCCTCGGGTTGCTTGCCACATGAACGCGCCTGGCTGGATCACATCTATGATGATCTGGGCTATGTCGACACTTTCCGTGAAGTACGCAAAGAAGCTGAGCTATACTCATGGTGGTCGAATCGCGGCCAGGCCCGTGCCAAAAACGTAGGCTGGCGAATTGATTATCAAGCCTGTTCACCCGACTGGAAAGAGCGTACCGTAAATGCCTGGGTGTATAAGGATGAATGGTTTAGTGACCATGCTCCAGTAATTATTGACTACAAACTTTAATCCAATAGATAAATTCAGTGAACAATTGTTCACTGAGTTGGTGTTAATCACTTACATAACAAGACGTATTAACAGCTATTTTTAGGGCTAAATACAGAGCATTATATTTACACGGCACAAGGACATGTCAGGATGACAACAAAAGGACAGGAAGCCGTAGGAAGAAATAAAACAGACTACAAGATTTAGCTTGTTTTGCATGGATGTGACATCGGACGTTGAGATGAGACCCGCATAATCAGGATGATTAGATGCGGGTTTTCTCATTTTAGCGCCTCTATAACATTATCAGCTTCTCATTTCTTTTTATTCTGCGTCCTTATCTTTATCACTATTTTGCACAAATCAGATGTCAATTTCATGACATTCCTGTATCTGCTATGTATCTATTTTTATCTCATTTTTTACTTGAGTTTTGTTTCCTACTCATGGTTGTAATCATTAAAGTTCGCTAAGCTACAGTAAAATTTAGATGGGTGATGATCATGTTGAAGATCTATGGAATTAAAAACTGTAATTCAATGAAGAAAGCATTTGATCTGCTAGGTGAACTGGGTTTGAGCTATGAGTTTCATGACTATAAAAAACAGGGAATCGATGCTGAAACTTTAAAGACCTGGCTGGATACATTGGGTCAGGAAGTTGTGCTGAATAAAAAAGGTACCACCTGGCGCAAACTCAGTGAAGAAGAGCAGCAAACCGCTTTGGCAAATGAAGAAAATCTGCTTGTTGCCTTAATGACTCATACCAGTCTGATTAAACGTCCAATTCTGGCAACTGGTTCAGGTTTGATCGCGGGTTTTGATGAAACTGCCTATCGTGCGTTGAATAATTAAAGCGAACTGATAATAAAGTTCAATATAGCAACCGATTTATAGCCATAAAAAAGCCTGACAATCGTCAGGCTTTAACAGTCTCAGACTCAGAATCAGTTCGCACGAATCCAGGTCTGGTTACGGCCCAGCGCAGCTACACCAATAAAGCCACGTAGTTGCAGCTTCTTGCCACCATCAGCCAAGTTACCTTTTAGCTTATAAGTCTTACCTGATTGTGGATCAAGAATCGAACCACTTTCATAGTTGGTACCGCCAACATTTTTCAGACCTTTAACAATGGTCAGGCCTTTCAGAGATTTGTTGTGATATGGACCTTCACATTTTGTGCAGGCATTTTCTTCACCTTTGGTCAAAACCTTCTGAATGCTGGCACTTAACGTCCCATTGCTTTGTTCAGTAAATTTTACAATCGCCTTTGGCTGATTGGTTTTGTCATCAATTGTTTTCCAGACTGTTCCGTTTAAAGGATCTGCGGCATTCGCCAATGCACTTAAACCCAGTAGTCCTAACATAAGCGCGATTTTTTTCATTTTTGTTTCTTTCCCTAAGTCTGTGAGTAGACCGTTGTAGTATTAATTAAGTCACAACAATTTTTCAATTTCTGGATGTGACTATCTAGTGTAACCTTGTAAATATTGTTGGTAAATAACATACCAGACCAATGAAAACATAAAAAGATGGAAAGAAAATGAAGATTAGTCCCCTTACGAAACAGTTAATTACAGAAACGATTTTAAAGACTTCCATCCGTAAACCCAGCCAGTTTAATCTCCCGCCTGCTGCGCTTAGAAAAGCCCTTGAACAGTTCTGCAAACTTTTTCCTGTAGACAAAAATGTTGAAATACGATCCTTAAAACTGGCAGGCCTGAATGCAGAAGAAATCAAGCCTCAACAAGAAGCTACCCAGCTGATTTTCCATATTCATGGGGGTGCTTTTTATTTGGGTTCAATGAAGACCCATCGTGCTTTTATGAGCCAGATTGCTGCCCGTACCCAAATGCAGGTGCTGCATGTAGATTATCCACTTGCTCCTGAAGCACCTTATCCAGCCGCACTGGATGCCGTTTTCAATGTGTATATGCAACTGTTAGATCAAGGCGTGCAAGCCAAAGATATCATTCTCTCTGGAGATTCTTGTGGGGCAAATCTGGCATTGGCGCTAGCCCTGAAAATTCAGAAACTGGAACTTCCGCAGCCCAGTGGTTTGATCCTGCTTTCTCCCTTTGTTGATCTGACCCTGACCAGTGAATCCTTGCGCTACAATCAGGTACATGATGCCCTGTTATCCATTGAAACATTAGAAAATGGCATTCAATACTATGTACCTTCGTCGATTGAGCATGGCAATCCTGAAGTATCACCTTATTTTGCTGACTTAACTGGTCTGCCACCCATGCATATTCAGGTCGGTTCCAAGGAAATTCTACTGGATGATGCGCAGCGTCTCCGTGATAAGGCCCTCGCAGCAGGGGTTGAAGTAGAGTTCAAGCTATATACAGGTATGTGGCACAATTTTCAGATGTTTAGCGCCTGGTTTGATGAAGCCCGACAATCTCTGGCTGATTTGGCCGACTTCGCACACCGTCTGGATCAGGACTAAATGCCCAGCTTTTATATTTTTCAATTTTCAGGATGGTGCGGGAAAATTTTCTATTTGGTAAATATTTAAAAAGCCAGACACATCACTGTGACCTACCCCATCCTGTAATCTTTTTGCATGTTACAACGATCTAAATTTCAAACTTTACTAAAATGACCCAGCTGTACAAAATATAACCATTCTCTTTCGCAGTATATTCATGTTATCTTAAGCCCAAGAAATAAAACATTTTATTTATTACGATATTTATAATTTAGAATGGTCATTATAGGATACAGCCTTGTATGAAGCGTATCTCGCCTGCTCTGCAAGCTATTTTCAAGTATAAAATTACCAAGTATCTGGTTGAAGAAGAAGTGGTGATGAATTGGGGGATACTGAAAAAATGTATCCTCATGCTTGTACTTGGCTGTGGTATCCATCTCAGCTGGATGCTTTGGGATATCTTTGTTTTACTCAGTCCTGAATATTGGCAATATGTGGATATAAGCGTGGCAAAAATGCAGATTATCCTCAATAGCCTGTTTTTACTGATTCTGCTTTGCCTGATTTATCCCTGTTATAAATTTCGAAATAACACCCGCGTCGAACGTTATCTGCCCTATATCTCAGTCGGCATCTTTGTGGTTTCCCTTTGCCGTGATGCCTATATTGTTGGTGTCGTCAGTCCAGTGGCCATGATTGCCTATGTGAGCCTGATTACAGTAGGGCTGGTCCTGTTTTCTCGAACGCTGGTATATAGCATGCTGATTCCAGCTTCAATTTTTCTCAGTATTTGCGGTTATTTGAGCTATACCGGCCAGCTTACTTATTCACCACTTTTTACCATTCCAGGCAAACTGTTCTATAACGGTTTCTGGCTGGTATCCATGTTGTATTTTATTCTACCTATTCTGGCTATCTGTATGATGCTGTTTGAAATCCTGCTCAGCCAGTGGCGACACCGTGAAAAACTGATTCAGCACCTAAGCCAGATTGACCCATTAACCAATCTGTTTAACCGACGTAGTATCAATCAATGTCTGGATAAACTGAATAGCGTGAAACTGGAAAGTTATGCATTAGTTTTGTTAGATCTGGATCATTTCAAGAGAATTAATGATTACTATGGGCATCATAAAGGTGATGAAACCCTGATCCGGGTCAGTGAGGTGCTCACCTTGCTGCTACGTGAAAGTGATGTGGTTGGCCGTTTTGGTGGTGAAGAATTTATTTTGATCCTGAAAAATTCCAATCTGGAAAAGGCGCGTCAGGTTGCAGAACGTTGCCGTGCTGCAATTCAGCAACTGGAAATTTATAGTGATGATGGTCAGCGCATTCATGTCACTGCAAGTTTTGGTATTGCATTATCTAGTCCAGAACTTCGCCCACAACAGTTATTGAGTCAGGCAGATAAAGCCCTGTATCAAGCCAAAGCGAGTGGTCGTAATCTGGTTAAAGCTTATAACACTACACTTGATGGCGGGATGCAACTGCATCATTCGTGATTTAATTGACTTTTCCATAATTGCACAGTACATGAAATTATTTTATTGCGCTTGAACAAAACGTTCTATTTGTTCTAATAATTCAGCTTCAGTAAAAGCCCCAGTCAAACGCAAGCCACGAATTTCCTGTTGCTGATCATTCAAGAATAGGTATGTAGGTGGACCTAGAATTTCCCACTGATTTAACAGTGCTTGATGCGTTACATCATAATGACTGAGATCCAGTTTGATCAGAAAATACGGTGCCAAAGCCTGCTGTACCTGAGCTGATTTTAGCACCCGGTGTTCGATGGGCTGACAGGCCACACACCAGTCGGCATAGACATCGACAATAACTCGCTGCCCTTTTGGTACTGTAGCCAGTAACTGCTCAAAATCGGTAGCAGTCGCTGCGACATGCCAAGTCGCTTGTTGCTGAGAAGTTTCAACAAAAAAGCGCTGACTGTGCTGATACTGACTATAAATAATATACGGCACTGCCATTGCTAGGCAGATAATATACAACCATCGCAGTCCGCTATTTTTCCAGAACAGCCGTGCCAATATGTAGGCCACAAAGCTTAAGCCCAACCCAAGAGAGAGCCACTGTAGTGCTGCTTCTGAAATCAGGGGGCGAATAAAATACAATGCCAGCGCCAGCATGATAAAAGCAAACAGAACCTTGACCTGATTCATCCAATGTCCCGCTCTAGGCAATATACGCGAACCGAGAACACTGGCGAGTAGTAAAGGGGTTCCCATACCAAAGCCTAAGGTAAATAGAAGCAAAGCACCCTGCCACTGACTTTGGGTTTGAGAAATAAACAGTAATGCCCCTGCCAGCGGTGCTGTCATACAGGGACCCACCAACAGTGCTGACACCATGCCCATCATACTGGCACTGACCAGAGTCCCGCCCTGTTGCATGGCTTGAACCTGATCCAGTCGATGTACCAAACGCTGTGGCAACTTGATTTCAAACAGACCAAACAGGTTGAGGGCAAAAGCCACAAATAATAAGCTAAAGGCAATTAAAGTAGCGGGCTGCTGTAGCCAGCGCTGGAAATTCAGTCCGGCAGAAGAAGCAATCAAGCCTAGTACTGCATAGACCAGAGCCATACTGGTGACAAAGCACAAGGCAACCATCCAGGCCTGCATTCCGCGTCGATCCCGCACAATCAGTGAGGTCAAGATCGGTAACATTGGCAAGGAACAAGGCGTGAAAGCCAGCAGCATACCTAAGCCAAAAAACAGCAACAGGCCATAGCCTAATGAACTTTCTGCCAGTTGTTCAGACCATTTCTGGTCTTTGGCAGCAAAGCTGGAGCCATCCTTATTATCTAATGTACTCACCTCGACAGATTCAGAACTATTATTCAGAATAGTATTTTTCTGGTCTGATGAATTACTCAGATCAAGTAACCGTTTAGAACCGCCTTCTGTAGGCTGATACTGTACCAAGCCGGATAGATCAGTCTTAAATTCAACCGTTTGTGGCGGATAGCAGAGCCGATCTTTGGCACAACCTTGCCAGGTCACCTGATAGGTTTGCAAGGCTTGTGTCGGAATATTGAACTGTAATTGTTGATAGTAAACCTGAGTCTGACCGTAATTATCATCATGCAGGTCTTCAGCAGGTGGCAAATCCAGTTGCAGTATTTGGCCACCCTGCTGAACTTCCACCATATGCTGATAGATATAATAGTTGTCTGGAATTTCCCAGCTGAGTTCCGCCTGCTGCGGACTGCTGGAAACCACCGTAAATGGAAAAGCCTGATCAGGCGACAATAAAGGTGCTTGCGCCTGTACTGCACAACTTAGCAGCAGGCTCCCGAACAGGATTCGGCAGCCAGATCTACTCCAGGCTTTCAGTTTTTCGGCATCCATGACGACTGGTCAAAACTCCTAGAACAGGAAGGCTACGCCCAGACCTGAGGTATAACTCTTATCAGTACCATTCAGATCCACGCCCACGCTGGCATCCAGCTGAACACGATCATTCAGGGCATACATTACGCCTGTACCCAGCCCATATTCATAATCTTGGCTTTCAGCCTTACGATAGACAAATTCCGAGAAGCCTGACCATTTGTCAGTAATTTTATATTCCAGTGTCGGTACGGCCTGGATGGCCCACTGATCATCCTGCCATTCATAGCGCATGGTAATTGAAGTATTGACCAGATCATTATATTGATAAGCCACAGCTGAACTTAAACTATAAATATCTTCTTCATTACTAAAGCCTGGATTACCTGTCGCAATCAGTGCTTCAGCCAGTAAGGCCATTGAAAGTCGCTCATCATCCAGATCAATAGCTTTCTTCAGACCAATACTGACATCACCGAGACCATCATCTTCTGATTTAATACCATCTATTTTACTTTTAGACCAAGATGGACCCTGCCAGCCCAGTTGTAATTCCAGGCTGTCACTTAAACCGGTACGCAACAACATATCAGCATTGAGTGTGGTGCTATAGTCATTGCCTGATTCAACATAGCTGGCAGAAGGCAGGCCCTGTTCCCAGGCTAACTGCCCTACTGGTATCGTCGTCGTGCTAAACCCCGTGCCTGGACGGTCGAAAGCAAAATCTGCAGCAAATACCTGCGCGCTCACACTTGCCAGTGCCACAAAACCCAATGTCTTTAATGTTGTCATAGATTGCTACTCTTTCTTTTTAAGTCTTAACCGAGTTCTTTGGACATCTTCGCGCCACGGCTACGCAGCAGTTCCAGTGTCTGCTTTTCTTCTTCCAGTGCTTCTGCCCAGTTAACTTCATCAAAGTCACAGTCAAAGAACAGATCACAGATTGAAGATAGAATCGTCAGACCGTCTTCATCCCGGGTATTTGGATCGACATTTTCATCCAGTAAACGTTGTACGGCAGGTACACAGGCAGCACTGGCAGCGTCCCAAAGTGGACCATAAATTTCTTCGGCATCCCACAGGTGCAGATTCACTTTGGCTGCAATCAGGGCATCCAGAATATCAAGATGCACTTGAAGCTTCTGTTGTTTTTCTTCGTTAGATAGAACATTGCCTGCTTCATAAGCCTCACAAACTTCTTCCCACCACTTGAACAGACCATCTGACCAGACAGAAATGACCGGGCCTTTTTCCATATCAATAAAATTTGGGTTGAGTCCATCTGCCAGGAGCTTTTTCACCTGATTCAGATCCAGTTCTTCGAGTGCTTGCACAAAAAGCTGTTGTTGCGCAGTTAACATGATGGAGCTCACTTCAATTCGTTTTCGACTATTATGCCGAATAAAGCAGGATTTGTTTTATTCTCATTCGTTTACTTTATCTAAAATTGAAAAAAGCCCCGTAGGGGCCTTTTTCATCTGCAAACTTTTTATTCTTCTATATCTGTAACCATTTCTTCGGCAAGTTTTAGCGGATTACCACGCACATTGTCTTTTTTCTCAATTACATGTTCCAGGCTGCGTTTTAAACGATCAATGGCCCCACGAATTGCGGTATCAATATTGTGACCATGATGGTTGACCACAATTGGCTTCAAGCCAGCAGGACGTGCTTCGATCATGCAGCGAATATCATCATCGCCACCTTTTGCGGCATTTTCATCACTAAGATGCACGGAGAAATGGGTAATACGCTCACTGTGGCGCTGGAATTCCTGATTTAATTCGGTACGAACGTAAGTAATTAGACGATCACTATTGCGAATATTTTTATCGGTACGGAGTTCAATGTTCATAAAATACCATCCTCAAATCATTGTAACTTTTTAGTGCAGATTTTTTATCTTGGCACGTTTGTAGCTTGCTGTTTTGTATTGCATTTCACTTCTTCAAATCGTTTTGGATTAACCCTCCACATTGAATGATGAACACATTTTTGAGTCTGCAGAACCGTGTCCTTATACCTTGAATATCGGTCCTCTCTTAAAAATATGCAAGTGATATTTTGATTTTTTTAGCAAAAGGACAACCAATAGTGACTACTGCTTACTTACGCGGAAAACAATTGATTGAAACGATACAAAAGCAAGAATATTCACGCGATTTAATCGGCTATCACGGCAAACCACCCCCTGCACAGTGGCCCAATGCTGCCCGGATCGCGGTACAGTTTGTATTGAACTATGAAGAAGGCGGTGAAAATCATGTTGAACATGGTGATAGCGGTTCCGAGCAGTTTCTGTCCGAAATCGTGGGGGCTGCCAGTTTTCCAGCAGTACATCGCTCCATGGATTCAATGTATGAATATGGCTCACGTGCTGGTTTTTGGCGTATTCATGAGGAGTTTCAAAAACGTGGCTGGCCTATGACAATTTTTGGAGTCGGTATGGCACTGGCTCGTAATCCTTATATCGTCGAGGCCATTAAGGCGGCTGATTATGATGTGGTCTCACATGGTCAGCGCTGGTTGCATTATCAGGATATGGAGATTGAAATTGAACGTCAGCATATGGATCAGGCCTTAAGTGTGCTGACTGAACTCTTTGGTGAAACGCCAATTGGCTGGTATACCGGACGCGATAGTCCCAATACACGTCAATTATTAGCTGAATTTTCTCAGATTAAATATGACTCTGATTATTATGGTGATGACCTCCCATTTTGGAGCACCTTAACTGAACCAAATGGTCAAAAACGCTCTCATTTGATCATCCCCTATACATTAGAGTGCAATGATATGAAGTTTAGCTCTCCGGGTGGTTTCAATTCAGGTGAGCAATTTTACCAATATTTAAAAGATGCCTTTGATGTGCTCTACAGTGAAGGGGAAACTGCACCAAAAATGATGTCAATTGGCATGCACTGTCGCCTGCTCGGACGTCCGGGACGCTTCAAAGCCTTGCAGCGCTTTATGGATTATGTACAGAGCCATGACAAAGTATGGATCTGTCGTCGCAACGATATTGCACAGCATTGGTATACGCATCATTTTCCTGCGCACCAAGATTAATCATTCACTCAAATCATCCAAAGAGAGCCTCATGCTCTCTTTTTTTATTTTGACCTTTTGGTTGCCCCCCTATTAGGCGATTTTCAACAATTTGGCATTGTTATTGCAATTTCCAGTGAGAAATATGGATAACAAACTTTAATTATGCAATTAACTGAATTTAACCAGGCATCTGACAGCGATATTGAACTGCTGCTCAAGCAGTGTGTGCATATTGACCGTTGGGCTAAAGAATTAAAACAGCAACGACCTTTTACTTCATGCGATGAGCTGCTCGAAGCTGCCAAAAGACAGGCACAGACCTGGACTTGGGAAGAAATTTACAAGGCGCTCGCAACCCATCCTCGGATTGGTGAAAAGCAGGCACAGACTGCTTTAACCGCCAAAGAAGAAGGTTTTTCCGAACGGGAACAGGCCTCGATTTCACAAGATGAAGAAACTCAAGCCGCTTTGCTAAAAGGCAATCTGGCCTATGAGAAAAAATTTGATTTCATCTTCCTGATTCGCGCAGCAGGTCGTAGTAGCGAAGAGATTCTGACAGCATTGAATTACCGCCTGGTGA
Organism: Acinetobacter sp. VT 511; assembly: GCF_001077515.1. NCBI lineage: Bacteria > Pseudomonadati > Pseudomonadota > Gammaproteobacteria > Moraxellales > Moraxellaceae > Acinetobacter > Acinetobacter sp. VT 511. The sequence goes on along the minus strand of NZ_LFRE01000073.1, from coordinate 88,113 downwards.
ATGACCTGGATACTGAAAAGCGTATTGTTCATCAGCAACTTTTAGAAATTGCTTTGTTACGTCTGGCACAGGAGATTGATTCATGATCAGCACCCATATTCTTGATACTCATCTGGGTAAACCTGCAGCCGATGTTGAAGTCAAATTAATGGATGCCACAGGTCAGGTATTGGCGACTGCTAGCACCAATAATGATGGCCGGGTACTGGTACCGGATTTTGGCTTAGACAGTATTCATGCCGGTGACTACTGCATCGAGTTTGCGACCAAAGCCTATTTTGATGCCCAAGGCCTGGCTACCTTTTTTCCAAAGGCTGTGATCCATTTCAGCATTTTAGATGCTGCTCAGCATTATCACATTCCATTACTCATCAGCCCTTTTGCTTATTCGACCTATCGCGGTAGTTAAGTTAGCCCGCTCATTATTCAGAATAGAGAAGGATTTTATATGTCAGAACAAGAAAAAACTGTCTCACCCGAACACGAATTTTTAGGGGTTGGAAAAAGTGCGGCTTATGGCTTGCAGCATGTATTGACCATGTATGGCGGTATTATTGCCCCACCCCTGATTGTGGGTACTGCTGCAGGCCTGAGTGGTATGGAAATCGGTCTGTTGATTGCCGCAGCACTATTTGTAGGTGGCCTGGCAACGATTTTACAAACAGCAGGCGTAAAATATGTCGGTGCTCGTTTGCCTTTGGTACAAGGGGTATCTTTTGCTGGCGTAGCCACTATGGTGGCGATCGTGACCACCGGAGGAGGATTGCAGGCAGTCTATGGCGCTGTAATTGTCTCTGGTCTGATCGGTTTCTTCCTGGCACCCTATTTCTCTAGAATTATCCGGTTTTTCCCACCGGTAGTCACTGGCTGTGTGATCACCATCATTGGTCTGTCCTTACTGCCAGTTGCAGTACGCTGGATGATGGGTGGCAACAAAAATGCTGAAAACTGGGGTAGCGCAGAAAATGTTAGCTTGGCGCTAATGACCTTAGCTATTGTGATTTTGCTAAATTTATCCCGCAATGCCACAGTACGTCGTTTGTCCATTCTGCTATCTATTGTATTAGGAAGCATAATTGCAGGTTTAATCGGTTTTGGTGACTTTTCTAAAGTGGCAGATGGTGCATGGTTACAATTCCCAAGTTTTTTTGCTTTTGGCATGCCTACTTTTGAACTGACAGCTATTCTTTCCATGTTGATTGTGACTTTGGTAATCATGACTGAAACCACGGCTGATATTATTGCAGTTGGTGAAATTGTTGGCACCAAAGTCGATGCTGACCGTATTTCTGATGGCTTGCGTGCGGACATGCTATCGAGTGCCGCAGCCCCTATCTTCGGTTCGTTTATGCAAAGTGCTTTTGCACAGAATGTTGGACTGGTAGCGATTACTGGAGTTAAGAGTCGTTTTGTTGTGACCGCAGGCGGCATTATTCTGGTGGTACTGGGCTTGCTACCAATTATGGGCCGTTTAATTGCGTCTATTCCCGTACCGGTGCTGGGGGGTGCAGGCTTGGTGTTATTTGGAACAGTTGCAGCCAGTGGTATTCGTACCTTAGCGAAGATTGACTATAACGAGCAAAAGAACCTGATCATTGTAGCAACGTCAATCGCTGCCGGCATGGTGCCTATTATTGATCATAGTTTTTATGCAGATTTTCCAAAATGGGTTCAAACTTTATTCCACTCTGGTATTAGTTCAACCTGTTTAATGGCCATTTTACTGAATATCTTATTCAACCATTTAAACTGGTTTAAGACTAAGACTTTGGCCAATGCTGAACCGGCAGTAGATAGCCACCACTAAACCTGGGTTAAAAAAGTTGGTCGGAATATTGCATATAAATTTCAGTTACCGGTCAATTTTCACTTTATTTTTACTTATTAATCTGTATGCTTTATCTGCTTTCTTGGGGGAGAGATTTTAAATGAAACTTAAACAAATCGTAGCACTTTGTGCATTGGCTTCTACTGCGGCTGTTACTCAAGCAGCACCTATCTGGCAAGACTTTAGCTTAACAGGTCTGTATGGTGAAAACTATGCTGTCCCTTTTGCAGGTGATGACAACAAACAGACCACGATTACTGCTGAATATGCAGCAGGTCTTAAGTATGGCGATTTTTTTGCTTTTGCTGACCGTAGTAATACTGACTTTGGTAATGAAACCTATTTCGAAGTTGCACCACGTTTAAGCCTGGGCGCTGTAACAGGTCAAAAACTTGAATTGGGTCCAATTAAAGACGTTCTTATCGCGACAACTTGGGAAGGCAGCGCTAGCGCTAATACTGACTTTAACAACTATTTATATGGTATTGGTTTTGCACTTGATATTCCATACACAAGTTATGCGAATATCAATTTCTACAAAGCTGACAACGATGACACACCAGATGATTATCAAATGACCATCACTTATGCAGTGCCATTTAAAATCGGTTCTGAAGAATTCCTGGCAGATGCTTTCCTGGATTGGTCAACTGCTGAGAAAAATGGTCACGCAAGTGAATTGAACTGGACATCTCAGTACAAATGGAATGTAGGCAAACACATTTCTCCTGAGACTAAACTTTACCTTGGTATTGAGCATTCTGTCTGGAATAACAAATATGCCATTAAAGGTTTAGATCAACACGATGTCAGCGCTCTTGTGAAGTATCACTTCTAAGAGATGTTATCTTAAAAGCAGAACTTCGGTTCTGCTTTTTTTTATTTCTTTAATTTAACTTAATCAGTAGGTGGTTCAATGAGTGCAGTTCAGATCCGTACAGCCAATATAGACGACCTTGAAAGTATCCTTAATATTTATAATCAGGAGATTATCAACGGTACTGCCACCTGGAACCATACTGCGATGGCATGGTCAGATATACAGGCCTGGTTCAAAACCCTTCAAGATCAGAACTATCCGGTACTCGTTGCAGAACATCAGCCTACAGCTAAAGTCATTGGCTATGCCAATTATGATGAGTTCCGTAGTATTCAGGGTTTCTCTAAAACAATTGAACATGCGGTCTTTCTCCATCCTGACTACACTGGTCAAGGGATAGGAAAACAGTTGTTATTGCGCTTAATGGAAATTGCCAGCAGGCAGGGCATACATATCATGGTGGCAGCAATTGATTCGGAAAATATAGCCTCCATTCATTTGCATCGAAAACTTGGCTTTATTCAAACGGGTTATATGCCACAGGTGGGAGAAAAATTTGGTCAGTGGCGTGATCTGGTCTTGCTTCAGCTGAACCTGGATCAAAATTCACTTTAGATTTTTCTATATTAAAAACTGACTGCAACAAGAAAATACAGAGATAAAAAAAAGGGCTTACGCCCTTCTGCTGATCAATCATTGTTATTATTTTATATGCTTATTATCATGAATTTTCATACAAGTTTCAGTCCAAAGGGTTACCGATAATATTGCTAATAATGCCTTTCATAATATGTGGGCCATTTTCACGACGTAATTCTTCATACCATTCCATTGTTACCTCTTTATCTTTCATATGAGTGACATCACAGCGCTTACGCGCACGCAGCACCAGTTCATTCGCACGTTCATTGCGTTTATTCTGATAGCGACGTAATGAGTCCTGTAATCCCAGTGTATTGATCTGAAGTGCACGAGCCAGATAGATTGCATCTTCCATCGCCTGGCAACCGCCTTGACCAATATCCGGCGTTGTACTGTGGGCTGCATCGCCGACAATGACGACATTGCCTTTATAAAAATCGGCAAATGGTTCGATGTCATGAATTTCGACACGATTGGTACGCTGCTCATCAATTGCCTCAATCAGCTTTTGAACCTGAGGACACCAGTCTTTAAAGTATTCTTTGAGTAATGTTTTATATTGGCTACGCTCATTCTCTAGCCCTACTGGCAAGGGCACATCAAAAAAGAAGTAGAAACGGTTATTTGCAACCGGCATCAGTGAAGCACGTTTACCCTCACCGACAAAAGTGGTCCATTGATCAGCAGGGGCTAAATCTTCCGATACCTCAACCAGACCATTCCAGTTCACATAACCGGCATATCGACGCGATACAGTTTCACCGAGCACATAAGCGCGGGTCATGGAATGGGTTCCATCGGCACCAACCAGCAAGTCTGTTTGAATTTCTGAACCATCTGCAAAGCTAACGGTGACCTGTTGTCCATCATCATTGAGCGCCACCATTTTTTTACCGAGATGAATATCAGCATGACCAAATTCATCCATCAGCATATTCTGTAATTCGGCACGAGAGACCGGATATGGACGCTGTCCTACTTCTTCAATCAGCGGATAAAGGCTGAACTGGGTCATCACATCGCCAGTCAGACCATCAACATAAGCCAGATTATCCATCTGCCCGCCCAGTTGGGCGACCTGATCAGTTAAACCTAAATAATTCAGGCATTTCACCCCATTGGACCAGAGAGAAATCGCAGCACCCACAGGCAAAATCTGTTCGGCCTGCTCATAAATGCTGACCTGATGTCCGAACTTCTTTAATGCAATGCCTGTGGTTAAGCCCGCCATCCCGGCGCCAATAATGGTGATATTCATTGTTCCCCCTAAGTTCATAAATGTTGATCCATCTCAAGGAGACAAAGCGAAAAGTGTGCCATTTTCCGAATAGTTTCAAATACCCAGATTTAAGTTGGCACATGCTGTGCATTATTTTTTAAAGAACTGCCTTGTTTTGGGGAGAAAAAACAGGGCATTGGCTATGTTTAGCCTGTAAGAAATGACAGTTGAATAAATTTAGAATGGAAGATTGATATGGCGACCCTGTTTGCACCTGCTTTTGAAATACCTGCACAGTTACAGCAACTTACTAATCTGGCAGATGAGCGTATTGGTGCAAAAGTATTGCAATGTTCAGATGATTTTTTTGCTGAAGCACAACGCATGCTCCAATTTACAGCACCTATTTTTGTCGAAGATAAGTTCGATGATCATGGTAAATGGATGGACGGTTGGGAAACCCGCCGCAAGCGTCATGCCGGCTATGACTGGGCAATTGTAAAGCTCGGTGTTGCGGGAAAAATTAGTGCACTGGATATTGATACCACTTTTTTTAGTGGCAACTATCCTGCCTCTGCTGCAGTTGAAGCCTGCTATGCACCAGATCAGAACCTGGAGCAGGTTGAATGGCACCAAATTTTACCAAACAGTATATTAGGCCCAAGCCAGCATCATATTTTTCAAATTGCTTCAGAAAACACTTATACCCATTTGCGTTTAAATATTTACCCGGATGGTGGTGTAGCCCGTCTGCGCGTTTATGGGGAGGTCCAGATTCAGTTAAAAGACAGTAATGAAACTCTGGATCTGCTGGCACTGGAAAATGGCGGCCGTGTGATCGCCTACAGTGATGCGCACTTTGGTCATCCACGTAACCTGATTAACCCAGGCCGTGGCATCAATATGGGCGATGGCTGGGAAACCAAACGTCGCCGTGCTCCAGGTTTTGACTGGTGTATTCTGGCTTTAGGCCAAGCTGGAAAAATTGAAAAAATTGATATTGATACTGCACACTTCAAAGGCAACTATCCAGCAGAAGTCTCCATTCAAGCTGTCTATATAGAAGATGCGACTGATCCGCAACTGATTCCACAAAGTATGTTCTGGCCTTTCCTGCTTGAAGCCCAGCCCATGCAGATGGATCATGTGCATAGCTTTATCAATGAAATTCTGGCACATGAAAAGATTTCACATATCCGTGTGAATATGATTCCTGATGGCGGTATTAGCCGTATCCGTTTATGGGGAAAGGTAGCTGATTAATGCGATTGACCCTCCCTCTCCACAGGATGGTCAATCGAACAGCTGTTTTAACAGATGGCAGTGGACCTGATCTCAGAATCGGGTTCACTGCCAAACTTATCCCTACCTTCTGACAGATCAAATCCGCTCATTTACTTTCTACTCACATTTTCCTCAAAGTATCCTTCTTGCTTACTTAATATACAGGGATAAAATAGTGAGATTAATCAAGAAAGTCTTGTCATAAAAATACGAGCAAAAGGAATATAAAAGAATGAAAAATACCATCCAAATTCAGCTATTAACCAGTGAAAACTTTGCTCGTTTTGGTGAAGTCATCAGCTGTCAGGGTAATGACTATTTCCATATCAACGATGCACATACCGAGCGTTATCATGCACTGGTGATGACTGAAATTATGGGAGATGCCAAAGCGGGGATCAGTATTTTTAGAAATATTAAAAGTACTCAAATTCCTTTTGAAATCTCCATGCTGGAACGCCATCCGAATGGTTCTCAAGCCTTTATCCCCATGCAGGGACAAAAGTTCCTGATTGTCGTTGCGCCAAGTTTGGATACAGATACTCCGGATCTGTCTCAGCTTTGTGCATTTATTACAGATGGGACACAGGGGGTCAATTACCGGGCAGGTACCTGGCATCATCCCCTGCTGACACTAGAGGAACCCAGTGATTTTGCCGTGGTCGACCGGATTGGTACCGGACATAATTGCGATGTATATCAGTTTCCTGAAACTTTCAAAATCGAAGGAAATCTCTTCTAATCACAAGACCAATATTTACTTGAAGTATGCTGTGTGTTTTATTCAGAATAAGAATTAAAACTGAGCAAACCATGTATAAATCTTTAGCTGCTATCGCCCTGACTGCTTTGAGTCCTCTTTGTTTTTCAGATACCCCCTTTCAACAGGAATTACGGGCTGGCTGTGCCAAAGTCAAAAGCTATGCAGCCACTGGCAAGCAATTCTATGATCAGAAACAGTATGCTCAGGCCGTTGAACAGTTTGAACAACAGGCAGCATGGTCAAGCTTTTGCAGTATGAATGTAGAAGATGGGGGCATTGCTTTTACCGAGCACGCAATTAGTACTGCGTTTAATAATGTTGGTCTGAGTTATGCCAAACTAGGCAAACCGCAATGGGCACGTGCCTGGTTTTCTGTCTATCCTGACGCTAAAAACAGCCAGTTCAACTTGAAACAGCTTCCTGCCCCAAGGCAAAGTTCTCACCTGTCTGGAAAATATGTACGTTACGCGGGTTTTGGGCAATGGAATACTATTGAAGTGAAACGTACTGCAAAGTCCTATGCAATAGAATTTAATGGCTTATATATGGGAATTCGCAGTCTGATTTATGGACCGAATATCGGTGAATTCCAGACCACCATGCCATTTAAGAAAACTCAAACCAGCTATCGTGCAGATGACTGTAAAATTGATTTGGATTTTAAATTTGATTCAAAAGTTGGGCAGCAGCTTCATGTAAAAGAAACTAACATCATGAGTTGTGGTTTTGGTCATAATGTGTCGGCGAGTGGAGTTTATTTGAAAGTTGAATAAATCTTCAATTTTATAAAAATTATCATTTAATATACCGCAGACAATAAAAATAGATTAGAGGGAAACGATGGCAAAATTTTTAAATACCAGCGCAACGAATTTCTTCCTGGAAGAGCTGATTAAGAGTGCAAAAGAACGTTTAATCCTGATTAGTCCATACTTGCGTTTGAATGATCGAATTAAAGAATTATTAGAAGATAAAGATCGGCTAAAAATTGATATTCGCATCGTATATGGGAAGAGCGATCTACATCCAGAAGAGATTAAATGGCTGCAAAAACTTGATTATGTCCGTCTTAGTTTCTGTAAGAACCTACATGCTAAATGCTATCTCAATGAGTCTGAATGTATTATCTCAAGCTTAAATCTCTATGAGTTTAGTCAGGTCAATAATAATGAGATGGGCATTCTGGTTCGCAAATACGAAGATGATATTGTCTTTAAAGAAGCCTACGAGGAAGCTCAGCGGATTATACGTATCAGTGAAGAAGTCCGAATTAGTCTAGATGAAGTGAAAAATGAATCTGGTTCTAAAGAAACTGAGGTAGATGAAGAAAGTAATACTTTTTCTAGACTTACCACGTCTAAACTCGCTGCAAAGCACAAAATTAAAACAGCTGATTTACTCGATAAGATGACAGAGAAAGGTTTTCTAAAACTCAATGAAAATGGTAAACACCTTCTAACTGAGCAAGGAAAAGAAATTGGTGGTGAGTTTAGACCAAGTCAGTATGGCGGCTATTTCCTCTGGAATGAAAATACCGAGATCTAAATAAAAATTTTAAGTCTCCTCTCCTTCTAGGAGAGGGTTAGGGTGAGGTCGTAAATCCTCCAAAGATTCCTATACTAAGGGAAAACTAAGCCACTGCCTGATTCTGACAAGCTGACATGACATGCAATACCGCAGCCGTCCGTGTTTCTACATAAAGCTTTTCAAAGACATGCTCAAGATGCTTGTTTACCGTCCGTGGGCTGAGTTGCAGGATCTCGGCAATATCCCGGTTGGTCTTCCCCATCGTGACCCAATGCATCACTTCTGCTTCACGCGGCGTCAGGTTGGGACAAGCCTGCGCGATTTCCTCTGCGCTCGGCATTTGGGTCTGCTCTTTCAACTGTACCAAGACATGTTTAGAGATATGCCCTGCATACAGTTTGGTGAGCAGGTTAAGCTGTAACTGCTGATGGCCATAACCATACTGACCATGCAGTAAATGTGCTTGATCTGGCTGCTTGAACAAGTCCTGTAGCCACTGATTCAAACTGGACTGAAAATGCTGTACATCCACCTGATGATTTTTCAGTAATTCACTGACGATTGGGGTCTGCCAGATAATTTCACCTTCCAGATTCAGCGATAGAATCGCACTGCCGGTTGCATCCAGCATTTGTCGCTGCTGATGCATTAAACGAGCCTGTAACAAATGGGTTTTTACTCGTGCCCGAACTTCATCAATATTTAAAGGCTTGGTGACATAGTCTACCCCACCGACCTGAAAGCCTTTAAGAATGTGCTCGGTTTCAGTCAGCCCGGTCATAAAGATCACTGGAATATGTTCAGTCACTGGACTGGCTTTAAGCTGAGTGCAGGTTTCGAAGCCATCCATTTCCGGCATACTGCCATCGAGCAGGATCATGTCGGGTTGAATGCGATGCGCAATTTCAATTGCATCAAATCCATTGGTCGCCACAAGTACCTGATAGCCAGCCTGATCCAGGCTCTCATGCAATAGACTTAGATTTTCAGGTATATCATCCACAATCAAAATACTTTCCAACATGTCCACCTTACCCCTACTTCAGCACATCTGCATGCTCATGAAGTCGCTGAATTGCTCTTTTAAAATCAAATTGTTTTAAATCCTGCTCAATCTGATGCCATATATCGTTATATTGTTCAAAGTGCTGGCCACATTCATGCAGGACATCTTTTGCCCCCCGGATAAAACCAATACTTAAATACTGTTCCAACTGAATGACCACCTCTGCCACATTCAACAATGAAATGGATGGGTTCAATTCATTTTCGCTTTCAACCACCAGCGTGGAGATCTGTGCTTTCTGATCAGAAGGCTGTTCTTGTTCTGTCTGCTGCTCATGCTGATGAAGCCAGCTTAAGCCCAGCTTATCGCCAATCTTGTTTAATAATAAATTGAGATCGACCGGCTTTACTAAAAAGTCTTCATTCAATACATCCGTTTCCGGATTAATCATCCGCTCATTAGCATCTGCGGAAATAATAATAATCGGTACATTGGTGATTTTATTCTGGCGCAGCAATTTCGCCGTTTCCCAACCGCCCAGTAAAGGCATACTTAAATCCATCAAAATCAGATCAGGATTAAATTCTGGAACCTGACGCAAACAGGCTAAACCTGATTCTGCCTCTTCTAAAATAAAACCCAGTGGTTTCAGGAAATTCAGAACCAGGCCACGGTCGGTTGCTTCATTATCAACAACCAGTATTTTACGGCGTTCTCCGGTATAACCGGTCACGGTATTAGAGGCAACATCCGCGATCGGATGGATCAGGGATTTAGAAGGTAAATACAGTTTTATTTTAAACACTGAACCCTGTTTTAACTGGCTACTCAGGGTCAGCTCGCCACCAAGAATATCGACCAGAAGCTTCACGATTGGCAGCCCTAAACCCGTGCCGGCAAAGCTGCCCTGTACTACATTACGGCCACGTTCAAAAGGCTGGAAGATCCGCTCAACATCCGACTCAGCAATCCCACAACCGGTATCCTGAATTTCAAAATAAGCAGTCTGAAAACGGTAATCGACCTTAAATTTGACTCCCCCCTCCAGGGTAAATTTCAAAGCATTACCCAACAGATTAATCAGTATCTGTTCCAGACGTTTTTTATCAATACGGACATACTGTGGAATCTTGCTACTGATCTCCACATCAAACTTCAGCTGCTTTTGGGCAAACTGTGGCTCGAATATATGCACGATCTGTTTAAGAAATTTTGGCAGGTCGATATTGGAATTTTCCAAAGAAATCTTACCAGTTTCAATCCGTGCCAAATCCAGCAGACCATCAATTAGAGAAGTCAGATGCTGACCGCTCCGGCTAATCACACCCAGGGCAGATTCGCCCTGTTCAGACAGTTTTTCCTGTTTCTGCAGTAGCTGGCTATAACCGAGAATACTGTTCAACGGTGTTCGTAATTCATGACTGATGCCAATCACATAGCGGCTTTTGGCTTCATTGGCCTTTTCAGCCTGAATGCGGGCATCCTGCAACTGGCGATCGGTAACTTTATGCGCTTCAATCTCATCTATCAGCAGTTGAGTCTGGGTATTACTTTCCAGCTGTGCCTGACGTCGACTTTCATCATTCAGTACTAACCACCAGGCGGCCACACACAGTAGCAGGAACAGTACGGCATAGATTTTGACGAACAGCATTGTCAGCGCATCCTGCTGCTGTGACAAAGCACCCAGGCTGGCAGACTCCTGTAAATAAATCAGGCTCAGACTGACTGCCAGCACCACGCCTAAGACGAAAATCAGCAGGATATACAGACTCAATCGGGTATTAATATGTTGTACCCAGTATTTCGGCAGGAACCAGGCTGCAAAAACTCTGAGCTGTGAAGACCAGCGTGCATGCGGCTTACACAGGTCATGACAACGTGCTTCAAGCGTGCAGCACAGAGAACAGATCTGACTGCTATAGGCTGGACAACTGGCCATGTCTGCAGTTTCATAATCATGCTCACAGACTACACAGGTTTGGGTTTCGACCAGTTCCAGCTCAGGCTTTTCTTGACGTGCCAAGTAATATTTACCTTTGGTAAACCAGGCAATTAGCGGTACACATAACATCGACGTACCGAGTGCAATAAAGCCGGCCAAGGACCGGGCAATCTCTCCAAAAACTCCCCAGTAACACAGCATGGATAAGACCGATGCAATGATCAGGCTACCGACTCCAACCGGATTAATGTCATATAAATAGGCCCGTCGAAATTCAATTCCTTTTGGACTCAGTCCCAGTGGTTTACAGATCACCAGATCCGCAACAATGGCACCAATCCAAGCAAGGGCCACATTACTATATAAGCCAAGTACACGCTCCACCGCATGGATTACCCCTAGCTCCATCAACAGCAAAGCGATAAAGATATTGAATACCAGCCAGACTACGCGCCCTGGATGGCTATGTGTCAGACGCGCAAAAAAGTTCGACCAAGCCAATGACCCTGCATAGGCATTGGTAACATTAATCTTGATCTGAGCGACGCAGACAAATAGAACAGTCAGAAATAAAGCGATGCCGGGATGATTGACCACCTGTTGATAGGCAATCCAGTACAGATAATTGGGGTTACTCAGTTCGGAATCGGCAACCAGATACTGCATTGCCAGCGCCATAAGTAGCATACCCATGAATATCTTGATAAATCCGCCTAGAATCCAAGCTGGTCCACCTAAAAAGACTGCCCAATTCCATTTACGCTGAATATGTTTTTTATCGGGTAAAAACCGCAGATAATCCGCCTGTTCTCCGATCTGGGTGATCAAGGCAAAGAGCACCGTGCAGGATGCACCAAAAAAAGACAGATTAAAGGCAGCGCTCTGGCTTTTTGCGCCCTCAATCAATGCAAGATTGCTGATCAAATCAGGTTGCTTCACCAAGACAAAGCACCATGGTAATAAAAGCAGAAATAACCAGAGTGGTTGGGTGATAGCCTGCACCTTATTGATGAAGCCAATGCCTTTGACCACCAATGGCAAAATCACCAGTGCTGAAATCAGGTAGCCAATACTCAGGGGTATCCCTAAGCCTAGCTCCAATGCCAGCGCCATGATAGCGGCTTCAAAGGCGAGAAAGATAAAGGTGAAACTGGCATAAATGACCGAGGTAATGGAGGAGCCAATATAGCCAAATCCGGCACCACGGGTCAGTAAATCAATATCGACATTATAACGGGCAGCATAATAACCAATCGGCCAGCTGGTCAGGAAAATGATAATCGCCACAACCACCAGTGCCCAGAAAGCATTACTGAAACCGTACTGCCAGAGCATGGTTGCTCCAAGTGCCTCCATTGCCAGGAAACTGACGGCCGCAAGCGCCGTGTTGGTCACTGTCCATAGTGACCATTTCCGGACGGATTTAGGGGCATAGCGCAGGGCGTAATCCTCAATACTTTCATCGACCACCCAGGTATTGTATTTACGCCGGGTATGAATGACGCGCTGCGGTGCCTGACTGGTATTCGCTGTTGGGTCCATACAGATCAAATAAAGCTAAATATCTGCTCTTAAAAGCAATAACTATGCCCAGCCTATTAGTATCTAAAAATAATTCAGCTAAACGGTATATACGTAAAGTGACGTATATGCTCATTTTTTAACTCCCCTTAGGCTTAGTTCCATACCAAGCGCAAACCAATGATTAAGCGCACCAGCACATCAAATTCTATAGGGGAGCCCGACATGAGCTTGAAATCAAAAGTAAAGACATCTGGATTACTGGCAGGTTTACTTGCTGTTCCATTCCTGCTGGCACCAGTACTAACCAATGCCAGCGCTCCTGCAACAGCAAAGGTCAATACCACCAAACTTAAAGTCGATGACAAGTTTGTGTATGTGGGTCAGCTACATTCAGCAACCGGCACCATGGCGATTTCTGAAACTGGTTCAATCCAGGCAGAACGTCTGGCAATTGAACAGATTAATAAACAGGGCGGTGTTCTCGGCCGACAGATCAAAATTATTCAGGAAGATGGTGCATCTGACTGGCCAACTTTTGCCGAAAAAGCACGTAAATTGTCTGAAAAAGACCGTGTTGCTGCAATTTTCGGTTGCTGGACTTCAGCCTCTCGTAAAGCCGTATTGCCGATTATTGAACGCAACAACTCTCTACTTTACTACCCAACCTTCTATGAAGGCTTAGAACAATCTAAAAACGTGATCTACACCGGTCAGGAAGCAACTCAACAGGTACTTGAAGCACTGAACTGGCTAGCAAAAGAGAAAAAAGCCAAAACCTTCTATCTGATTGGTTCTGATTACATCTGGCCGCGCACCACCATGAAAATTGCCCGTACCCACATCGAGAAAGTACTGAAAGGCAAAGTGGTCGGCGAAGAATACTATCCATTGGGCCATACACAATTCGGCTCCCTCATCAACAAAACCAAACTGCGTAAACCAGATGCCATCTTTGCAGCAGTTGTGGGCGGTTCGAACGTATCCTTCTACAAACAAATGAAAGCTGCGGGTGTAACAGGCGACAAACAGACACTGCTTACCCTTTCAGTGACTGAAGATGAATTGCTGGGGATTGGCGGCGAAAATATGAAGGGCTTCTACTCTTCAATGAAATATTTCCAAAGCCTGAATAACCCCAATAATGCTGCATTCGTAAAAGCCTTTAAAGCGAAATATGGTCCTAAAGCGGTGGTAGGTGACGTAACACAAGCAGCCTACCTAGGTCCATGGTTATGGAAAGCAGCAGTTGAAAAAGCCGGTAGCTTCGATGTCGCGAAAGTGACTGCAGCATCTAAAGGCCTAGAAATGAAAAACGCGCCTGAAGGCTATGTGAAAATTGACCCGAACCACCATTTATGGAGCAAATCACGTATTGGTCAAGTGCAACCAAATGGTCAGTTCAAGGTTGTTTACGAGTCTAAAGGTCTAATCAAACCAAACCCATTCCCTAAAGGTTACTGAGTTAACAGCCACATGATCAGGGGAAGCCATTCTCCTGATCTTTTTATTCCACACAATTTTTTAAAGCTTGGAGGATGATGCGATGGATCTATCATTTGCAGAATTCGGTGCAATATTTGCCATGCAAGGCTTTAATGGTCTCTCTGTGTTCTGTGTGCTGTTATTGATGGCGCTCGGCCTTGCAATTATCTTTGGGCAAATGGGCGTAATTAACATGGCACATGGGGAGTTTCTGACCATTGGTGCATATACGACATTTTTCATTTCCACACTGACTGAAAGTTTTTTCCCTCAACTCCTACCTTACTATTTCCTGATTGCAATCATTGCAGCCTTCCTCACAGCAGGCATTATCGGTTACATGGTGGAACGGCTCATGATCAGCCGGCTCTATCAACGGCCACTCGATACACTTCTTGCAACATGGGGCTTGAGCCTCATCATGCAGCAGTTGTTCCGTTCTATTTTCGGCCCTAAGGAAGTCAGCCCGACTTTACCTGACTGGTTAATGGGTTCTTACCAACCGACGGAAGCCATCGATATTCCTATCAATGGTTTGTTCTTGGTGGGCGTTACCCTCTGTGTCACTGCATTTGTCTACTTTCTGATTTACCGTTCACGCTGGGGTTTACAGCTTCGTGCAACCAACCAGAACCGCTTTATGAGTGGTGCTGTCGGGATCAATACCAAACGTGTTGATAGCTTAACCTTTGCCTTGGGTTGTGGGCTTGCAGGTATTGCCGGTGCAGCTTTCACAACCATCGGTTCTACTGGTCCAACAGCCGGTTCGCTGTATATCGTTGATACATTCTTAGTCGTGGTCTTCGGCGGTGCTGCAAGCTTGCTTGGCACTGTTGCCTCTGCATTCAGTATCGCGCAGGCACAATCTATCCTGGAATTCTTCCTTTCTGGTTCTGTCGCTAAAGTCCTGACACTAGCTACAGTCATCATCATCCTGATGCTGCGTCCTCAGGGTCTCTTCTCAATCAAAGTACGTAAATAGGGATTCAGGAGAGATATTATGAAGAATCTAATGAATGCCTTTTTAGGCGGTAAAGAAGGTGCGATTGGTCTGGTGATTCTTGCCGTACTGATCCTGCTAGTCATGCCAATGTTCCTGGATATTTTCCGTCTGAATCTGATGGGTAAATATTTGACTTTTGCTTTTGTCGCAATCGGCCTGGTTCTGTGCTGGGGACACGGTGGTATCTTAAGTTTAGGTCAAGGGATTTTCTTTGGCATTGGCGGCTACTGCATGGCCATGTTCCTGAAACTTGAAGCTTCAGACATGCAATCTACAGCAGCGCAAACCACGCCAGGAATTCCAGACTTTATGGACTGGAACCAGATCACCAGCTTGCCAGGCTTTTGGGAACCTTTCCATAGCTTCGGGTTTACTTTGTTTGCCATCATCATCATTCCAATCTTGCTTGCCTTCATTATCGGTTTCGCGATGTTTACCCGTCGTGTCGGTGATGTGTACTTCTCGATCATCATGCAAGCCATTGTAGCGATCCTGACCATTCTGATTATTGGTCAACAAGGTTTCACTGGCGGCATTAACGGGATTACAGACCTGAAAACCCTGCATGGCTGGGATATCCGTACCGATGAAGCCAAATATGTCCTGTACTACATCAATGCCCTGCTGCTCATTGCAGTGATCATGATCAGCCGTTTTGTCCTCAGTTCTAAACTCGGACGTCTACTTTCTGCGATGCGTGACAAAGAAGAACGTGTACGTTTCTCTGGCTATGACGTGGCCATGTACAAAGTATTCATTTTCTGTTTCGCAGCTGTGGTGTCATCTATTGGTGGTGCGATGTTTACCCTGCAAGTCGGCTTCATGTCACCAACGATTATCGGCATCGTACCTTCGATTGAAATGGTCATTCTGGCTGCAGTCGGTGGTCGTCTGTCACTGATTGGGGCAGTGTATGGTGCTGTTCTGGTGAACCTGGGTAAAACTTACTTCTCTGAAGCCTTCCCTGAAATATGGCTGTACTTCCTCGGTGCATTGTTCATCGGTGTGGTCATGTTCTTACCAAATGGCTTAGCGGGTCTGTATGAAAAATATGTCCGTCCATTGTTCCTGAAAAAGAAACCGATCGACAGCACTTCGCCACCGCCAAGTAGTGATCCGGATAAAACGATCGATCCAATTGTGGAAGGAGGTGTGAAATGAATAAAGTCGGCGTAGAAATGAATAAACCAGTTCTGGTCATTGAAGATCTCACCGTGTCCTTCGACGGTTTCAAGGCAGTCAGTGATCTCAACTTCTATCTGGATAAAAACGAAGTCCATGTGGTGATCGGTCCCAATGGAGCCGGCAAAACCACAGTGCTGGATCTGATCTGCGGCAAGACCAAAGCAACGTCAGGCACGATCAAGTTTAATGATATTGAACTGACCAAACTGAAAGAGTTCGACATTGTCCGTAAAGGGGTTGGGCGTAAATTCCAGAACCCGAATATTTATGAAAATCTGTCGGTCTATGACAACCTGGAAATGTCCTTCCCGCGTGGCCGTAATGTCTTTGGTGCACTGTTCTTCAGACGTACCAAAGATGTCGATGAGCGTATTCGTGAAGTTGCTGGCAAGATTTTCCTGACTGACCTGCTGGATACCTCGGCAGGCCTGCTCTCTCACGGTCAAAAACAATGGCTAGAAATCGGTATGTTGCTGATGCAAGATCCTGAACTACTCATGTTAGATGAACCTGTTGCGGGGATGAGTGTGTCAGAGCGTGAGCAGACAGCCCAATTATTACGGGAAATCAGTAAAGGACGTTCTGTACTTGTGATTGAACATGATATGGAATTCGTCAAAACCATTGCGGACAAAGTCACGGTATTGCACCAGGGTAAAATTTTGGCAGCAGGAAAAATGGACGATGTACAAAATGATCCAAAAGTGATTGAAGTTTATCTGGGACACTAAGGAGGCCACTATGAGCGGATTATTAGAAATTAATGCTTTGTGTTCAGGATATAAACAAAGTCAGGTGATTCACGACCTGGAACTGAAGATCCAGCCGAAGGAAATTGTAGCGATCATGGGCCGTAACGGCATGGGTAAAACCACCCTGTTTAAAACCCTGATTGGTGATATTAAAAATACCAAAGGTGAAATCAAGCTGGATGGCAAGAATCTGGAAAAACTGGATCCTTACCAGCGTGTAGAAAACGGTGTGGCTTATGTGCCACAAGGCCGGATGATTTTCTCCACCATGTCGGTGCTGGAAAATATCCAGACCGGTTTACCGGCTTCTGCCCATGGCAAAGTACCGGATGACCTGTATGAGCTGTTTCCTGTGCTTTGGGATATGCGCAAACGTAAAGGCGGAAACTTATCGGGTGGGCAACAACAGCAATTAGCAATTGCTCGTGCCTTAGCGACTAATCCTAAAGTACTGCTGCTAGATGAACCAACGGAAGGGATTCAGCCCTCTATCATCAAGGACATTGCCAGAACTCTGAAAGAAATTCGGGATCAGCGTGATCTGACCATTGTGGTTTCTGAGCAGGTACTGAGTTTCACCATGGCGATGGCAGATCGCTTCCTGGTGATCGACAAAGGTCGCTTTGCTTATGAAAATGTCCGTGAAAATGTTGATGAGACCACCATCAGTAAATATCTGTCTGTTTAATCTGGCTGTAATTTTTCTCCACCTCCCCCGATTCGTCGGGGGATTTTTAATTTCTATTTCACTTAATTAATCGGCAGCTAATTTTAATATTTTATTTGATTATTCACATTTAAAAATTCCTTTCAGTCTACGCCTCCATATACGCAATTCAACGTATTTTGCTGTAACGCATTTCACGCGACACTCGAATCATAAAGTTGAATCGATAAAAGAGTTGGAGAAATTTGAATGCGTCACGGTGATATCTCAAGCAGCCCAGATACAGTAGGTGTGGCAGTTGTAAACTACAAAATTCCTCGTTTGCACACTAAAGCGGAAGTGCTTAAGAACGCAAAAAAAATTGCTGAAATGTTGAAAGGAATCAAACAGGGTATACCGGGTATGGACCTGATTGTTTTTCCCGAATACAGCACCATGGGCATTATGTACGACCATGACGAGATGATGGCAACCGCTGCCACCATTCCAGGCGATGAAACCGCGATTTTCTCACAAGCCTGTATTGAAGCCAACGTCTGGGGCGTGTTCTCGATTACCGGTGAACAACATGAGGAACATCCAAACAAGGTGCCTTATAACACTTTGATCCTGATTAATAACAAGGGCGAAATCGTTCAGAAATACCGCAAGATTATTCCATGGTGCCCGATTGAAGGCTGGTGCCCAGGTGATACCACTTATGTGACTGAAGGACCGAAGGGCATCAAGATGTCACTGATCATCTGTGATGACGGTAACTATCCAGAAATCTGGCGTGACTGTGCCATGAAAGGCGCTGAACTGGTCGTGCGTTGCCAAGGCTATATGTACCCGGCTGCAGATCAGCAGATCAATATGGCGAAATGCATGGCATGGGCAAATAACGTTTATGTTGCTGTTGCCAACTGTACCGGTTTTGATGGGGTCTACACCTACTTCGGTCACTCAGCAGTAGTCGGCTTCGACGGCCGTACCTTGGGTGAATGTGGTACAGAAGAAAACGGCATCCAATACGCGCAATTGTCACTGCATGAAATTCGTGATGCACGTAAATACGACCAGTCACAAAACCATTTATTTAAATTACTGCACCGCGGCTATACCGGTGTCTATAACAATGGTGACGGCGATAAAGGCGTTGCGGACTGTCCATTCGACTTCTACAAAACCTGGGTTCTGGATGCTCAAAAAGCGCAAGAGAACGTGGAAAAAATTACCCGCTCTACCATCGGTGTTGCAGAATGCCCAATCGGCAATCTGCCACATGAAGGCTTAGAAAAAGAAGCATCTTAAGTTTGGTCTGAGAGGAGGTATTCGATATGACATTTGCCAGCGACCGCATCAGTGCCAATCAGGAAACCCTGGCCAAACAGCGTTATGAGATGCAGAGCAAAGAACGTATTGCACGTACCTCTCGCTTTAGCTTTGATCCTGAAAAAGTCATGCAGCATGTCCGTGGTCATATCATTGGGCAGCGTGCCGCACTGGATGAAATTGAAAACATGCTCTTAACCGTCAAGGCAGATTTTAATGCTCCCACCCGGCCACTGGCAGTCACATTGATGCTAGGACCGACGGGTGTGGGGAAAACTGAAACGGTTCGGCTGATTGCTGAGGCAATCCATGGCAAGCCCGATGCATTCTGCCGGATCGACATGAACACACTGGCACAGGAACATTATGCTGCGGCACTGACAGGTGCCCCTCCAGGCTATGTCGGCTCTAAAGAAGGCAATACCCTGTTTGATGAAGCCCATATTCAGGGCAGTTTTTCCAAGCCAGGTATTGTGCTGTTTGATGAAATTGAAAAAGCCAGTACCGAAGTCATTCGCGGTCTGCTCAACGTTCTGGAAACCGGAACCTTAAGGCTGACCGCGGGTACCAAAGTATTGGATTTCAAAAACTGTATGATCTTTATGACCAGTAACGTCGGCGCCAAAGATGCTCAGGCACGCTTAAGACAGCTGGCCAAGCTTCCAAAGCCTATTCAAAAACTGGCCCGACTGGCCAAACTGGATGACAGCCAGATTACCGAACGCGCCCTGTACAAGAAATTTGATCCAGAGTTTCTGAATCGTATTGAACGCATTCTGAATTATGAAGCGGTAGAAGCTAATTTTGTGCCAACACTGGTCAGCCTGGAAATCGAGAAACTGAATCAGCGACTCTGTAAGCAGAGCCGCACGGTTGAACTTACACCCGCTGCAACTCAGTTTCTATCTACCGGACACGATGTTCGCTTCGGTGCACGAGGCTTGAGTCGCCGCTTTCGGGTTCTGGTTGAGCCACAACTCGCCAGGTTTTTTATTCAGCATCCAGAAGCCGGTCAAATCATCATTGATTATGACGGCAAAACGATCCAGGTTCAGTCAGTTCCTGTTGAAAGCGTGATCGAAGATCCGCTGTTCATCATGGATGACACGGGCAATAACATCAAAAACTAGCTTTATTCGACCTCAACACAGGGGATAAAACATGCAACATATTAAAATTAAACCGGGGGTTCCGCTGGCAGAACAGGCGGAAATTGGACATAACCGCTGGCATCCGGATTTGCCATTTCTGACTTCGGTAAAACCGGGTGAAGAAATCCTGATTGAAAGTCTGGATTTCCTGGATGCGCAGATTAAGGATACCGATGACATTTCTGATGTCAAAAATGTCGACCTGACCCGTGCCCATCCATTGACCGGACCTTTCTATGTAGAAGGTGCTGAACCAGGTGACTTGCTGGTAATTGACCTGCTCGACATTCAGCCAATTTCAGATGTCGGTTTCTCTGGCGTATTTGCCAAGGAAAATGGTGGTGGCTTCCTGGCTGACTATTTCCCTGAAGCTGATAAAGCCATCTGGGATTTAAAAGGCTTATTTGCGACTTCACGTCATATTCCGGGCGTGCGTATTGCCGGCCTCAAACACCCAGGCCTGATGGGAACCTTACCCTCACATGACCTGCTAAAAGAGTGGAACCGTCGTGAGGCACTATTGGTGCCTAAAGGCCAAGCCAACCCACCTGATCCGCGTACTGCCGTTTTGCGTGGCGTAACAGGTGCCGAATTCGACCGTATGGCAGCAGAAGCTGCGCGCACTGTTCCACCACGTGAACATGGCGGAAATACGGACATTAAAGACCTGGCAGCCGGTAGCCGTATTTACTTCCCTGTTTATCAGAAAGGTGCTGGCTTCTCGATGGGCGATCTGCACTTCTCGCAAGGAGATGGTGAAATCGGTTTCTGTGGCGCGATCGAAATGGATGGTGTTACCCGTGTGGGCTTCGATCTGATCAAGGGCGGTATGGAAAAATACAATATCGATTCTCCAATCTTTGTGCCGAGTAATGTCCGTCCGGCTTATGACCAGTGGCTGACCTTTGAAGGCATCAGTGTTGAAGATGGCGTAAACCATTATCTGGATGCCACTGTGGCCTATCGTCAGGCATGTTTAAAAGCGATTAAATACCTTGAGAATTTTGGTTTTACCGGCTCACAGGCGTATATGTTACTGACTGCGGCACCAGTTGAAGGCCGTATCGGCGGTATCGTGGATATTCCAAACTGTGCATGTACTGTATCTCTGCCAACTTCAATCTTCGAGCAGAACATCCTTCCTCAGGGTGCACTGAACGATGACAAATTCTGGGGGCATAAACGCTAGTTTTACAATTTATTGTTGTTTTAGCTTCGCAACGGGTAGTCATCCAACTTAAAACTTTCGGCTACTCGTCTTTTTAATTTAAGGCCTTCATGCTACAGGAGTACAGAAATGCCGTTATATGATTTCCGCTGTGAGCATTGCGAGGGAATTTTTGAACAACGGGTTCCAATTGCCCGTATCTCGACCGATACGATTGAATGTAATTATTGCCAACAGCAGACTTTAGCTAAACCGATGATTACTGGTCATCAGCAAATTAATATGAAAAGCAAATGGCGTCCGGGTTCAGGTGCTGAACAACTTGCAGGGCCTCTGGTAGAAGGACCCGGTACCAACAAAAATAGCGCACGCAGCTCGGTTTTACATAATTGCCGCGGCGTTAACTGTGCTTTATGCGATGTCTAATCTTGATTCATAAAAAATCCCGCTCTGGCGGGATTTTTTGATTGCTTAAAATCGGTAGTTTAAACCACCAGATCTGCCAGATTACCTTTTTGCTCTAACCAGTCTTTGCGGTCACTGGCACGTTTTTTCGCCAGCAATTTATCCAGTAAACCTGCGGTATGATGGGCATCATCCAGGTCCAGTTGCACTAGACGACGTGTGTTTGGATCAAGTGTGGTTTCACGTAACTGGCTGGCATTCATCTCACCCAAACCTTTGAATCGAGTAATTTGCGGATTCTTGGTTTTGCATTTTTTCAGAATGCTATTTAGCTCGTCTTCATCCAAAGCATAGTGCACGTCTTTGTTGTCATCAATCCGGAATAAAGGCGGCATTGCGACATATAGATGGCCTTCTTCGACTAGCGTCGGGAAATGTTTCACAAACAGTGCGCACAGCAAGGTTGCAATATGCAGACCATCCGAGTCGGCATCGGCTAGAATACAAATCTTGCCATAGCGCAGTTCAGACAGGTCATCCGAACCCGGATCCACCCCAATGGCAATCGCGATATTATGTACTTCCTGAGACGCCAGCACCTCATCAGAAGAGACCTCCCAGGTATTCAGAATCTTACCTCGAATCGGCATGATGGCCTGGAAGTTCTTATCACGTGCTTGCTTGGCTGAACCGCCTGCAGAATCCCCTTCTACAATAAACAGTTCTGACTGGTCCAGATCATGGCCTACACAATCCGACAGTTTCCCCGGCAAAGTTGGACCCGCAACGATTTTCTTACGCTCAACTTTTTTCGCAGCTTTTAAACGGCGTCCTGCTTTGGAAATGGCCATTTCTGCCAGCTGCATGGCAATGTCAGAATTCTGGTTCAGCCACAGGGCAAAAGCATCTTTGGCAATATTCTGCACAATCCCTGCTGCTTCACGGCTCGACAGGCGTTCTTTGGTCTGACCTGAGAATTGTGGCTCCTGGAATTTCAGTGACAGGATGTAGTTCACCCCATCCCAGACATCTTCGGCAGACAGCTTCATATTACGCGGTAGCAGATTACGTAGCTCACAGAACTCACGCATCGCATCGGTCACGCCAGAACGCAGACCATTGACATGGGTACCGCCCTGCGCAGTTGGAATCAGGTTGACGTAGGATTCCTGAATGCTTTCGCCACCTTCCACATTCCAGCAGATGGCAAATTCAGCACTGGCACGCTCGGCATCACCCGTTGCAACAAAGGCTGGTGCCGGAATGATCTCACGGTCTTCCAGCTCATCCATCAGATAGTCGACTAGACCATTTTCAAACTGCCAGGTGATCTTTTCGTCATTAATCTGATCGATATAATTGATTTCTAAACCTGCGGCCAGAACAGCTTTGGCTTTTAGATTATGTTTTAAAGCTTTTAAAGCAAATTTTGGTGAATCAAAGTATTTGGCTTCTGGCCAGAATTGCACCGTAGTCCCAGACGCACGTTTTGGCGCTTTACCTTCGAGGACTTCTAGCGGACCTGTTGGCTCACCATTTTCAAAGGCCATTTTGTACAGGTTGCCCTGACGCTGGACTGCGACTTCAACACGGGTCGACAACGCATTTACCACCGAGATCCCTACACCGTGTAGACCACCAGAGAACTGATAGTTATCGGTACTAAACTTACCGCCGGCATGCAGCTTGGTTAGGATGATTTCGATCCCGCTTTGTCCATATTCCGGGTGAATATCCACCGGCATACCACGGCCATTGTCTTCGACTGATAACGAGCCATCTTTATAGACTGTCACGGTAATTTTGTTGGCATGTCCGGCCAGTGCCTCATCCACAGCATTGTCAATCACTTCCTGTGCCAGATGGTTCGGACGAGTGGTATCGGTATACATGCCCGGACGACGACGGACCGGGTCCAGACCAGACAGAACTTCAAGAGATTGAGCCGTATATTGAGACACGTTATTCGGTTTCCTTTTTTATGCAGTCCAATAAAAACTGTAACACCAGCGGAATTTTCTCCGCAAAATCATCCATCCCGTGATTGCCATTGGCCTCAGTCATTAGCATCGCCGGAGGATGAGCAGCACTATAATAGCGATGTGCTTCACGATAATCCAAAACTTCATCGCCTTGTTGTAACAGTACCAGTATTTTGTCTGCATCTTGTGCAGTTGGCAGTGCCAGTCCTTCCAGCTGGTCAAGATGTGAATTATCCAGACGCCAGTTCGGATGCACCTGTAACGGCAGCTCATCATCGAACAGTTCGCGGAACAGCTGCCATGGTCGCATGGCCGGATTGATCAGTACAGCCGGCACACTGTGCTTGGCGACCAGATGTGTTGCATAAAATCCCCCTAGGCTACTGCCCACCAAGCTTACATGATCCAGTGACTCAATCAGCGCTGACATGTGCTGAATTGTCTCCACAGGTGACATGTTCAGATCCGGCAAATGCACCTGAATTTGTGGATTTTTTTCGCAATACTGCTGAAGCAGCTGGCCCTTGATCGAGGCAGCGCTGCTTCGAAAGCCGTGTAAGTAAATGACATTCATCAATTATTAATAAAAAGCGCCTATATTTTAATCAAAATCTATTTTATATATGAGAGATGGATCATCGTTATCTAATCTGTTTTTGGTGAATTGTCCGACAAAAAACACCGCAGTTTTTCACGTTCCTCGGTATTTTAAGAATATTCCCAGAAAAATTAGAAACATCAAAGTTCAGAAGAATTTATACCGCGAACATCTTTAAAAAGAAAGGTCTCAGATATTCGCATTGATGAAAGGAACGGATCCGATGACAAGCTTAACGCCATTGCATGAAACCTATTGCAAGTGGGATCGTACTCCTCCTACCCAGGCAGATGTACTGGAAGGACTTGCTCAGCTTGTTACCATGCGGTTTAATGATGTTGCCCAAGAACTGATCAAGACTATCCAGCGTGAAATCTTATATAGTTTCTTTGGTTTAAGTGAACGTCATTCAGAAAAAATCCAGAACCTGCCTGCCATTGTCCGGCTCTATCAACGTTCCTATGACCTGTTGTTTCACTATGGCAATACCATGGTTGCCCCTGGACTACGCCGTATTATTACCAGATTCCCACGTCTGCATGACAAGCCGCTGACGCCGAGCCTGCATTTTCTGGTTGGTGTGCTAAATGGCATCATTGGCGACTATCTGCTCAAGCATCAAAATCCGATGGCATTGCCGATGGTAGTTTATGATCACTATACTTCATTGCAGCAAGGCGAACTGACTGGCCGGATTACTATATTCGTGCATGGCTTATGTATGAATCATCTGACCTGGTCCAATCATAAGCATGAAGGCATTGGTGAAAAGCTGCTGGCACAGCGCGATAACAATACCATGTTATATCTCAACTATAACTCCGGACGCCGCATTTCCGCCAATGGCCGTAGTCTGGCCAATACCCTGCATGACTTGATCACCCGCAATCCCGGCATTACCAGTATTGATCTGATCGGACACAGTATGGGCGGATTAGTCGCTCGTAGTGCCCTGTTCTATGGCAAACAGCATGTCTATGAATGGGTCAATATGGTCGACAATCTGGTCTGTCTCGGCTCACCACATCATGGCGCGGCATTAGAGCGCTTTGGTTTTAGCCTGCAGGATAAACTAGGACGCTTCCCGTTTGGAAAGATTATTGGTCATGTGGTGAATATCCGCAGTAATGGCATTCTGGATCTGCGCTACGGCAGTGTTCGGGATGATGACTGGGAACATAATGAAGTCAGGATTGGCCTGATGGATGATAACCGTAAGCCAGCACCGATTCCATCACATATCCAGACCTATCTGGTGGCCGGTACAATTGAATATGAAAACCGGCATAACCGCACCCGCAATGTGATTGGGGATTATCTGGTCAGTGTCAAAAGTGCACTGGGTGAGCATCCGAACCCGCGTTTTCAGTTGAAAGTTCCAGACTCCCATAAAGCAATTTTCTATGGATTGAACCATTTTGAAATCCGGTTTCACCCACAAGTGGCTGAACAGATCGTGCGCTGGTTCTATCCGAGTGTGGAGGACAAAGTCTTTGACCAGATCCATGAATATATGATGGATCTGGAAAGTGTTGAAGGCATTGCTCTGACCTGATTCAGTTATAAAAAAAACCCTCAAATGAGGGCTTTTATTTGCATCAGTATTTATCTCTTAGGCGTTTGACTGGCGCTGTCTGATATTTACGGAATAACTGCCATAAACTGACCAGCAACAAGATACTGAAAAATACCAGTGACCAGACCGGTAAAGACTGCCCCAGAAAAGTCCAGTCCACTTTGGCACATTCACCTGAACCGCTGAGTACCTGCTGGAACACCGACTTCATTGGCAAGGTTTCCAGCCAGTAATCCAGACCCGGACCACAACTTGGGACTTTATCCGGCGGCAGGTTTTGCAGCCAGACATGACGTGCTGCTACACCTGCGGACCACAAAATACTCAGTGATCCTAAAAAGGCATACAGGCGTTTCATGCCATTTGCTTTCGGATTATGCAAGAAAGCAATGAAAGAAATAATCCCCAGACCAATCAGGCCAATACGCTGAAAAATACACAACGGGCAAGGCTCAAGGCCCTGCACATGTTCTAGATATAATGCAAATGCCATCCCCATCACGGATGCGGCAAATAACGCACCACTCACGAAGCGGTAACCCCATTTCATGGTCGATCCTCTTGTTTTTTATCGAAATTGAGCGAGATATTCAGCAAACCTGATGCTGCTATCTTGCTCGAGTTCCTGCTGTTGCTGCAAGGACTTTTGTGATAATTCATCAAAATATGCAGTGGTTTTTTTACTGAGCTGATGCGCTTGATAAACCGCAGCATGCTGCTGTGCCAGCACCTGGCCGAAATGCCACATGCCACCCTGCTTACGGATATCACCCACCACAAGCGCAGAAAGTGTCGCATCGACTTCATCAACACGGATTTGCATGGTCTTCATGGCCGTCGTGTAAAGATTATTGCCATATGCTGCATCCAATAATTCTGCCAGCGGCTGCATGCGCGCCAGATGAACTGCACACCAGTCTTCGATTAGATATTTTTGACCATTTTCCAGAATAGCCGCATTCGGAGCACGACCACGATTGACCACTTCAGCCTGATTCTTTTCGATGATGTCCTGCTCATCGCTGAGCAGTGCCGGGCTGTCCTGCAATAAACAGTACAGTGCAACTACTTCCAGGAAGCCTGCGGTATGTTCATCAATCCCGATCGGGCTGTATGGATTGACATCCACTGCACGCAGTTCCACATAGCCAATACCACGATTTGCCAGTGCCTGTGATGGAGTTTCACCTGCTTCTGGCACCTGTTTTGGACGTACCAGACTGTAGTATTCATTTTCGATCTGTAGCACATGATCATTGATCTGGATGGGTTGCCCTGTTGCATCTTCAAGGCCCAGACGGGTAAATTGTTTATATGGTGTTTTAACTGCTTTTTGCAGACCTTCCAGATAGTCCTGCAAGTTGTTGTAATGAATACCGAGCTGCTTTTGGGCTGAGTTCTGATAACCAAAACGGCCCATGCGCAATGCAGTTGAATATGGGGTATATAAGGTGCCACGAGTAAGTGGCAACAGTTGATGATCACGTCCGGTCATAAAGCATTGGCACACTGCCGGGCTAGCACCAACCAGGAACATCACCAATGGTGTCAGTCGGATAAAGTTACGGATCAGCCCCATATAACGGTGGCTACGGTAATCCTGCAGGCTTAAGTTACGCAGTGACGCGTCACTTTCGTTGGCCTGTAACGCTTCGAAGAAATGATCCGGGAAAGACAGATTATAATGTACGCCCGAAATGGTCTGCATACGGCGACCATAGCGCACACCTAGACCACGACGATAAAGTGTCTTGAATAAACCAATATTGGAAGAACCGTACTGCGCCAGTGGAATGCTGTCATCGCTGCTATCGAGCATGCATGGCATCGACATCGGCCACAGCTTTTCTTCATCTTCCAGTTTGCGATGTACGATGGCATGGATATCCATCAGGTAATCCAAAGCGCCACGAATACTGTCTTTTGGCGGAGTAATAAACTCCATCAAAGCTTCAGAATAGTCAGTGGTGATATGCGGATGAGTCAGGGCTGAACCTAGTGCTACAGGATGCGGCCTTTGCGACAGAAAGCCATTACCTTGCATACGCAGGCTTTCTCGCTCAATTCCGCGCAGCATCCCCTTGATGAGCGACGAATCCACCCAAGTTGGTAATACAGCTTGGCTGGTCGATTCAGGTTGACTCATTACAATCTCGCTTAATGGGCTAAACTATTAATATAAAATCATCATTTTATAAGAGTATAACGTGATTTTAGATCCGCACATTACACCCTGCCTGCTTTTCAGGCAAATCATTGATTTTAATTCCGCAAATTTTTAACACAAACTTTCTCTATAAGACATGTGAAATTTGTGATTTTATTAACGAATAAATGCTAACGAATTGTAAACCTTATGAATTATCAAGATATTTTGGACTTCTGGTTTAGTGCCGAAACCCAGCCGAACTGGTTTGCCAAAAGCGACCATTTCGACCAAAGTTTGACTGAGCAATTTTCAGAAATTCTGGAACAGGCAAGTCAGGCTGAATTATGGTCCTGGCGTAAAACTGCTGAAGGCCGTCTGGCAGAAATCATTGTTCTGGACCAGTTTTCTCGCAATATTTTTCGGGGTACTGCACGTGCTTTTGCCCAGGATAGCCTGGCTCTAGCTCTGGCACAGGAAGCCATTAGTCTGGATCTGGACAAGCAGCTCAGTCCGGAACAGCGGGCTTTTTTATATATGCCGTTCATGCACAGTGAATCCAGACTGATTCATGAATATGCCTTCAAACTATTTCAACGCCTCGGTAATCCGTCTAATCTCGAATATGAAATCAAGCATAAAATCATTATCGAACGCTTTGGACGCTACCCACATCGCAACCAGATTCTGGGCCGTGAATCTACCGAGGAAGAATTAAGTTTCCTGACCCAGCCGGATAGCAGTTTTTAGGTATTTTCAGGTACTGCTGTCGCTGGATCACCCCATCAGGAGAACGAAGATGAAGAAGACCATCATCGCCTTAGCATTTGCAAGCACTGCCCTGCTTTCAGGCTGTGCAACGACCCCTTCCAAACCACTGACCTTTGATCAGCTCGGCCAGTACAGTACTACACCTCTCAATGCCCAGACTTACCGGATCAGTTTCAAGGCGCGTCCAAACATGAGCTTTGGGACAGCTGAAGAAATTACCTTAGTTAAGGCGGCCCAGACGACTATACAGAATGGTTTCCAGTTCTTTCGGGTGCTGGATGATCCAAGCAACCGTACCCAACGACCTCCGCGTGAAGCAATCGTCTATCCCACACCCATGCCATATCCCTATGGCTATTATCGTCGGCATCCATTTTATTGGCCTGATCCTTTCTATGACATGCCATATCGTGTCACTTTAGAGCCAGCACAGATTGCCTATACGATTGAATGCTTTAAACAGGGACAGGCACCCAAAGATGCCTTCGATGCTCGCTTGATTCTACAATCGCTCGGCGCTAAATATGGTCTGAGCCCAACAGGTGAGATACTGCAGCCACAGCCCGTGACTATGACTAAATAGGAGTCTTTATGCAGACAGAGACCAGTTCACCGAGCCTGCAACGCAGTAAACGTTTTGCCACCATTGCCTTAATTGTGGCTGTCGTCACCTGGCTGGCACTGATGGTCACTGCCAAATTAATGCCAGAATATGTATGGTTGATCCATATCCTGATGCTGTCTGCAGAAGCGGGTGTGGTAGGTGGAATGGCAGACTGGTACGCAATTACCGTTCTGTTCCGCAATCCTTTTGGCAAGTTGCCCATTCCTAGGTTTCTGCGTGACCACACCGAGATCATTCCACGCAATAAGGCCCGTATTGCCGAGTCGATGGGTCGCTTTGTGCAGGAAAACTTCCTGTCTCCCCAGATTGTGGAGCGTAGTCTGGCCAGTACCGACCTGAGCCTGGCAGCAGGCCGCTGGCTGGCAAATCCGGAGAATAACCGTCAGGTGACTCAGGTCATCCAGCAGACTGCTCCACGGATCTTTGAATTTGTCGGTCAGGAACAGATTTCCGGCTTTATTCAGAGCAATAGTGTGCAATGGGTGAAAAGCACCCAGATCAATCATCTGGCCAGTGAGATGCTACGTGCCGTGCTGGAAAATGACTTCCATCAGGACGTATTGCAACGTGGTCTCGATCTGGTACATGCCTGGATGACGTCACATCCGGAGCAGACCCGTGAACTGACCCGTACCCTGTTTAAGGAAATGGGGGTGTGGAAATTGGCAAAGGGTGCCAGCTGGATCGGGATTGACGTGCAACAGCGCAGTATCGACTCGGTAATTCAGCGCGTCGAAGCCATGCTGGCAGATCCGGATCATCCTTGGCGCTTAAAGATTGAAGAGTCTGCCCATCAGCTGATGCTGCAACTGGCTGACAATGATAGCGATGCCAGTCAACGTCTAAATTCTGCCAAAGATGCCCTGCTGGACAGCCCACAGGTACTGAACTTCATTAGTGGTGCCGTGGTGATTCTCTGTGATGCGATCAAGGCAGATCTGGAAAAAGCAGATTCCGGTATTGCAGAGAATCTACGTATTGCCATTCAGCAAGTGGGTGAAAATATCATTTCCAACAGTTCAGTCCGTGAATTACTGAATAACCGTATGAGTAATATGGCAGTTGACTTAAGTGATCAATACAGCGAGAAAGTCATCCGTTTTATCAGTGAACGGATTCATGAATGGGATTCACGTGAAATGATTGACAAGATTGAAAATGAGGTCGGTGGCGATCTGCATATGATCCGGGTCAACGGTGTGGTGGTCGGGGCCTTTATCGGCCTGGTATTGGGGATTATCCGGGCCATTGTCGAATATGTGCTTTGATTCTTAGCTTATGCTCAAATCTCAGGGATTGAGCTATCGTCCAAGTTTCTATTTGCCAGATAAGAACCGTAGGAAACCTTAAGCGTGTTTTAAGCAGTACAAGGTCATGTGTAGTTCCTGCTAGAACAATCTTGGTAATCCTTTTGTCCTGCTTAATCTCAAAAAGCTGGAGATCTTCCGGCTTGCTCTAGTGCAAGCCAGAGTCCTGAAAATTGATCATTCGGGCCAGCTGTATACTTTTCAAAATCGGCAGGTAAATCAACTCAATCAACGCGTGAGTTGTATGCAATCAATAAATCTACTTCGGTAGTTGTGAGCCACTCATATCCACCAATAAGCCAGTGAGCTTACGCACGAATGGCAACAATAGCAGCACGATCGGAAAAGCGAACGCCCAGGAAATCATCCAGTTGTGCAGCCATAATGAAATAAAACCTTCAATCCAGCCCAAAGTACGCAGCATATTAATGAAAGAAATAATACCGCTCATCAGGCAGGACAGGATGAAAGGGATAATTATCAGTGCCCATTTAGCGGGAAGTCTAGGAATATTGCCAAAGATAACCGGGCGTTGTTGCGAATCCACTGCAAGCTCTTTTTGTTATTTCAGTCTGGTTAATATAGGCTATTTTTAGTGATTAAGAATTCATTTTTATAGCAAATTTTGCAACTTACTTATTACGATATTCTTTATGTGATATACGAACGAATAAATGACAATTCTGTATAAATCTTCCAGCTACCGATCGTATATTTTTTATTCCCCATAAATGGTTTTACCTAAAGAGTCGGAAATTTGCTATATTTGCTGTTTTTCTGCGATATCTATTTTCGACTGATTATGAATACGGCAATCCAAGCAGCTCTCGATCATGCAGTGCAAACCTTACAGGCACAAAACGTACTCCCATCTGACTGGAACAATACAAGTAATTTGACGCGTACCAAAGACCGTAGCCACGGTGACTTTGCATCAAATATTGCCATGATCGCGTCTAAAGCTGCGGGTATGAAGCCGCGTGATTTAGCAGAAAAAATCCTTGCTGCCTTGCCAGAAGTTGCAGATATCAGCAAAGCCGAGATTGCAGGCCCGGGTTTCATTAACTTCTTCCTGAATGCTGATCAGCGTTTCGCAGTTCTGGACCAGATCCAGGCGCAACAAGCGACTTATGGTCGTACCCAGGCCAATGCGGAAAAACGCATCCAGGTAGAATTCGTTTCTGCGAATCCAACCTCTAGCCTGCATGTGGGTCATGGCCGTGGTGCTGCATATGGTATGACCGTAGCGAACCTGTTAGAGGCAACAGGTGCGAAAGTTGACCGGGAATATTATGTGAATGATGCTGGTCGTCAAATGGATATTCTGGCGACTTCAACTTATTTACGTTATCTGGAATTAACTGGCCAAGAACTGGTATTCCCGAAAAATGCCTATCAAGGCGACTATGTTAAAGAGATCGCACAAAGTATTATCGACCAGGATGGCGATGCCTATGTACGCCCGGTGGCAGATGTCTACAAAGATGTACCTGAAGATGTGCAATATGCGGCAGAACCGGATGCTGAAGGCAATAAAGTCATACTTTCAGGCGATAAAGAAAAACATATCGATGGCTTGATCTTCAATTCTCAAAGCTTAATTGGCGAAGGTTACCGCGTGTTCCATCAAGCAGCGCTTAAAGCGATTCTTGATGACATTAAAGATGACCTTGGTGAATTTGGCGTAACTTTCAACCAGTGGTTCAGCGAAGCATCTTTGACAGAAAAAATTGAAGAAGCATTACAAACGCTGGATCAACGTGGTTTCTTATACGAAAAAGATGGCAATATCTGGTTCAAATCAACTGAATTTGGTGATGAAAAAGACCGTGTGGTCAAACGCCGTAATGGTCAAACGACTTATTTCGCATCAGACATTGCGTACCACTTAAATAAACTCCAACGTGGCTATACCGATATCATTGATATCTGGGGTTCAGACCACCACGGTTATATCGCACGTGTAAAAGCTGCAATTGATGCACTGGGTTATGATTCGAAGAAACTGACTGTGCTGTTAGTGCAGTTCGTCAGCTTATGGCGTGGTGGTGAGATGGTGCAAATGTCATCTCGTTCAGGTCAGTTCGTGACTTTACGCGACCTGCGTAAAGAAGTAGGTAATGATGCAGCACGTTTCTACTATGTGATGCGTAAGTCTGAGCAGCACATTGACTTTGACCTTGACCTTGCAGTGTCACAAAGCAAGGACAACGCTGTGTACTATATCCAGTATGCCCATGCACGTATCTGCCGTATGTTAGAAAAGGCGGTTGCGACTGGCGTAAACTTTGATGCTGTGACTGCACGTGGTCTGGCCGCTAAGCTCGAGCTGGATGCTGAAACTGAAATCTTGGCAAAACTGGCAGCCTACCCTGAGATTGTGTTTCGTGCTGCAAACAGCTATGAACCGCACCAGGTGGGTAATTATCTGAAAGAATTGGCTGCATTGTTCCATGGTTGGTACAATGAGAACAAAGTACTCGGTGATGATGCTGAACTGACTCAAGCTCGTCTGCTGTTGTCTGTAAATGTACGTCAAGTGCTCCGTAATGGTCTGGAACTTCTTGGCGTATCAGCTCCTGAATCAATGTAAAGCACTGCTTTTACATTGATACAAGAAGGTAAATAGTCAAAGCACTGCTTTGCATACTCGCAAGACGAGAGCTAGGCTCGAAGTGGAAATGTAAAGCAGTGCTTTTCTATTTGACGCGAGACGAAGAACTTTGTTCAGAGTAAGCATGCAAGCAGACAGCCAAAACTATGAACTAGATGTCCAATTTGACATCTAGTTCATAAAAATATCCTGTGGAGTGGGTGATTTGTATAATGACATTTGTATTACGATCACATACGATGCAGAGAGTAAGGCATAACACCGGTTATGCCTTTCTCTGTCTGGTAAAATAAATACAAGAGGAAATCCCCAGTGTTTGGAAAAACGCAACGCGGTGTATCTGAACGTCCGAGCAAGCCAAAGAAGCCATTGATTCCTGCATGGTTAGGCACACTCGTGATCATTTTAATCGTGTTAAGTTTTCTTGTGGCGCTCATGCTGTGGAAGCCATGGGAACCTGTAAAACCAAACAATGATCAGATCACTTCTCAGCATTATGAAGAGGAAGACACCAACAAGGATTATCGCTTCTATGACCTGTTGCCGAAACAGCAGGTTACTCCAATTCCTGAACAGGCTGTGCCTGAAACCAATAAACAGGATGCTGTGGTCATTGTAGAAGCTCCTCGAACTGAGGAAGCTGCACCTGAAACTGTGAATGAGCCGGGACTGGTAACTGAAGAACCTGTTGCACCAGTAGCGACCTATATTCTACAAGTACGCAGTTTTGATGATCCGGATCAGGCGGATGCACGCCGTGCCGAGATTATCCTGAATGGCCTATCTGCGGATGTGGTCAGAAGCGTTGAAAATGGCAAGGTCTGGTACCGTGTGGTTTCCGGCCCTTATGATTCTGTAGAAGCGGCAGTGATTGCACAACAGACTTTGCAGCATAGTGGTATCGATTCGATTGTTGTGAAGCAATAAATAAATTCTAGATCTAAAAAAAGCGCCTGATGGCGCTTTTTTTTGTACCTTTTAATTCCTCCCTTTTCAAAGGAAGGTCAGGAGGAATTTTCTTAAACGGTATGCCCTAAAGCTTCACCCATCAACACTGTTGAATTGGCTTTAAACTTCTCATCCCATTGCATCTTGTTTTCTTCAAACAGAATGACAGCCGTTGAGCCCAGGTAGAAACGGCCAAGTTCTGCACCTTTTTCCAGGAACAGATTATGCTGGTTCAATTCAATCCGGCCTGAAGGTTTTACTTTACCCGTCGCCACGGTTTCAATACCGGCTACAATCATGGCCCCAACAAGCACCACTGCCATACGACCAAGCTCAGTATCAAACAGGCACACCATGCGCTCATTACGTGCAAACAGACCTGGAATATTTTCTGCTGTCGTCTGATTGACCGAGAACAGTTCACCCGGTACATACAGGGTTTCTGTCAGTGTGCCAGCAAATGGCATATGCACACGGTGATAGTCACGTGGTGACAGATATACTGTGGCAAATTCACCGTTTTTGAATGGCTGCGCCAGTTGTGGATCGGCAATCAGATTTTCAACTGTAAACTTTTGGCCTTTGGCCTGGAACACATCACCATTTTCAATCTTGCCGAGCTGGGAAATGGCACCATCGGCAGGAGAAACAATACTGCCCTCGTCAGCGTCAACCGCACGCACTCCGGTTCTTAGACCGCGGGTAAAGAAATCATTAAATGACTTGAACTTCAAGGCATTGGTCTGCTCCGCAATCGACATATCGATGCCGTATTTGGCTTTAAAAGCAGAAATCACCGCAGTTTTTACAACCGGATTTTCACTGGCTGCAATTTTACCTACCACACGAGACAGACGATGCTGTGGCACCACTTTCTGAGCCTGGATAAATAATTGTTGTTTTAAACGCGATGTGATGCTCAAGATGGCAACTCCCCTGTAGCGATTGGACTATCGAGGCGGTTGCCCCATTCACTCCACGCACCGTCATAAGCCTGGATTTTCCAGCCGAGCAGACGTCCTAAGATATAGGCCAGCCCAGAGCGGTGATGTGACTGACAGTACACCACCACAGGCTGCTTAAGATTAAAACCCAGTTGTTCCAGGCGCTGTTGTGTGCGCTGCAAAGGGTGTAATTTTAAATGATTTTCACGGTTAAGGGCAGTACTCCACTCAAAATGACGTGCTCCCGGAATGTGACCGCCGCGTCGTGCTGTCAGACGCAGGCCGGTATATTCATCTTCAGTACGGCAATCCCAGAGCTGGATCTGCCCTTGATCGACCTGCTGACGTAGGGCTTCATAGTCAATCCGTACTGCATTTTCCTGGTTCAGGTTGATTTGCACCAGTTGTTCGACTGGCTCCAGCTTCACTGGATCAGAGGAAGTCGGCAGCCCAGCCGCTAACCAGGCATGAATACCGCCATTGAGTAAGCTGGTGTTCTCAAATCCTAAACAATGTAAGTTCCATAACAGACGCCCTGCCCAAGCCCCACCTTCGTCATCATAAGCCACGACATGATGCTCAGGAGAAATATTCAGATAACGAACCAGTGCTTCCAAGCCTTCTTGATCCGGTAATAAACCCAAAGCTTGCTCTTCCTGACGAACCAGCATTTTTGGCTGTAAATGGAGTGCATGCGGAATATGCAACTGTTCATAAACAGAGGCACGGCTCAGGTCAACAATACGGAGTTTTTCATTGCCCAGATGCGGCACCAAGTCTTCTGTTTCTATCAGCAGACCCAAATTAAAAACTGAAGCTGTCATCGTTATCATAGGTATTCTGGTTCAAATCAGTCTGATCTTAGCACAGCTCATTTTCACAATTATGCGGTTTTTATTGGGTTATTTATCACAATTTATGCTAATGACCCTAGCAGACAGGACATTGCATAAAAAAACCGCCTCAGGTTGGAGACGGCTGATTGAGATTACTGTTCAGCGACTTCGCTGATGTCAAATACCTGACGCAGATACGCAAGGAAGGTATCATTGTCGGTCATGGTTTTTCCTGGACTGTCGGAAATTTTTGCGACTGACTGACGGTTACATTCCACCAGTTTCAGCACGATATTCAGCGGTGTCTGCCCCATGTCATTGGTCAAATTCGTTCCGATCCCGAAGCTGACCTGGAAGCGATCTTTGAAGTACTGATGCAGTTTCCAGGCTTTTTCCAGATTCAGGCCATCACTGAAAGTCAGCATCTTGGTTTTGCTGTCTATTTTCAGTTTTTTATAGTGGGCATAGGCTTTATCGCCCCATTCATAAGGGTCGCCACTGTCATGACGCAGGCCATCAAACAGCTTGGCAAAATACAGGTCGAAATCACGTAAGAAGGCATCCATCCCGACCACATCAGTCAGGGCAATTCCCAGATCACCACGATATTCCTGCACCCAGGTTTCAAGTGCTGCTTTCTGGAAATCACGCAGGCGTACATCCAGTGCCTGGAAAGCTTGCAGGAATTCATGTGCCATCGTACCAATTGGCGTAATACCCAATTCTTTGGCTAATAGTACATTACTGGTTCCACGGAAGACTTGTGGCGCTGCCTTATTAAATTCTTCCACCACATGCTTTTGCCACTCGAAGCTGTAACGGCGGCGGGTACCAAAATCAGATACCAGAAATGGCGGATCATTTGAATCCTGCGAAGCATCGTACTGTTTTAGCAGTTCCATTTTGGCCTGCAGCCGACGTTCACCTTCTATCAGCACTTCTGGAGTACGGATCCGGCTGAAATACAGTTCGTTGACAATCGCTAGGACAAAGATTTCAAACATCATGGCCTGAACCATTGGGCCTTCAACGGTAATGTCTAAACGACCTTCACTGTCGATGGTCGCCTTGATAAAGCGGCGTTTGAGCTGGAACAGCTCCAGATAATCCACAAAATCACTTTTGATAAAACGCAAGCTGCGTAAATACTGCAGTTCATCTTCTTTAAATTTCAGCTGGCACAGCAGATCAAGCTGATGGTTCAGATCATCCAGGATATCCGTGAGTGGATAAACCGTATCTTCAAGATTACGGCAACGGAAATGATAAAGACTGTGTGTTTGCGGAAACTTGTGTAATACCACTTGTAACATGGTGAATTTGTACAAGTCAGTATCAAGCAGGGATTGGATGATTGGCGCCATAACTTAGGAAATATCGCTGTGCTTATCTTTGCATTAAAGCATAAAAAGCCCTGCAATATTGCAGCAATTACATACAGCCAGGAGAAATATAGACCAAAGTACTGCCATAAATAACAGCTTATTTGTCTACTTTTGCTTTAGGTTTTTCTGCTTCCTGGATGATTTTTTGTAGCTGTTTTTCCTGGCCAATCACTTTAGCAAATTCAGCCGTGGTTTTTTGTCCGGCCTTTTTGGCTTGGGCATCACAATCCATCTGACGCAGCTGTTTGGCGATGGCAAATTCCATTTTGAACAAGGCCCCCATTAAAGCGGTATTGCCGCGGTTGTCTCGGGCACAGCGGTCTGCACCATGTTTCAACAAGGTTGTAACAATACTCTGATGACCATAATAGGTCGCCATCATCAGCGGGGTATAACCGTCTTTATTGCGCACATCGACCGGAAAGCCATGTTTTAAAAATTCGTTGATGACTTCGCTATTGCCAATTTTGGCAGCAGCGAAGAAGAGGTCGACCAATTCCTGTTGTGAAGTCATCTGAACGCTTGCCACAGTTTTTGCAGGGGAGACATTCTTCACTTCAGCAGCAGTTGCAAATGCGGAACTGAAGGCAAGAATACTGGCTAAAAATGCTTTTGGCATAAATTTCATGATGAACTCCAACAGAAATCGAAAAGAAAATTTCAGTCACTCAGGATTCAATTCACCTGAGATGAGATAGAAACGGAGTGCCTGTAAAACTCCCCCTAGGGTGCAGGAAAGGTTTGGAGTTTTACAGGACTTTTCGGAGGTGATGTGCTATACCCTAGTCACCAGTTCCTCAAGACCAATCGAGATTAGTCTTTTAATTTTGCAGCTTTGGCTTTAACCGTCGCCAGGTTACCGTTGACTGCTTTGGTCATACGGGTACCGTAGTCTGCATCTGCCTTGTAGAAATAAGACAACATGATGTGCTTGGTTTCTGAATCTTTCACTGCACCTAAGTCAGCAGCCAGGTTCATGATCAGGTCATCTTTCTCTTTAGCTGTGTATGAGCGGTAAAGTTCACCAGCCTGCTTGAAGTTCTGTTCTTTGGCACCGATCTGTTGAACTGTGCCAGTAAGTGGAGTTTGAACCGCACGTGCTTTCGCAGTTGCAGCTTTTGGCTCTTTACGGCTAGGCTCATAGTTCACATCTGAGTCACGCTCAGATACATTCATGTAGCCATCCTGGTTGTTATTATTCACATTCACCACTGGGCGGTTGACCGGAATCTGCTGGTGGTTTGCACCCAGACGGTACATTTGTGTATCTGAATAAGAGAAGATACGGCCTTGTAGCAGACGGTCTTCTGATGGCTCGATTCCTGGTACCAGGTTACCTGGCGCAAATGCTGACTGTTCAGTCTCGTTGAAGAAGTTCTTCGGCATACGGTTCAGGGTCAAGGTACCGACTTTAGTTTCTGGAACCAGCTCAGTTGGCCAGATTTTAGTTGGATCTAGTGGATCGAAATCAAACTTGCCCAGGTCTTTAGGATCAAGCACCTGAATGTACAGATCCCATTTCGGGAAGTTACCTGCATAGATGTTGTTATAAAGGTCATTGGTCAAGTGGTTGAAATCTTTACCTTGCTGGTCAGCCGCTTCTTTCACGTTCAAGCCCTTCACGCCTTGTTTAGAGCGGAAGTTGAATTTCACGTACTTGTATTCGCCTTTGTCGTTATACAGTTTGTAGGCATGTACACCGAAACCGTCCTGTTCGCGGTAGCTGGTTGGGACACCTTGCTTGCCATAAACATAAGTCAGCATGTTGGTTGCCCAAGGCTGGCTAGACAGGAAGTCAAATACACGGTTGGCATCTTGTACGTTGGTGACCGGGCTTGGTTTCATCGCATGGATGAAATCCGGGAATTTGATCGCATCACGGATAAAGAAGACTGGCGTCTGGTTACCGACTAAGTCCCAGTTACCTTCCTGGGTATAGAATTTGATGGCGAAACCATGAGGGTCACGTAGGGTTTCTGGTGAACTTTTACCATGAATGACGGTAGACATACGCACAAAAACTGGAGTTTTGGTACCGGCCTTGAATAAAGAAGCAATCGTTAAATCAGACAGATCTTTCGTCGTAACGAATTCACCATAAGCCCCTGTACCACGTGCGTGAACCACACGTTCAGGAATGCGCTCACGGCCAAAACGTTGCAGTTTTTGAACCAGTTGCACATCTTGTAGCAAAGTTGGACCTTGTGGACCCGCAGTGATCGAGTTCTGGTTGTCGCCGACTGGTGCCCCGTTATCTTTGGTTAATGGCGCAGCTTGTGCAGCTGTCACCGTTGCAAGCATTGCAACAAGTAATGAACGCTTAAACATTTCTAAATCTCTCAATTTAATACCTTTCCTGCATGCAGCTAAGATACGTGAGAGTAAAAAATAGATAAAACGGATAATTTTTATGATTACGATCGTGTTTTTAGATAATTTAAAATATTATCAAATATAGACAATAGATTAGAATACATTTTAAGCAGAGCTAATCTGCAGACTTACTGCGGTTCTTGTACAATGCACATAATTTTCAGTTTTTGAGTCAAATATGCGCGCATTATTACAGCGAGTGCTAGAAGCCAAAGTCGTTGTTGAGGGTGAAACAACCGGAGAAATTCAGCATGGTATCTTGGTCTTTTTAGGGATTGGCAAGGAAGATACCTTAGAAAAAGGCCAGAAACTGATTGATAAAATCCTAAAATACCGTTTCTTTGATGATGAACAGGGAAAAATGGGCTGGAACGTTGCCCAGGCGGGCGGTGGTTTATTGCTGGTTTCACAGTTTACCCTGATGGCCCAAACCCAAAAAGGTTTACGTCCTGACTTCGGTCCGGCCATGCCACCGGCTGAGGCCAAAGCGCTGTATGAGCAGCTGGTGGAGTATGCTCAAAGCCAGTTCGATCATGTACAAACTGGTATTTTTGCTGCCGACATGAAAGTGCATCTGGTCAATGACGGACCGGTGACGTTTAATTTAGAAGTTGAATAATAAGCTCTCAGATACTTTTTTCTCGAAATTTTTTCTTTATAAACTATTCTTTTAGATCAGTCCTTATTACTTTGGTTTTGCCCGAATGAGAAGTGGAGCTTCACAAGGGAGGCATCTTGCGGAGCAATGCTCTTCACTGCAAAACCCGTCAGATCTGATTAATGAATATATATCTCGCAGAAACAATCTCTTTTAGCTCTAGTTTTGCCTGAAACAGTTGCGGATGATATTTCATATATCAAATATTTTCTAAGCTCGAAAAAAATGCTAACCAATTATTTAATTGACTAGCATTCCAGATCTTTTAAAAAATTTAAATCTTATTTACCCGTTTTCTCTTTGATGAACTGACGTACCAGCTTCACCTTTTCTTTGACTGGTTTTGGCAATTTTGGTGGAAGCATCTTCGCCACCTGGTTAAACCAGACCAGCAAGCCAAAGTCACCTTCCATTTTGATAGTGCCATTTTGCATGCCGGTCATAAATGCGGTTGGGTCACCTTTCATCAAAGTTTTAACACCCTGCTCGCTGTCTGCAAACTGCAATACAAAATCTGCCGGCTCAGCATTACCTGATACAGTATCAATATCGCCGTTATTGACAATAATCTGGCGCGCCAGACCTTCATCTGTACCGATCTGAATACGGAACTGACGCTCATGGACCAATTCAATAAATTTCGGACTGGTACGTGCCAACTGCTTCATACGCAAAGCCAAGCCTGCAACCAGTAAATCAAGCGGGTCGGTACTGAGATCGACCAAAGGAAGTTTCAGGACAGGAATTGACGACAGTTTCATGAATTATGCCTATTGTAATTGTACGAAAATTGATAGCTATCCTAGCATAAATTACAAGAAGGTTAAGCATGCAGTTTGTAGATGATCGTTAACAAAAAATGCACCCGAAGGTGCATTTGTTTTTATTGTTTTTAATAGCGCAATTATCGGCTGGATAACTGCTGGTGGTCATCTTCATAAACAGGTGTATGTTCGATGCAGCGGCGCTTGGCCAGTGCGCGCTCGGCACGACGATCTTCACGTAGCAACAATAGAGTTACTATAACCATCACACTCGATAACGCCGCTAAATAACCATAGGTCATTGGCAGTTCAAATAGTGTCTGTGTTCCCAGGCGAATGACTTCAATCAGCCCCCAAGTAAACATTCCAGCCACCATAAAACTTAACCAGCGACGATACGGCGAGAAGAACACAACAAGTACAGCAGCGGCTACCAGACTAAAGCCCACAATTGTTGCTAAATTCGCTGTTACCATAAAATCCCCTCCGTCCAACCCCAGATCATGCAAGCAATGCAGCGGTTCTCATGGTTGAATGTCGTAAAACCCACTTCGTGGAATATATTGATTTGTCTATCTATGCCAGCATTATGATGAGTTTTTTGACTAAAAAAAGTCCTTTATTTCTGTTCAACGACATATTCTGTCGCGATATTATTTTGTCATTACATTTTTTATTTTTAGAGTTTTTCCGAAACATTTGCCCCATCGATGCTGGCGTGTCATTACAAAATAAACGCCGTTTTTCTGCACTGAAAAAATTATTTTTCCGTTTAAGATGATCGGTATATTTCTATACAGCTCCCTCTACTATTCTTCAGCGCGTGATCAATCAGCATAAAAAACGCGGCCATTTGACCGCGTTTCTATCTTAAAAATCGCTAATCTCAAGCACGGCTGAGGTCTTTATCATGCACACCAAGCAGGTACAGCACGCCATCCAGACCGACACTAGAAATCGCCTGATTGGCATTCTGACGGACCAGTGGCTTGGCACGGAATGCGACGCCTAAACCGGCAATCGATAGCATTGGCAGGTCATTGGCACCATCACCCACGGCAATTGCCTGTTCCAGGGAAATACCCATCTCTTCAGCAATCGTCATTAACAGATGCGCTTTACGCGCACCATCAACAATATGACCTTTGACTTCACCTGTCACAATCCCATCCTCAACATCGAGGACATTGGCATGGACCTCATCAATGCCTAGCTTGGCCTGCAGATGCTCAGCAAAGTACTGGAAACCGCCAGAAAGAATTGCGGTGCGATAACCCAGTGCTTTCAAGGTAGAGATCAGACGTTCTGCGCCCTCAGTAATGGTCAGACGTTCTGCGATCTTCGGCAGCACAGATGCATCCATGCCTTTTAGTAGTGCTACACGTGCACGGAAGCTTTGCTGGAAGTCTAACTCGCCCTGCATGGCACGTTCGGTGATTTCAGCCACCTGTGCACCGACACCTGCTTCAATCGCCAGCTCGTCAATCACTTCCTGCTCGATCAGGGTTGAATCCATATCAAAGCAGACCAGACGACGGTTACGGCGATAAACATTATCTTCCTGAACTGCAACATCGACATTCAGTGCCGTAGACAGGCTGAGGCAGGCTGTACGCATTGCTGCGGCATCTAGCATCTGGCCTTTCAGGCTGAACTGTACACAGGCACGTTTTGGTCCAGCCTCCGTATCATCACCGTCCAGTACCGGACGACCGGAGAGTCGGGTTACAGTTTCAATATTAAAGCCTTGACTGGACACGATCTGGGTCACGGCTTGCAGGTGGGAAGCCTTTAATTCCGGGGCCAATGCGGTCACGATATAACGGGTCTGACCCCCTTCTTTGACCCATTGATTGTATTCTGTGACAGAGATCGGTTTAAAGCGCACTGTTAACCCGATATCATGTGCTAGAATCAGGATTTCCTTCATGGCTAATGCGGTAGCGGTCTGGTCGTCCGAAGATACAACAATACCTAAGGTCAACTGGTTATGAATAACCGCTTGTCCAACATCCAGGATCTGTAAGGAATGAGCGGACAAAACCTGCATTAATCGTGTAAATTGATTAGGCTGGTCGGGTCCTAAGAATGATATAAGAATGATTTCTCGCATGAATTGACTCGGGTCTGAGCTACAACTATTGTTAGAATCATAATCGAATTTGAATAGAATTGCCTTGGAAGTTTACGTTGAATGCGCCTAGACAAGGGCTATTTGCTAGCCTACTGATTATAAGTTTTGCCCTTCATACCTTCTTACTGGTATTGGCAACCACTCACCAGCTGAATGAAAACCGTGCCAGCCAAGGTCAGCTCATGACCAGTCAACTGGTGACAGACAGCCTGGCTGAGCTGGATCCAGCCAATCGTGTTTCACTGGCTTTACTGGCAAATCGTTATTCCACTAACCCAAGTGTTGCCTCAATTCGCATCCTGGATGCAAATGCTCAGGTTTTAGCCACTGGTGGTCTGACGAAAACCCGAGAGGGCGAGATTTTTGTCCGCGAAGCATTACTTAACGAGAAAAAAGTCGGTTCAGTTGAGATTACTTTGATTGAGCCAAGTATCGGTGAAATTCTGCGTACCCAGTGGACAGCGATTTTATTCTCTTTTATTTTGCATAGTTTATTATGGTTAGCTTATCGCGCCATTGCCCGTCCAAGCCGCAGCGAATACCTGACGCGCATCAATAATGAATCACGTCTGAAATTTGAAATTCAGACGCTGACTCAGGCACTGGAACAGGAAAAACATAATGCTGCCCTGGCAATTGCTCAGGCACAGCAAGCTGTGCAAAACAAGCCAAAGGAAAAAGACAACACGTCAGTCGTGGTCGAAAAAGATACCCTGTCGCTGAATATCCAGTTCTATGATCCCAAACAGCTGCTGGATTCGGTCAACAAAACTGTGTCTGTGCCTTATTTCAACCTGTGTCAGATCTTCCTGAATAAGGCCACTGAACTGTGCGTACAACATTATAAACTGAACAGTTCGGATGTCTGGACGGTACACAAGTTTGATGAAAAAGGTGCAACACTGAGTATTGCCGCAGACAAGCCCAATGCCCTCGCCTGCCTCACCCTGATCAGCTATGTCTTCCAGTTACTTTCTGAAGTGCTGTACAAACGCTACCGTGAAGATAAACGTTTTGTCTTGCAGACACGTAGCGCGATTGCTTCGAAAGTGGATGAAATGCAGCTGAATTCAGCTCAAGCGGCTGAACGTCTGGCACAGCAACTGATAGCGCGTGAAGGTGCGGTACATGTCCCGAACTTCTTACTTAAATCCATTTCTGATCACTATGAACTGGTCAGCATGCCAAATCCAACAAATGTCCTGACCCGTCATGCTTTCGTGATGAATGGGATGGATGCCGAGATGGCAGAACTGGCGCAAAGCTTCCGAACCGATATCCTGAAATCGAAACAATCTAAAGCCTCCTAATAAATTTTGAAGAGTAAAAAGCCCGATCTTAGCATCGGGCTTTTTTTATTCCTTGTTTCTGCTGGCATCAGTTCTGCTGATCAGTCTCAGCGGGTTTTCTGGCTGCCCAATAAGTGGCCAAGGCTGGTCCAGAAATATTGTGCCATAAGCTAAAAATGGCACTCGGTACGGCTGTGATGGGAGATGCAGCAAAATGAGTCGCAGCCAAAGCTACACCTAGACCAGAATTCTGCATGCCCACTTCTATCGATACCGCACGGCAGTCAATTTCAGCCAGCTTAA
The DNA here is from genome assembly GCF_001077515.1 of Acinetobacter sp. VT 511. NCBI lineage: Bacteria > Pseudomonadati > Pseudomonadota > Gammaproteobacteria > Moraxellales > Moraxellaceae > Acinetobacter > Acinetobacter sp. VT 511. Next base: position 43,175 of record NZ_LFRE01000073.1, on the reverse strand, counting down.
AGATCCTGCTGGCCCAATAACCAAGTAAATAACCCAGGCCATTGTGTAAGGCGACAATGCCTAAAATCATTAGTCCGGATTCCAGAATCTGGGTTTTGCTGCCAGCAATAATTGCGGCGACAATTGCGACAATCGCAATCACCGAGATCAGTGGCATTACCTGGATATAAGCCTCAACTTTAGCCTTTAAAATGGCACGGATAATCAGGCCTAAAATAATCGGAAATAATACCACTTGCAGAATTGATACCAGCATTGACCAGGCATTGATCTCAATCCACTGACTAGCCAACAGATAGAAAATAGTCGGCGTTAAAACAGGTGCTAGCAAAGTTGAAACCGAAGTACAGGCCACAGACAGGGCTGTATTGCCTTTGGCCATGTAGGTAATCACATTGGATGCAGTTCCACCCGGGCAACAACCCACCAGGATTACCCCTATCGCAATTTCAGCCGGGAGCTGGAACAGCTGACATAGGAGAAAAGCCAGCCCTGGCATCACCATAAACTGGGCCACTACCCCAATTGCCACTGCTTTTGGACTCTGTAACACACTTTTAAAATCGCCTACTGTCATGGTCATGCCCATACCCAACATGATCAGGCCCAGCATCCAGGGAATATAGGCGCGTAGCCAGACAAAAAGCTCCGGTAGCATCAGGGCAATAGCAGAAAACAGAATCACCCACAAAGCAAAGGTCTTTTGGACAAACTGGCTAAATTGAAGGAGTGCTGACATGGGGAAATCCGGGGGCATTTAAAAGGAAATCGAGGCATCGTTTGATGCCTCAAAATATATAAATATATCAACTCGTCTGAAAGCAGATCAGCTCAAAAATAAAAAGCCAGCGCTTAGGCCACATCGATTATATCTTTCAGATAAATCCTTTTTACTCCTTGAGCCAGCATGTCCTGCCAGGCATGTTGCAGTGAACCATTCAGGTCAATGCCTTTAGTAGCATCCGCAATGACATAGGACTTAAAGCCCAGTTTGCAGGCATCCATCGCCGTCCACGCCACACAGAAATCGGTGGCAATTCCAACAATAAATACCGTATCGATACCACGTTCTCGCAGATAACCTGCCAGACCGGTACTGGTTTTCCGGTCTGCTTCCATAAAAGCAGAGTAACTGTCGATATTTTGATGAAAGCCTTTGCGAATAATCAGCTGCGCTTGTGGCAGATCCAATTCTGGATGCAGTTCAGCATCCGCAGTGCCCTGCACACAGTGGCTTGGCCAGAGCACCTGAGGGCCATACTCTAGCTGGATCGTGTCATAGGCAGCTTTGTCAGGATGATGAGCTGCAAAGGAAATGTGATTTTCTGGATGCCAGTCCTGGGTCAGTACAATATTACTAAAGTATTGTCCTAGTTGATTGATATTCGGAATAATCTGATCCGCACCTGCGACTGCCAGATTACCTCCCGGGGTAAATCCCTTCTGAACATCCACAACAATCAACGCGGCATTCTGCTGCATACGCTCTCATTCCTTGAAATCTTGATGATGCCCAAGCATAGCCTAAAAACCATGCTGTTTTTTAGTCCCGGTGACAAAAATAGAATGACTGCGCATTCTGACAAAAATCGTATTCGGGCAATTCTTGGGCCAAATAGCGTACAAAACATAGGTAGATTTTGGCTTTACCTAGCGATGCCACATGAAAGTAAAAATAAGCCCGTGTATAACGTCGTATATAGCCAATCAAAATATTCCGGCATTGCATCATCAGCTTAAAGACAATGATGTGTAGATTTACATCATCATACGCGCTTGATCTTCAAAGCTGAGCTATGCCCGTCCAGAAAGAGTGTGTTTGAGTTTCAAGGAGATGAGGTAACTCACGCTGAATTTCGCCCTGAATGATCCATAGCGTATAGTTTTGATGTTGTTATAGCAAATGCGCAATACGTAGTTTTTGAGCCAAGCACTCTTTCTTATTTGTAATTATTTTTCAGTGCAATCATGACAAATATGGCTGAATTCGAATAGCGACATAGGTTTTAAGACGTTCATTTATGTCGTTTGAATCATTCTTTGAGACATAAAAAAACCCGCATCCTGCGGGTTTTTTATTCAGTTTCGCTTATGCCGCACTGTTCATTTTACGAACCAAGAACAACATGAATACTGCTGAGATAATAATACATGGGATCGCTGCTGAGATTACACCCGCCGCACCGAAGCCTGCAGTTAACAGACTACCTGCAATTGCTGGTCCAAGCATTGCACCAATACGGCCTACTGCTGATGCCACACCAACACCCGTACCACGAACTTCTGTTGAGTAAACGATACCACCGAAGGCATACAATACACCTTGACAGCCAATAACGAATGCACCCACTAGCGCTGATGCCATGTACATTTGTGTTAATGAACCTGCGGCGTTTAGCGCCAATAGACCTGCCAAGATACCGCCGTACATTAATAGAATGACGTATGCTTTCTTCCAGCGGTCAGTTAACACACCTAAAATCACTGTACCTACAGTCGCACTGAGCATGAAGTAGAACTGAGCCGTAGCACTTTCTTTATGTGTGAAGCCAAGTTCTTGGAATAGAGATGGCAACCAGCTCAGCATGATGTATACCACCATCAATGTGAAGAAGTAGCTTACCCAGATGAATATGGTACGTAGCAGGTTTTGTGAGTTAAACAGGTCTTTAAACGCACCTTTAGGCGCAGCATCAGCAGGTGCATTTTCTGCTAGATCTTTCGCTTTTAAGTACTCTTTAGACTCAGGCAATAAGAACATCATCACTGGAATCACGATGATTGGTAATAATCCCCCAAGGTAGAAAATGTTTTTCCAGTTTGCACCAAATTCAGTCGCTGCAATCAGTGACAGAATTGCTGCACCGACTGGCATACCACAGTACATCAAGCCGACTGCACGACCACGATTTGCAGGTGTGACAGCTTCAGATGCAAGCGTAATTAAAATTGGCATTGCCGCTCCAAGACCCGCACCTGCCAAGAAACGTACAGCCAATAATGAGTTAAAGCTATTGACCCATACTGTACAAAGTGTGAATACAGCGAACACCGCTGTAGACCAGATCAAAACAGTCTTACGGCCAATACGGTCCGCAATACGACCACCGACCAGTGCACCAGGCAATAGACCCAGAATCCCTGCACTGAAAAATACACCCAATTGTGAGCTATCGAGACCAAAATGCTCACGAATACCCGCTGCTGCAATACCTGCAGCCTGAATATCTAAGCCTTCAATCACTGCAATCAGAAAACAGATCGCGACCGTGACGATAGCATGCTTATTATCTGATTTTTCCATTGGATTATCCTTGTTCAATCAGCGTTCAAATAGAGCCGTCATCATCTATGAGACCGAAGTCGGATTTAACTACCAATAAGTTGAATGTTTTAGTGGGATATACAGATACAGGAGTCGGTGCTGTTGTTTGAGATACAATCCTTAGAAAGTCGCAAAAACAATTATTGTCATTGCCAGAAAATTCCTGTTTAAGGATTTAAGGCTTACAGATCAGCTAAAAAAATCCAACATTCAATAAATATCTAAAGATTCATTAATATCTAAAAAGAATTAGTACAGGGATTTCAATGCATTTTTAACCATGTATACCCTTGTATCATTGATATATTTTAGCTATTGGATAATCATTTATAAATCTTAACAAATCGCTTAACTATTTGAATTTTCAAATGTAATAACTTACTTAAACAGTCATTTATATGACAATTCTACTTAAGTGTCCAATTATCCAGACCATGTGAAAATACTCTTCTCTTTTTATCGTTTTACAAGAAGCTTCATTCTTTTTATTGCTTGCTTGTTGTTACAGAGCTTTGTATAAAGAATTGAGTGGCTTTCAGCAAAGCATATTGTTCTTATGCTGCTGATCAGTCATAATTTGCATACGCAATATTCAATTCCGCGCAAATGCATTGAATTTGCTACAAATCAAAATACAAACCCATCCCAAATATGTTTTCTCATTCTCTTCGGATGGACAAATAGGATAGTTTTTTAAAATGACTCAGCAAGCACAGACCATTCAGGGTTCCATTGTCGCAATCGTCACCCCTATGTTTGAAGATGGCAGCGTAGATTGGAAGGGTCTCGAGAAGCTGGTTGAGTGGCACATTGCAGAGGGCACCAACAGTATTGTCGCGGTTGGTACAACAGGTGAAGCGTCTACACTCAGCATGAGTGAACACACGCAAGTGATCAAAGAAATCATTCGTGTCGCGAACAAACGCATTCCAATCATCGCCGGCACAGGCGCAAACTCAACACGTGAAGCCATTGAGCTGACCCAGGAAGCCAAAGACCTGGGCGCAGATGCTGCACTTCTAGTCACTCCGTATTATAACAAGCCAACTCAAGAAGGCCTGTATCAGCACTATAAAGCGATTGCTGAAGCCGTAGATCTGCCGCAAATCCTGTACAACGTACCAGGTCGTACCGGTGTGGACATGTTAAACGAAACAGTGATTCGTCTGGCAGATATCCCGCAAATTGTCGGGATTAAAGATGCGACAGGTGATGTTGAACGCGGTGCTGCACTGATTGCTGGCTTACAAGGCAAAGACATGACCGTCTATTCTGGTGATGATGCAACGGCATATCAGCTGATGGCACATGGTGCGAAAGGTAACATTTCTGTAACTGCCAATATTGCACCAAAAGCCATGAGCGAAGTGTGTGCCGCTGCTATTCGCGGTGCTGATGCTCACGCTGAAGCGCTTAACGCTCAGGTTGCAAATTTACACAATATTTTATTTTGCGAATCGAATCCAATTCCTGTGAAATGGGCACTCCATGACATGGGCCTCATCGGTACAGGTATTCGCCTGCCGTTAACACCACTTGCAGAACAATATCGCGCTCCGCTTCATGAAGCACTTGCTGCAGCGGGCGTCATTAAATAAGAGCACAATACTATGCAATTACGTTTAGGACTTATCCTTGCCCTTTCAGCATTCAGTTTAGCGGGTTGTAGTTCAATGGCCTTTAAAAATGGCACTTTGGACTACAAGGACACCACTACGCTAGAGCCTCTGCAATACCCTGAAGGTGCTATGGTTCGTCCTGCAACGCCATTGTATCCTGCTCCCACAGTAGATCCGCTTGCGATTGAACATGCACCAAAACTGGAAAATGAACGTGGCAACCGTTTTGCCCTGCCACGCCCTTCTGCTGAGCCAGTTCGTTCAACTCAAGCTGATGAAACTGTTACAGATATAACAGGAAAGCCGCAACTGGTGATGGATGGAAATCAAAATCCGTTGCTCAAAATTGATGGAAATGCTGCTACAATATGGCAATACACTCTTGCCACGCTCAGCAGCCTTAACCATTCCGTCGTTGGTCAAAGCAAAGATCGTTACCAGGTAACGATTAAGGTCGATCAGCAGACCTATGTTTTAAGACTCTCTCCTGCAGGTTCGAGTAACACCCTGGCTGTGTTTAATCCTGATAACAGTTTTGCCGATCGCGAAAAAGCAGCAGAACTGTTAAACCAGATTTACCAAAATTGGCCAGCCTAGACATTTTCTAGGCATTTTTTTTTGTAGAAGGTTCCCTCATGTTAAAACAAACCTTGCTCTATACTGGTAAAGCGAAATCTGTCTATACCACAGACAGTGAAGACCACCTGATTTTAGTTTTTCGTGACGATGCGTCAGCATTCAATGGCGAAAAGATCGAACAACTGGATCGTAAAGGTAAGGTGAATAACCGTTTTAACGCCTTCATCATGGAAAAGCTGGCTGCTGCTGGTATTGAAACTCATTTTGAGAAGCTATTAACGCCAAACGAAGTATTGGTAAAAAAACTCAAAATGATTCCAGTAGAGTGTGTTGTACGTAACTATGCTGCGGGTTCTTTATGCCGTCGTCTTGGTGTTGAAGAAGGTAAAGAGTTAACACCTCCTACATTCGAATTGTTCTTTAAAGATGACGCCCTTGGCGATCCAATGGTGAACGAATCTCAAGCGATTGCTTTGGGTTGGGCAACTGCTGAACAACTGGCAAAAATGAAAGAACTGACTTACCAAGTGAACGAAGTGCTTAAAGCATTATTCGAAGCGGGTAATATGCTTCTGGTTGACTTTAAACTTGAATTCGGTGTGTTCCACGACCGTATCGTACTGGGTGATGAATTCTCTCCAGACGGTTGCCGTCTATGGGACAAAGATACCAAGAAAAAACTAGACAAAGACCGTTTCCGCCAAGGCCTAGGCGGTGTGGTTGAAGCGTATGAAGAAGTTGCTGCACGTTTAGGTATTGATTTAGACAATATCTGATCTGTTATCGACAGATTCAAAAAACCGGGCTGAATGGCTCGGTTTTTTATTTTTATGCTTTTGCAAATCATCAGTTTAAATATCATTTCTATGTCAGCACATGAAATTTTTCTTATTTTTAGGTAGCATTAACCCATCTGTCCATTTCGCCATCGGCCTAGGATGAGATCCCTCGACTTATCAGGAACATTACATGATGTATAAAATTGATGAACTTACCCGTCTGGGCCAAGGATGCTCAAAAATTGTTTTTCAGCACCCCGAGCAAGACGATAAGATTATCAAGATCATGAATCCGGATCGTGTAGATATTGATGGGGGCTGGAAAGGTCATGGCAAGATCAAGCGCCAGTTGTCTCAAGGGGCGTATAAACAGTTCCGCCGTGAGTTATTGCAATACCTGCAGTTATGCAAGAACAACTATCAATATAACCAGTTTGAGTTTCCCGTTGAAACTCCGTATGGCTTTGTTCAGACCGATAAAGGTTTGGGGCTAGTCGTTGAAAAAATTATCAGCCCAAATGGCAGAGGAATTACCCTGCATGAGCTTTGTCGTGAAAAACAATTTACCGAGAAGCATGCACAGGCTCTGGATCTCTTCTTTGATCAGTGTTGTGACCTGCATATTGTCTATGGTGAAGTGAATATTGCCGGCATCATGTATACCGAACAGCGGCATAATAAACCTGAATTTGTTCTGGTCGATGGTATGGGTGAAAAACTGCTTATTCCATTACGTGCCATGAGCAAGCGTATTAATGCTAAAAATGTGCGTAAAGTTGAGGCTAAAATTAAAGCGCAGATGCAGAAGCTGCTCGAAGCTTAATTTACAATTTTTTTGAGCTGAACCACTCAGTTATTTGATTTATTTCTCAAGCGGTTACCATCGTGTACTCCTTTCACCAAGGGTATTGGGTGGGCTTTTTCGTGTATTTTATGTTACATTACGGTTAAAAATTCTCCCATTTATTTTATTCAGGTCTTCATGATGTATCAACTTAATGATCTTACCCTTCTAGGTAAAGGCGGTTATAAACTGGTTTATCAGCATCCGACTGATGAAAGTAAAGCCATTAAAGTGATGAACCCAAACCGCATCAATGATAACGGTGAATGGGCACATCTCGGCCGTTTTAAACGTGGGCATGCTCAAGGGGTATATAAGCAGTTCCGCCGTGAAGTATTGCAATACCTACAGCTGTGTAAAAATCATTATAAGCACAAAATTTTTAGTTTCCCGATTGAAACACCCTATGGCTTTGTGGAAACAGATCAGGGCTTAGGGCTGGTTGTCGAGAAAATTATCAGTCCAAATGGCAACGGCATTACCCTGCACGAACTCTGCCGTACTGGCGAGTTTAATGACACACATGCCAAAGCACTGAATGAATTTTTTGATGCCTGCTGCGATCTGCATATTGTTTATGGGGAAGTGAATATTGCCGGCATCATGTACAGTGAAAAGCGCAGTGGTAAACCGGAGTTTGTCCTGGTTGATGGTATGGGAGATAAACTGTTTATCCCGCTACGTGCCATGAGTAAATCTCTGAATGCCAAGAATGTACGCAAAATTGAAGGTCGAATTCGCCATAAAATGGATGAATTGCTGCAATCTGCTCAGCAGAATCAAATCGAAAACCGGGCTGCCTAGCTCGGTTTTTTATTGCCTTCTACAATCATCGAAAAAATGAATTCTATTAATAAAAATAATCAGTTTTACATCTCTGATCAAAGCTCTTAAAATCATTTCTATAGCAGGCGAGGTCATGGCATTAGAAGTTATTTTCGCCAGACTTGCCGATCAGAATTTTTTCTACCCTCTAGGATGTATCTCCCCCAAGGACATCCTATTTTCAGCCCGGTTCTCCCTGAACTGGGCTTTTTTTTGCACACCTTTTTAAGTTTCTAAAAAAGTAATGGACTTGCGACTGAGTTCAGCCTGAGTTGATCGTACAGCTTTTGGCAGGAAAACCAATAAAAATAGACACCTAAAAGGATAAACCGTAGATATCCGTAGAAATTTTTATTGCTGCTGTTGCTGTTGTTGCCAGCGGCGTTGCTGTAAGCGTTCTCCTTCAACCTCACGTTTATTTCGTGCTGACTCATATAGCCTGGTTCCTTTCAGTTCCGGTGGCATATAATCCTGTAGTACAAAATGTTCTGGATAATTATGTGGATACAGATAATCTACACCATAGCCCTGCTCTTTCATCAGCTTGGTCGGTGCATTACGTAAATGTAATGGTACTGGCAGATGAGAAGTTTTATCTGCCAATTCCATGGCTTTATTGATGGCCAGATAGGTGCTATTGCTCTTGGCACTGGTGGCCAGATAAACTGCACATTGTCCTAAAATAATCCGGCATTCCGGCATTCCAATGGCCTGAACAGAACGGAAGCATTCTCCCGCCAGTAACAATGCATTTGGATTGGAGTTGCCAATATCTTCAGAGGCGGCAATCAGCATACGGCGTGCAATAAAGACTGGATCTTCACCACCCTTTAACATCCGTGCCATCCAGTATAGTGCTGCGTCCGGATCACTGCCACGAATCGATTTGATAAAGGCTGAGACCAGATCATAGTGCTGCTCACCAGACTTATCGTAGCGGGCAATATTTTGCTGCGCTACCTTTACCACCACCGCGTTGGTGATGATATTTTCCATATCCGGTTCAAAGGTGCTGGCAACCAGATCTAGCAGATTAAGTGCTTTACGTGCATCTCCTGCTGCAAACTGGATCAAGGCATCGAATTCTTCAATCTGGATATGACGTTCTTGTAAGAAACGATCAGACTGAATCGCCTGAGTCAATAAAGTCTCAATTGCCTCGGCACTTAAAGCATTTAAACTATAAACCTGACAGCGTGACAACAAGGCACTATTGACTTCAAAAGATGGGTTTTCGGTGGTGGCACCAATCAGGGTAATCTTGCCCTTTTCGACCGCATTTAACAAAGCATCCTGCTGAGACTTATTAAAGCGGTGAATCTCGTCAATAAACACCACGGGGGTCAGCAGATCACCACTGTCGGCAATAACTTCACGGAGTTCTTTCACCCCGGTATTTAGTGCAGACAGACTGACAAAGGGCCGGTCCACTGCCTGTGCCAGTAAAAGTGCAATTGTAGTTTTGCCCACACCGGGTGGACCCCAGAAAATGATAGACGGTAAATGCCCTTGATCAATCATCTGACGTAAAGGTGCATTTTCACCGAGCAGGTGATCCTGCCCAATAATTTCCCTGAGGTCACGTGGCCTCAAACGTTCAGGAAGAGGGATATGGCTGTCTGACATTTTATAATGGGCTCACTTTTAATCTGTTTGCATTCTAGCATTAGCTGTTTTTAATTCCGAATATGAAGTTTGTCTAGCTTCTGTCTCTGTACCGACGTATGACAATATTTTTTATCATTTCAAGTGAATTAGACCTTGCATCTTCATACAAATTTGATCATATTCTTTTTAGATCAGCTAGCGCTGAATGAATGTTCTTTTATTCTAATAATAGATAAGTGGGTCCGAGGTTAGATCAAATAAAACCTCTGTATCGGTGAATACATGGAATTTGATAAGCAGAATTTGGACACTTTTGCCCGGTTTGAATCACCGGATTCTTTACCGTCAGATACTTTCAGGTCGACCACTGGCCCAGAGCTGACATGTATCCAGGATTTTGCTGATGCCCTCCCTCAACCAATGTGGTTGCAGACTCGGGATGAGATTGAATATTTTAATACGGCCATGCAGGACTATCTCGGGATTGACCTGAATGAGTACGGTCGGGAATACTGGCAACAGTTTATTCATCCTGATGATTTATCTAATTTTATTAGCGAATGGCATACTGCACTGAATAAACGTCAGAATGCAGAACTGCAATGCCGGATCCAGAAACTGGATCACGGTTATCGCATGTGTCTGCTGAACATGAAGTTTCATTATGAAACGGGTAGCCTGCTGCACTGGGCTATCACCCTGACCGATGTGCATGATTATTTTGAAATCCAGCAGCAACTCTCTCAAATCATTACTACTCAGCAAAATATGCTGGATGCAAGCTTGGACTGCATAAAAATCATGACGCCTGATGGTAAATTGAGTCATGTAAACCGTTCTGGCCGACAGGCTTTGGGACTGTCCGAAACCGAACAGCATTTTGGTATGTCCTGGCTGAATCTGCTGCCTGCCGAGGTCTGTCCATCTGGCAGGCGTGCGCTAAAGCGTGCTGCCCAAGGTATGAATGCCCGTTTTTCCGGCACTAGCCAGCTACAGGGTCAAGCACCAGAGTATTGGGATAATTTACTCACTCCAATCGTGGATGAACACAATGTGACTCGACAGATTCTGTGTGTTTCACGTAATGTCAGCCAGCAAAAACAGGTGGAAACCCGGCTGAAAGCAGTCACAGAAATTGATGAGCTGACTGGACTATATAATCGCGGTACCTTCTACAAACAGTTTAAACGCGTCCTGTTCAGAGCACGGCAACAACAGAGCCAAGCCGGGCTGCTCCTGATTGACCTGGACTATTTCAAGCATATCAATGACACCTTAGGGCATATTGCCGGTGACCATCTTTTACATGTCCTGGGGGAACGCTTCAAGAACAATCTTGGACCTGAAGCCATCGTCTCCCGTTTAGGGGGTGATGAATTTGCTGTCTTGGTCCAAAATCTTGAGCATGAATCACAGCTGTTAGAGGTGGCTAAAAAGGTCTGTCAGCAGATGGAAATACCGATCAGTTATGCCGGTAGAAGTATTAATAGTGGCATCAGTGTTGGTGGCGCCATTTATCCCCGTGATGCCATCAACAGTTCTAACTTATTAAAGTGTGCCGATATCGCACTCAATGATCTGAAAAACAGTGGTCGCGGTGGCATCCGCATGTTCAGTCAGGAAATGTTTGAATCGCTGGACAAGATGACCCGTCAACTAATTTTGGCGCGTAAAATTATCAATTCAAACCAGATTATTCCTTACTATCAACCCAAGGTACGCCTGTCCGATGGTGCGGTGATTGGTTTTGAAGCACTGCTGCGCTGGAAAGATCAGCACCACCAGGTTCAGCTGCCATCCCGTATTTTCTGTGCCTTTCAGGACTATGAACTGGCCTCACGAATCAGCGAAACCATGCAGCTGAAAGTCTTTGAAGATATGACCCAATGGCAGGAACAAGGCTTAGAAGTTCTGCCAATCTCGATCAACGCAGCACCTGTCGAATTCCTGCGTGACGATTATGCTGAAAAGTTATTAGAACGCCTGTCTCGCTTTGATATTTCGGCAGACAAGGTTGAACTGGAGATTACCGAACAAAGTCTGTCAGAACGTGGGGCTAATTATGTTATTCGCGCACTGAACTTGTTAAAACAGGCGGGCATTCATATTTCTTTAGATGATTTCGGTACCGGTCATTCTTCCCTGACCCGTTTGCAGGAATATCCGGTGAACTGTATCAAGATTGACCGTAACTTTGTGGAACGCCTGAATACCGATCCCTCGGCACTGGCAATTGTCAAAGCCATTACCCAGATCGGTTCGAGTATTGAGCTTGATGTGCTGGTAGAAGGTATTGAAAATACCGAGCAACTTTCTACCCTGATTAATTGTGACTGCCAGATCGGACAAGGTTTTTATTTCTATCGGCCAATGGCGGGTAGTGCAGCACAGCAATTACTGCATAGCACTGTGTGTTAGAACGAAATTTCTAGCGCACCCAGCGCACAATATGATCTTCCATTTCGTCTTCATCGACTTCGAGCTCACTCAGACAGCGGCCTGCGGCTGACTTGCGCGCTTTAATGACACTTTCATGTGAACCGCTGATCAGGTAATGCCAAGACGGCAAGTGTTTTCCTTCAGCCACCCGGCGATAGGCACAACTGGCTGGTAACCAGTGAATAGCCGCCAATTTTTCAGGCGTGAGCTGAATACAGTCAGGCACGAATTGTAAACGGTTGGGATAATCTGAACAGCGCGCGGTCTGACAGTCAAGCAGTTTACAGGCAACGCGTGTATAGGTGACTTCCTGAGTATCTTCATCTTCAAATTTAATGAGACAGCAGAGCCCGCAGCCATCACACAATGCTTCCCACTCCTGAGGCTTCAGCTCATTCAGGGTATAGTGTTTCCAGAATTCAGGACGCAAAGTATCAGTCATAACAGCAGGCAGAGATGAGACAGGAGCAATCTATTATAGCAGCCCTGCACAAAATAAACGTACTGTAAGCATCTGATAACTATACTCACACGATTACTAACTATTAGACAGATTATCAACAAAAGGTTAACAGTTTGAAGAGCTTATTGTCCCTATACTAATTTTGAGAATAAAAACACATGGAGATTCAAAGATGTTTCGTTGGGCTATTATATTCGCTGTTATTGCATTGATTGCCAGTTTACTGGGTTTTGGTGGAGTAGCCGGTCTGTCTAAGGATTTCGCGATTATTCTGTTGGTAATTGCGGTTATTCTTGCAATTGTTGGTTTCTTGTCCCGCGGTAAGGTCTAGAGTAACGGATCTTGTCCTGATTCAAGACCATCTACCGATGGAATAAGAAGTAAAAAATAAGAGCCTCATGGCTCTTATTTTTTTGCATGAATTTTATGGTTTCAGATGTCGTGGTCGGAAACCGGTCAATACCAATGCGAGCAAATAAACTGTGACTCCGACAATGCACAGCCCGATGACTTCAGCCACACGGATCCATTGCGATACCTCACCATTATACCAGGTCAATGCATATGCCAACGCTGCGATCATTGCAAAGTTGGCAAAACCAAACTGCAACATGAGCTTTTTCCAGTGGCCACCAAAACGGAAAATATCACGCTTGTGCAGATAGAAATATAGCATTCCGGCATTGACCAAAGCTGAACCTGAAGAAGCTAAAGCCAATGCCATGTGTTCTGCATGCCAGTCAATCAGCTTGAAGAAGCCAATAAAAATGACGTTCAGAATCGCGTTAGCCGCTACTGCAATTAAACCGACACGTACCGGTGTTCTGGTATCTTGCTGGGCATAGAAACCTGGTGCAAAAACTTTAATCAACATGAATGAAATCACGCCAGCACTCATACACTGGAGCGCCATTGCTGTCATCTGGGTATCTTCCAGATCAAACTGACCACGCTGGAACAGCGCCTGAATGATCGGCGTAGAAAGCATGAACAGTGCAATACTGGCCGGTAGGCCGACCATTACAATCACTTTCGCCGCCCAGTCGATCATGCTACGGAATTTCACCTGATCCTGTTCGGCATGACGTGCCGACAAAGATGGCAGAATCACGGTACCAATTGCCACGCCAATCAAGCCCAATGGCAACTCCGTCATACGTTCAGCACTATAAAGCCAGGATACCGAACCATCCTGCATAAAGGATGCCCAGATCGTATTCAGCAACAGGTTGATCTGCGTCACCGAAACACCAAACAGCGCTGGCAGCATCAGTTTCATGATGCGGTCTACGCCTTCATGCTTGAAGTCGATTTTGGGTGGAATCAGCAGTTTCTTGCGCCACAGTTCCGGAATCTGAATCGCCAGTTGCAAAGCACCCGCAATCAATACTGCCCAGCCCAATGCCATGATCGGTTCGGCCATATACGGGGTAAGCCACAAGGCGCCGGCAATCATTGCTACATTCAAAAGTACCGGTGCAAAAGCGGGTGTAGTGAATGAACCGTAGCTGTTCAGAATACTGCTGGCAAAAGCCGTCAGCGACATAAACAGCAGATAAGGAATGGTTAGGCGGAACATGTCCGATGCCAGTGCGAACTTCTCTGGATCTGCATGGAAGCCAGGTGCATAGACATAAATAATGGCGGGTGCAGCCACCATGGCCACGAAGGTCAGCAGGCTCATGACGGTAGACAGACAGCCAAATACCCTACTAATCAGGATCTGTACCTCGGCATGCGTCCGTGTGGTTTTATATTCGGTCAATACCGGAATAAAAGCCTGTGAAAAAGCTCCTTCCGCAAACAGACGCCGGAAGAAATTGGGAATACGGAATGCGACCACGAAGGTATCGAAGTCCTTGCCTGCACCAAAGACATTGAGCAGTACAATATCCCGGACCAGACCCAGTACCCGTGACAACATGGTCATCGCACTGACAATGACGGTCGAACGCCACAGCGCCATACTGTTCACCTAATGTTTAAATTTTGCCTATTGTAATGAAACTTCTGGCAGAAGTTCATTGCTTTATCACATTCCTATTCAGGTATTGATGTATTTTTATAATGATGCAATTGTTTACGGAATGCGACCCAGTTGAAATGTAGGCCTGGATCAGTTTTACGTCCCGGGGCAATATCAGAATGTCCGGCAATATGTTGCTGGATTTTTGGATAATGGGCTTGCAGACAGGCAGTCACCTGTACCAGTGCATCGTACTGTGCCTGTTCAAAGGGAAGGTCATCGCTGCCTTCAAGCTCAATCCCGATAGAATAATCATTGCATTCTTTCTTAGCGAGATAGGTCGAACGACCCGCATGCCAGGCCCGGTCATTAAAATTGACAAACTGCAGCACTTCCCCGCTACGCAGAATCAACAGATGGGTAGAGACTTGCATGCCCTGAATGGTCTGAAAATAAGGATGTACTGACCAATCCAGTTGATTCTGGAAAAACTGCTCAATATAACCACCGCCAAATTGTGAGGGCGGCAGGCTGATGTTATGTACCACGATCAGTTGAATCTCGGTATTTTCCGGACGCTGGTTAAAGTTGGGTGAGGGAATCTGGCGTGCACCGATGAGTTGTCCATCCTTCACATGAAACGCAGGTGCTTGTTGCATAAAAACTTTCCTATCCCCAATCAAAATGACTGCTGCGCAATGCAGCTGGCCTAATGCTAAAACTTTCGTATCCAAATCTCAATTCAGCTGTGATGACTGTACGAAAAATCGCTCATTTTTATGTAACAGTGCTAATATAACGCGCAATTTTCACGGCTTACAAAAGATACGGAAATACTCATGAGCATATCTCAAGCTTTGCTAGAGCAGTCGATTCAGATCAATATTCAACAGGCGCTGGCTGAAGACATTGGTGATGGTGACATCACTGCCCTGCTGACACCTGAAGATGAACAGGCTATTGCCACCATTATCAGTCGTGAGGATATGGTGCTGGCTGGGCAACCTTGGGTGAATGCTTTGATTCAAGCCTACAATCCAAAAATTGAAGTGATCTGGCTGAAGAATGATGGTGATCGTGTCGGGGCCAATGAAGCCTTCCTGGAACTGGCAGGTTCTGCGCGCAGTCTCCTCACGGTAGAACGTCCGGCACTGAATTTTGTCCAAACCCTGTCTGCAGTCGCGACCAAAACAGCAAGCTATGTCAAACAATTAGAAGGTTTAAATACCAAACTGTTAGACACCCGTAAAACTATTCCCGGCCTGCGTATTGCACAGAAATATGCCGTAGCGATTGGGGGTGGTCAGAATCATCGTCTGGGGCTGTTCGATGCCTTTTTAATTAAAGAAAATCACATTATGGCGGCTGGTGGAATTGAACAGGCCATTGCCAAGGCACATCAGATTGCACCAGGTAAACCGGTAGAAGTCGAAGTAGAAACCTGGGATGAGTTAAATCAGGCACTTGAAGCCAAAGCAGATATTGTAATGCTGGATAATTTTAACCAGCAGCAAATGGTTGATGCGGTGAAGCATGTAGCAGGTCGTTGCAAACTGGAAGCTTCGGGCAATATTACGATTGAGAATTTACGTGAAGTGGCTAGTACAGGTGTAGATTATATTTCGATGGGCGTTCTGACTAAAGATGTGAAAGCAATTGATTTATCCATGCGTTTTAATGCCTAGATCTTGCTGAATACGTGATAGAAGAAGGGTGCGAAGCACCCTTTTTTTTTATTTTTCGATTTTTTTGCGCAGTTTTTGCACAAAAAAATAATAAAGATGAATGAAGTGACACTGGGGTATGATGACTAATTGGTATTTTGTCCTGCTGGTGCAGAAGCACCATCCCGATCTGCATCACGGGAATTATTATCACAGGCAGTCAGACCAAGAACGGTACAGACTGAAAGTGCCATGAATAATATTTTCATACGTTGACCCTCTATAGTTAAGTAGATTGAAAATCATCTCTCGAAACATAGCGATACAGTAGATAGGTCCTGTTCAATTTTTGTGAGGCAATGTTGAAGCCTAAGAATACCCATAAAAAAACGCATCCGAAGATGCGTTTTTCACTAGAAGATAAATTACCAGCCTAAAGCTTCTTGCTGTTTCTTGATCAGCTCTTGGATGCCCTTCTCAGCCATTTCCAGCATGTCATTGCATTGGCTACGGGTAAATGGCTTGTCTTCTGCAGTGCCTTGAATTTCAATAAATTCACCAGCTTGAGTCATCACGACATTCAGGTCAGTCTGGCAGTTAGAATCTTCTTCATAGCAAAGATCCAGTAATACTTCATCTTTGAAGATACCCACAGAAATTGCAGCAACCAGACCTTTAAGTGGATCTTGCTTGATTTTTTTCTTCTCAAGCAACACATTCATCGCATCAATCAATGCTACCGCAGCACCGGTAATAGAGGCTGTACGTGTCCCGCCATCTGCCTGGATCACATCACAGTCGATAGTAATCGTATTTTCACCGAGTTTTTTCAGGTCCACCATAGCGCGCAGGCTACGGCCGATCAGACGCTGGATTTCCTGAGTACGGCCACTCTGTTTGCCACGTGCCGCTTCACGGTCGCTACGGGTATGTGTTGAACGTGGCAGCATGCCATATTCTGCGGTTACCCAGCCTTGGCCCTGACCTTTCAGGAAACGGGGAACCGAGTTGTCAATGCTGGCAGTACAAAGCACTTTAGTATGACCAAATTCAACCAATACTGAACCTTCCGCATAACGTGTGTAATTGCGGGTAATTTTGATGTCACGTAATTGATCTAATGCTCGCTGGTCGATACGCATAAATAAGTCCTGCTTTGACTGAAAAATAATTGCGGCTCAGTATAGCAGAAGCCTCTGCCAAGATTGCCCGGCCCTTGGCATGATTTACAAAATCAATTCAGTCTTGTTCGATCAAAATACAAAATCAGGCCATCTGAATGGCGCTGCGTGATTGCCGATTTTTTGTTAAACTTAAAGGGAAATATCGAGAAGATTTTTATGTCTTTACGTGCAGAACGCAAACAGCAAAGTCATCAGGCAATACTAGATGCCGCACTGGTACTGAGTAGCCGTGGTCGTGCATTTAGCAATATCAGCCTGCGTGAACTGTCCCGTGAAGTTGGACTGGTGCCGACGGCGTTCTACCGGCATTTTAAGGACATGCAGCAATTGGGTCTGGAACTGCTCGACCAAGTCGCCATTAATTTAAAAGGTGTCTTAAATCGGCTGGTAGAAGCTTACTTGTATCAAGTACATTCAGACACTGAAACCTCAATTGATCTTTTCCTTCAGGCTGTTGAAGAACATCCTGAGCCATGGCTATTTTTTAGTACAGAACGTTGGGGCGGATCAGACTTTTTGCGGACCAGTATTGAGCGAGAACTGCAATTTTTGGTTGCTGATCTGGTCGATGAGCTGGGAAATCTTTATTCCGCTCAGGGAATCGAATCGCCTCAACACTTGAAGCTGCTGGTCCAGATGCTCGTGGATTTATCCTTGAATTGGGCGATGGGTTGGCTGAGTATTCAAGGTCTGTCAGATGTCAATCTTCAACAAAGTCGCGCGGCAGAATTTAAAGCTCAGACGGTTATTCAGATGAAACTGCTATTTCAAGGCATTCATGCATAAACAGCCTTCAGGCAGCTAGAATAGATATTTTCAACAATAAAAAACCTGCAGCAAGGTGCAGGTTTTTTAAGATCAGGCAGAAATTATTTTGCCTTACGCTCTTTTTCTACCAAGAAATTTACCACCTGAATTACTTTGGCATCATCACCCTGAACGACATACTTACCATTCACGGTCACGGCTGGTACACCCGTTAACTGATAAGATGCGGCCAGATTTTTCGCCTGGGCGATTTTTGAAGAAATCGGGAATGATTTATACGTACTGTTAAATTTCGCTTCTGAAATACCATAACGGGTATAGAACTTGGCGAGTTGTGCTTGTTCTAAAATTGGTTTTTGCTTCGCATGGATATCATGGAACAACTGCAAGTGCGCTTTTTGACGAACACCCAGGGCTTCAGACACATAATAGGCACGTGCTGCCTGTTCCCATAGTGGGTTCATCGCAGCTGGAGTACGGACAAAACGAATATCTTTAGGCAGTTGTTTCAACCAGGTCTGCATATGCGGTTCAAGTGTGTAGCAGTGACCACAGCCATACCAGAAGAATTCACGTACTTCGATTTTTCCTGGCTTTTCAACTTTGACTGGCTTAGCCAGCACTTGATAGTCTTGGCCTGCTACAAAGTTGGCCATCGCACTACCAGAAAATGCTAAAACAGATGCAGCAACAGTGCCTAAAATAAATTTTTTCATTGGAATTATGATCCTCAAAATCTTTATGATTAGCTTATGCAGATACTATAAATCAAATATGCGGCTTTCGTTTTTATTCTGTGAACTTTTTTAAGGCTTTTATCGCTTTTTTTGCAGGAAGCGCTACACTAATCAACATTGAACTTTTTTAAAATATAACGACTTGATTGAGGTGACACCGATGTCGCAATTGAATGTTGATCCACAAGAAATTGCCAAATTTGAAGCTTTCGCAGCCATATGGTGGGATCAGCATTCCGAGTTCCGCCCTTTGCACATGATTAATCCACTACGTCTGAACTGGATTGACGAACATGCTGGCGGCTTGAGCGGCAAAAAAGTTCTGGATGTGGGCTGTGGCGGTGGCATTCTGGCCGAAAGCATGGCACGCCGTGGGGCTGATGTGCTTGGTATCGATATGGGTGAAGCACCCCTGAATGTGGCACGTCTACATGCGGAACAGGAAGGTGTCAGCAATATTCAATACCGTCAGGTTCCTGTTGAGCAACTCGCCGAGGAACAAGCAGGACAATACGATGTGGTGACCTGCATGGAAATGCTGGAGCATGTTCCAGATCCGGCATCGATCATTCAGGCTTGCCATAAGCTGGTAAAACCAGGCGGGCATGTGTTCTTCTCGACCATTAACCGTAATCCGAAGTCCTATCTGTTTGCCATTATTGGTGCAGAATATGTGCTGCGTATGCTGGCACGTGGTACGCATGACTACAGCAAATTTATCAAGCCATCTGAACTGGCGCATGACATCCGCAACGCAGGTCTGAAATTAAAAGATATGACGGGTCTGCACTATAACCCGCTGACTAAACGTTACTGGTTAGCGCCAAATGTAGATGTTAACTATATGGTCTATACGGCAAAAGAACAGGCGAATGGAGCTGCTGAATGAAAGCAGTTCTCTTTGACCTCGATGGTACCTTAATTGACACTGCTGCCGACTTTGTCCGCATTATTCAGGATATGTGCCGCGAAGAAGGCCGTGAAGTAGTAGCACCAGAGTTGATCCGCACTCAGGTTTCAGAAGGTGCTCGTGCCATGGTCAAGCTGGTCTATCCGGAACTCGAGCTGGAAGATCCACTCCTGCTGGCGCATCGTCAGCGTTTCTTAGACCTGTATGGTGCCGATATTGCAGTAGATACTGACCTGTTTGACGGCATGTATCCACTGCTGGAAGCTTTGGAAGCACGCAGTATTCCTTGGGGTATTGTCACCAATAAACCACGCTGGTTAAGTGAATCGCTGCTTGCGGCATTGAATCTCTCAGAGCGCTGTTCGGTACTGGTCTGCCCGGAAGATGTGGGCCGTACCAAACCGGATCCGGAGCCAATGTATCTGGCAGCAAAACAGATTGACCTGGCGGCTGAAGACTGTATCTATGTCGGCGATCATCCACGTGATATCGATGCCGGACGTGCAGCCAATATGTATACTATTCTGGCAGCCTATGGTTATCTGCCTTTAGAACATAAAGATAATTTAAACGCCTGGCAGGCCGATTGTATCGTGCATAGTGTAGAAGAATTACATCAACGAATTCAGGATCTGGTTTTAAAGCCAGTACTCGGCTAAAACTCAGGTTCCGGTCAGAACATTAAACTTCACAACAATAAGCAAGAAATAAGGAGGTCGTTCATGAAGTATTCAGAATATCAACCTCGCTCAGACCTGTTAAAGGATCGTATTATCCTGATCACAGGTGCCGGCGATGGCATTGGACGTGCAGCAGCGATCAGCTATGCCCTGCATGGCGCGACGGTAGTGCTGCATGGTCGCACCCTGAACAAGCTTGAAGTTATCTACGATGAAATTGAAGGTTTGGGTGCACCACGCCCGGCAATTCTGCCTTTACAGCTTTCCAGTGCTTCTGAGCGTGATTACGAGCTCCTGTTCGAAACACTGAGTAAACAGTTTGGTCGTCTGGACGGAATTCTGCATAATGCAGGCATGCTCGGTGAACGGATTGAACTGGCAAACTATAGCCCCGGCGTCTGGGACGATGTAATGGCTGTCAACCTGCGTGCACCCTTTGTGCTGACTCAGGCCCTGCTTCCTCTGCTCGAAAAATCTGAGCATGCTTCTGTGGTCTTTACCAGTTCAGGTGTAGGCCGTCAGGTGCGTGAACGCTGGGGAGCTTATTCAGTTTCCAAGGTTGCTATTGAAGCGGTAAGCCAGCTGTTTGCCAAAGAAAATGTACATCCACATGTGCGTTTTAACTGCATTAATCCGGGTGCAACCCGGACTGCGATGCGTTCTAAAGCCTATCCGGATGAAGATCCACTAACCTTGCCAACCCCGGAATCGATTATGCCGGCTTATCTGTACCTGATGGGTGATGACAGTCTGCATATGAATGGTCAAAGTATTGATGCGCAGGATTAACTGCTGATTGAAGTGAACATGATTGAAATGAGGGAGCCTTGGCTCCCTTTTTCATTGCTATTTTAGACAGAAATAATGCATAAATCTTCTCTGACTCCACCCTGGTCGCATTGAGTTTCGTTAAAATTCACCCATACTATCGCTAACAGATTTTGATTCGAGTGCAACATGACTGACCTAAACAACATCACCGTGACCACTTTGGAAGATGGCATGGTGTCACTTCTGATTGATCAGCAGCCAGTTTCTGAAAAATACGGCGTGAAGTTTGAAGCCAGCATTGTGGACGACATCAAGGCACTCGAAAATGGCAGCAAGCTGAAACTATTCGAGCAGTTTATCTTTTCCCATACCGATCTGAACTTTGAACATGCCTATTACTATGTGACAGGTATTGAAAAACTGGATGATGGCTACCGTCTGGCTAAACATTTTGTGTATCGCATTAAAATTGAAAATCAGCCGGATATCGAACATGTAATTAGCAATCAAGGCAAGCCCATGACCACGGATGATGTACGTGCCTTTATTAATGCACATATCCAGAAGTCCCTGACTGACTATACCGATCTGAACTACGCTTACTAAGCCAGGTTTAAACCGATATAAGAGCACGCCAAGCGTGTTCTTTTTTTATTCGGGAAACCTATTAAAAACAGCTATAAATCGGTTTTTTACATACTAATAATAATTTTATTCGGTTTTTCAAATTAAAGCCTGAGCGCTATGATACCTGTATTCAAGATGATGACCAGATAAAGGAGAATCCAGCATGGCTGACCAAAAACGTAAAATCGAGACTATTCGCCATATTGAAAGCCTGCAATTATCAGCTACCTTGATTCAAGCTTTAGATGATGCCACTGAAGCGGAATGTGTGGCTGAAGCGATCCAGTCGTTACAGGGTTTGACTGAACAATGGAACTAGTTCAGACCTGCAAATATTGAGGTACTATTCGATTGGAATACAGGAGATAAATTGCCCTAATTAACCGAGTTTCTCTTGACCTCACCATACATTAGCCTCAGGATAGTATTTCACAGCTTCTCAAGCGCTTAGCCTGTATGAAGTGTTCAAAAACTACTGAAATCATGGCATAGTCATAATCTCTCTGCATTCTTTAAAGAATACATGCCTGATCTTCACAGTTTCTCTGCAATTTTTGCGTAAATTAGACTGTAGAAAATGAACAATTGATTGAGGGTTCACCATGAAAAAGCTTTTGGTTGCTTTGACAATGTCTATCAGTACATTAATGCTGACGAATGTTGCCAATGCTGCGCCGCATTTTGATGATGAACGTCATATGGATCAACGTCAAGGTCAGTCTAAAAAATTCCGTGATCGCGCAGATGATGACCATGAAGACCGTCGCCGTATGCGTGAAGAGCGTGGTGTAAAGCGTTTACAGCAAATGAAATGGCAACCCGGCTATGTGATGCCACAGCATTATCGCGGTAATGGTTATAAAGTTGAATATAAAGACCACAAGTTGCCAAAACCTGACCGCAGACAGCAATGGTATAAAGTCAATAATGAATACATTTTGGTGGATTCGGACAACAACAGTATCATTCGAATTCTTGGACATTAAATCCTCACATTTTCATAGACCCAACTTGTTTGGGTCTTTTTTATTTTAGTCAGGTGGTATTGGATGCTGTTCTTGACTAAAAAAACCTGTAATTCCCTCTTATTCTTCTTTTTTTCTTCATAAATTTAACAATTCGCCTAAATTGCCCTCACGGTTTCTCTCTACTGATTCGCTAATTTAGTCTCATCGAAACGATAATGATGAATTCAGGTGAATGCCATGAAAAAAGTGTTAACAACAATCGCTTTATCCTTGAGTGCTTTAGTTGCAACTTCTGCAATGGCTGCACCGCAACATGATCCGCGTTATGCGCCACATAAACCGGCACCGCATTGGGATCATAAAGATGCGAAAAAATGGGACGATCGCCGTGATGACCGTCGCTGGAATGATAAACGCTATAACAACCGCGTGGTAAATCCAAGCCGTGACTGGCGTGTCGGTCAAAAGCTGCCTAACCAGTATGACAACCGCCGTTTTGAAGTAAGTGGTTATGAAGCACGCCGTCTGCCAAATGCAGGCAGAAACCAGCAGTGGTACAAAATCAATGGTGATTATGTGCTAGTCAATGAGCGTAATGACAAGATTATCCGTATCCTCAACTAAATCTTAATTCTGTATCTTTTCTCCATTGCACCTGAAGTCCACGCTTCAGGTGTTTTTTTATTGCTGTACTTCGTTCCCGGCTTTTTTTAGAATCAAATTCAATTAAGTATTATTTTCTAATATAGGCCAGCGCATGAACCCAGCAGAACCGTCTCAAAGCACAACTTTGCAATATGTGCATTGGTTTCGCCATTCTGCGCCCTATATTAATGCGCATCGTAACAAGACCTTCGTGATCATGTTTGATGGCGAGGCGGTGCTGCATGACAATTTCCAGCATATTATTCACGATATTGCCCTGCTGCATTCTCTCGGAATTCATCTGATTCTGGTGCATGGTGCGCGTCCACAGATCAACCAGAATCTGGCAGCAAGTCAGATCAGCACGCCTTTTCATCGTCAGCGCCGAATCACAACCCGTGAATCGTTGAGCTGTGTCATGAATGCGGTGGGTTCAATCCGCCTGCAGATTGAAGCCTTGCTCTCAATGGGACTGGCCAACTCACCCATGTATGGCGCCCGTATAGATGTCGTATCCGGTAATTTTGTTACTGCCAAGCCTTATGGGATTCGTGACGGTATTGATTTCCAGTTAACCGGTGAAGTCCGTACCGTAGATACCAATGCGATTCAGCGTCATCTTGACAGCCATAACATTGTGGTGCTTGGACCAACCGGTTATTCCACCACTGGCGAAGTGTTCAACCTGCTGGCGGAGGAAGTTGCGACCAAAACTGCGATTCGTATCAAGGCAGACAAGCTGATTTTCCTGGGTAAACAGCATGGCCTGCTGAATACGGATGGACAATTGCAACGTGAAGTGCAGCCAAGTCAGCTGGATGCTTATATAATGCAGGATGCTCAAGACCTGCCATCCGAACTAAGCTTGCAACTTCGCGCTGCACAGGAAGCCTCGATGAATGGCGTCAACCGTGTGCATCTGATTTCCTATGCTCATGATGGTGCGCTGCTGGAAGAACTCTTCACCCGAGATGGTTCAGGCACTCTGATTACCGATGCTCATTATGAAGATGTACGTATGGCTACCATTCAGGATGTTGGCGGTCTGATTAACCTGCTACGGCCTTTGGAAGAAGAAGGCATTCTGGTGTATCGCTCACGCGAACGTCTGGAAAATGAAATTGAACAGTTCGCAGTCATTGAACGTGACGGCATGATTCTGGCCTGTGCCGCGTTATATCCGATTCCAACCACAGGCAATGAGCTGCGTTCTGCTGAAATTGCCTGTGTCGCTGTCGATCCAAGTTATCGCAAGTCCAACCGCGGCAGCCAGATTCTGAATTATCTGGAAGATAAAGCCCGGAGCATGGGTATTCAGCAACTGTTTATTTTAACCACCCGCACTGCACATTGGTTCCTGGAACAGGGTTTTGAACAGTCCTCTGTCGATGATCTGCCCGATGCCCGTCAGGCGCTATATAACTATCAGCGTAATTCCCTGGTTTGTAAAAAGTCACTTTAATGTGACTTTTTATTTGTTTATATATCTTATTTTTTGCTAAAGATATGTAGATTTCTCAAATATTTAACTTAAAAAGCTTTGCATGGATTTTCATATCCATATCTTTATATTTTATTAAAAAAATTAAATATATATTTCAATAACTTAAATTGTATAAAAATTAAATTCCATAAAGATTCCAAATCACTTTTCTACATAAATTTTGCGCTTTTTTATTTATCTTTTTTTCTCATTAGAAATTCCCGAATTGTTATTTTTTTGGAAAATAAAAAACGATTAGCGTATGCCTAACTTGTCTATTCCATCTAATTGGCTTTTTGTCAGGAGTTTATATTCATGCGCCAATCTACGGTTAAATTCATTGCAAAAACAGCAGCTCTGAGTACTGCTATTGCTGGCGTGATGTTGCTCTCTGGCTGCTCTAAAAAAGAAGAAAGTGTAACGCTGAATATCGGTTTCCAAAAATATGGCGTCCTTCCAATCTTGAAAGAACGCGGCACTTTAGAAACTGCATTAAAACAACAAGGCGTAAATGTGAAATGGGTGGAATTCCCGGCAGGTCCACAATTACTTGAAGGTCTGAATGTAGGCAGTGTGTCTTTTGGTGAAGCCGGTGAAGCACCGCCAATCTTTGCTCAGGCAGCCAACTCAAATCTGGTGTATGTCGCAAACCAGCCTGAAGCACCTAAAGCTGAAGCTCTGATTGTACAAAAAGACTCAAATATTCAGTCTGTCCAGGACCTGAAAGGCAAACGTATTGCACTCAACAAAGGCTCAAATGTTCATTACTTACTATTAAAAGTCCTTGAAGCCAATAATCTGAAACTCAGCGATATTGAAGTGGTGTACCTGCCGCCTTCTGATGCACGTGCTGCTTTTGAGCGTGGAGCGGTTGATGCCTGGGTGATCTGGGATCCATTCTTTGCGGCAGCAGAACATCAGATTGGTGCACGTGTGATTGCAACTGGTGAGAATATCGTGAGCAATCATCAGTTCTATCTGGCTGATCGTAAGTTCGCTGAAGCGAATCCACAGATCATTGATGCGGTAGTGAATGAGCTGAACCTGACTACTGAATGGGTATCTAGCCATCAGGATGAGGCAGCGAAACTTCTAGAAAAACCAACAGGCCTGGCATTTGACGTATTGAAAACTTCAATTTCACGTATGGGCTTTGGGGTAAAACCCCTCACACCAGAAGTGGCGCAAAAACAGCAGCAGGTCGCTGATGCCTTCTATGGCCAGCAACTGATTCCAGCAAAACTGAATATTCAATCAGCAATTTTAACCAAATAAATCATAGGAAAATATCAGGGGATCTAATAATGACTCAACATCAGCGACACAACAAAGCAATCACATGGTTCAAGACCTCCAGTCATGCTATGAATGCCGCATTAGTTGCTTGTGCGATGTTGGGTTCAAGTGCCGCTTGGGCAGTTGATCCGTCAGTGAAACAGCTTCGTGTAGGCTACCAAAAAGCTTCGGTAAACTTGGTCATTGCACAACAGCAAAAGCTGCTTGAACAGGAATTTCCAAATGCAAAAATCAGCTGGAACGAATTTCCAGGCGGACCACAAATTTTAGAAGCATTAGCTGTAGGTTCTATTGATATCGGTGCGACTGGAGACACTCCTCCTGTCTATGCTCAAGCTGGTAATAAGCCATTGCATTATTTTGCTTATGAAACTGCAAAACCGCTCTCTTCTGCCATTCTGGTACAACACAATTCCAAAATTACCAAACTGAGCCAGCTCAAAGGTAAGCGTGTCGGCGTTCATCGCGGTTCCAGCTCGCATTATTTACTGGTCCAGGCAGTACGTAAGGCAGGTTTGCAATGGACCGATATCCAGCCAATCTGGTTAAGCCCTGCGGATGCACGTGCAGCCTTCCAGAAAGGTGCGATTGATGCTTGGGCGATTTGGGACCCGTACTATGCTGCAGCTCAAGTAGAAGATAAAGCCAGAGTCTTATCTTCAGGGAAAGGCTTAAGTCCCAATTATACCTTCTATCTGGCTTCAGAAAATTTAATTAAAAAACACCCGCAAGCATTAAAAGGAATTATCAAACAGGTCAATGTCGCAGATAAATGGGTACAGCGTCATAAAACTGAAACTGCAAAAATCTTTGCGCAAAGTACCGGCTTAACACCAATTATCAGCCAGACCTTTATCCAGCGTCGTCCTAATCCATCTGGTGCTGCACCGCTCACCAAGAAAGTGATTGCCGACCAGCAAGAACTCGCGAACCGTTTTAGCGAACTCAAGATCATTCCAAAATCTATCAATATTCAGCAAGCCGTTTGGGCAGGCAAATAATCCAAGGATCAAAGACATGAAAATTTTCTGGTTTATTCCGACACATGGTGACTGCCGCTACCTAGGTACCAGCAAAGGTGCACGCCAGGTCGATCATGCCTACATGAAACAGATTGCAGTTGCAGTCGATAACCTTGGCTATGAAGGTGTACTGATTCCAACAGGCCGTTCATGTGAAGATCCATGGTTAACCGCAGCCAGCCTGATTGACGCGACCAAGAAATTGAAATTCCTGGTTGCGCTACGTCCGGGTGTAACGACTCCTGCACTGGCTGCACGTATGGCATCAACCTTTGACCGTTTATCTGGTGGCCGTGTCTTGCTAAATCTGGTCACTGGTGGTGATGAGCAGGAACTAAAAGGCGATGGCGTGTATGAAGATCACGAAACCCGCTACAAGACTGCAACTGAATACACGACGATCTGGCGTGAAATCCTGAAACGCTCTCACACGGGTGAGAGCTTCACTTTCCACGGTGAACACTTAAGTGTAGACGATGCAAAATTGCTCTATCCACCCGTTCAAGAGCCCCATCCTCCACTGTGGTTCGGCGGTTCTTCAGATGCTGCGATTGAACTTGCAACAGATCAGGTTGACACTTACCTGACTTGGGGTGAACCACCTGCAGCAGTCAAAGAAAAGATTGAAAATGTCCGTGCCAAAGCTGAAGCGAAAGGCCGTAAGCTTAGCTACGGTATCCGTTTACATGTGATTGTTCGTGAAACCAATGAAGAAGCATGGAAGGCCGCAGAAGAGCTGATCCAGTATGTGGATGATGCAACTATTGCGGCAGCTCAGGCAAAATTCAAGCAAATGGATTCAGTCGGTCAGCGTCGTATGGCTGAACTGCATAATGGCGACCGTAGCAAACTTGAAGTCTCTCCAAACCTTTGGGCAGGTGTCGGTCTGGTACGTGGTGGCGCAGGTACAGCACTGGTAGGTGACCCTAAAACTATCGCAGCACGTATTCAGGAATATGCTGCCTTGGGTATCGATACTTTTATCTTCTCAGGCTACCCACATCTGGAGGAGTCGATCCGTTTTGCTGAACTGGTATTCCCACTTTTACCACTTGAAACCCAGAAAAAATTGACTCAGCCAAACCTGACAGGTCCATTCGGTGAAATTGTGGCAAATAACTACACGCCAGATGAGAACAAGAAGGCTGCGAGTGTTCAGGAGCCAGCTTAATGTCGAAAGTCGTTTCTGTTGAAACCATCGCAGAAAAGAAGGTTTCACGTGGAACACAACTCGGGCAGCGTTTGCTGCCCTGGTTAGTTCCTATTGGATTAATTTTGATCTGGCAGATCGCGTCAAGTACCGGTCTGCTGGAAAGCCGAATTTTGCCTGCACCGAGTGCAGTCATCGCCGCATTCTGGGCTCTGCTGATGAGTGGCGAACTCTGGACCCATGTAAAAGTCAGTGCTGGCCGTGCCCTTACTGGTTTACTGGTGGGTGGTGGTTTGGGGCTGCTTTTAGGTTTACTCAATGGTTCATCCAAAGCTGCCTCTACCCTGCTCGACACCACTTTACAGATGATCCGGAACATCCCTGCCCTGGCCTTAATTCCACTGGTGATTTTATGGTTCGGCATCGATGAATCAGCCAAGCTGTTTCTGGTCGCCATTGGCGTGTTCTTCCCGATCTATATCAATACCTATCATGGTATTCGCTCAGTCGATCCGCAGCTGATCGAAATGGGTAAAAGCTATGGCCTCACCCGTTGGCAACTCTATAAAGAAATTATTTTACCGGGCGCAATGCCTTCGATTCTGGTGGGTTTACGTTTCTCGTTAGGTTTAGTGTGGGTACTGCTGATTGTGGCTGAAACCATTTCTGCACAGTCCGGGATTGGTTATATGACCATGAATGCGCGTGAATTCCTGCAAACCGATGTGGTACTGGTCGGTATTTTACTGTATGCCTTACTTGGCAAACTGGCGGATGTTCTGGCGGTTGCCTTGGAACGTTTCCTGCTGCGCTGGCATGCTGGCTATCAAAAATAAATGAATAATATGGAGGAGCATGTGATGACTGATCTCAGCTTAGGGCGTCTCGCCAATGACCAAACTGCACCACAAGACTATGCTGCGGCAGATATTGATCCCCATGCAGTCATCGGTGCCGAAATTATTATTGAACAGCTGCACAAGTTCTATGGCTCGGTCAAGGTTCTGGAAGATCTGGATCTGCATATTCAGCCGGGCGAATTCCTGGCAATTGTCGGTCGTAGTGGTTGTGGTAAAAGTACCCTGCTGCGTCTGATTGCCGATCTGGAAAAACAGAGCTACGGCGAAATCAAGTTCAAGTCAGCACGTCATATTCGTGAAGGTATTACTGCGGACGATATTCGGGTGATGTTCCAAGATCCGCGTTTGTTGCCATGGCGGAGCATTGAACAAAATGTGCAATTGGGCTTGCCGAAAGATCAGCATGCCAATGCATCAAGCATGCTGGAGAAAGTCGGCTTAAAGGAAAAAGCAGGGCTATGGCCATCGCAACTGTCGGGTGGTCAGCGTCAACGTACAGCCTTGGCACGTGCTTTATCCCATAAACCACGTATCCTGCTCCTAGATGAACCCTTAGGTGCCCTGGATGCCCTGACCCGTCTTGACATGCAGAACCTGATCGAAAAGTTATGGACTGAACAGGGCTTTACTGCAATCCTGGTGACTCATGATGTCAGTGAAGCCGTACAGTTAGCAGATCGCATCATCCTGCTGGACAAAGGTCATATTGCCAAAGAGTTCCGTGTCAACTTGCCACGTCCACGTCAGAAAGGAATCCAGTTTGCTGAACTGGAACAGCAAGTTCTGAATGCCGTACTGGCAACCTAAAAAGAAACAAAACCCGGATTTAGAATCCGGGTTTTCACTTTGAAGGATAGATAATTCTTAGAATTTCATCAAAATTAAAATTACAGTCCATCTTAAAAATAAAATGTCATGAATCTGACATTAATTAAACTGATTTCTCAATAACAAAAGACTTCAAAATAATTTAAACATTTTCAAAAGCTTGATTTTTATACTGGGATTCGCTAGTTTTGTAAGGATTACATAGTTGATCTACAGAATAAATCATCATTATTCAAAAAATTAGACTTCTACTTTGTGCACAAATCTGATGATTTGCCGTACAATTCAATATTCCCTTTTTTAATTGTTTTTATATTGCTGATGGAACAAAAAAAGAGTACTCAAAAGCGCAACCAGCTGCTCAGTGCCGCTCTAGACGTTTTTTCCCTATATGGCTTTAGTGGGGCAAGTCTGGACGAAATCGCACAAATTGCAGAAATGCATAAATCTAATATTTTCTATTACTATGAAAATAAAGAAGCTCTCTATGTAGAGGTGTTAACCACCGTACTGCAAAAGTGGCTGGCACCACTGCAAATGCTTGAAGCCGAGCTAGAACCGGAAGAAGCGATCACCAATTATCTGATGCAGAAAATTGAAGTATCACGCACGCAACCGAAAGCATCTCGCCTGTTCGCCTTGGAAGTGATCCAGGGGGCACCACATATTCTGGAAATCCTGAAAGGTCCACTGAAAAAACTGGTGAAACGTAAAGCCAAGGTGATCAGTAACTGGCAGGAACAGGGCAAGATTTCTAAAGATATTGACCCTGAACTGCTGATCCTGAATATCTGGGCAGTGACACAGAACTATGCCGACTTTGCCATACAGATGGAAATGGTGACCGGCAAAACGCTGCGTAACCGTAGCATGCAGCAGCGTGTGATTCAGCACACTGTACATATGATGCTTTACGGTGTACTACCACGTCCTGAACAAAACGCATAAGTTTTGCTTGGCATACGACCATAGTCATTATGGTCGCCGATCCAGTCTTTAACCTTATTCTTATTTTAACATCTGATATAAAAATAACAGTTTTTGCGCGCCTAACAATAAGTTTTCCTCCCAGTCGAGATGCGCTGTGTCATTGGCACCATCGGTAATGTATTTTACAGAAATCAGGCGTACGCCAAGTTTCTTGCATACCTTGGCCAGTGCATAGCCTTCCATGTCGACCAATTGGCAGGGCACTTTGGGTTGTCCTGTTTCGAAGCTATCTCCGGTTCCGCAAATACCCTTGGGCAAATGATCAAAGAAAGGCTCAAGCTCGATTGCTCCCGGGAAATGCTGATCCATCGGGGTTAAGCCGACGTCAAAACCGAGTGGTGATACGTCCATATCGCGCTGCACAAAATGGCTGACTTCGACCAGGGCATGCGCATCAAAATGCGAACTGCCTGCCGTACCCAAGTTCAATAAAGTCTTGCAGCCTGTGTTCTGAATCACTTCAAAGGCTTTAAAGGCTGCGTTGACTTTGCCAATACCGCTATAATGCACATCAATACCTTGTGCTTCAAATAAGCCTTTGGATTCATTGGGCAAAGCCATAATTAGTGCATGTTCGGACATTGGGTTTCCATATCAATTTTAAAATACTGGACTATTAAAAGATAAACAGGTGAGCGCTGCAAATAAAAATCGATTTCTGCTCAGCAGAAAATGGCCTCTGCCCTGTCTGCTATAAACCTGTTTAAACTGCTAGAAAAATAGAGATAGCTCTGATTATTAGAGCGCTAAGGAAGCAGGAAATATTGATTAATTTTTATTTTATTCAGCCGATTAAGTTCTGGGCTAAAGATTTTTAAATAAAAGATATTGCATAAAAACACAACAACAAGACGAAACGTAAAGATTATGGCAATATATAGCCTCTTCGAATTTCCAAGCACCTGATTCGCCCATGAAGCTGCTCCGTCTAAATGCCTTATCGTCTCGCACAGAGTTACCTAAAACGGTGGTTACCATTGGTAATTTTGACGGTGTGCATTTAGGTCATCAGGTCATGATCAAACAGCTGAAAGCCGTGGCGGAACAGCAACAGCTGAAAAGCGTGGTAATGATCTTTGAACCGCAGCCGCTGGAATATTTCAAAGGCTATGAGGCCCCACCCCGTATATCATCTTTACGTGAAAAGGTGGAATACCTGACTGAACTGGGTGTGGACTATATTGCGGTGGCGAAATTTGATGAAAGTTTCCGTAGCCTGAATGCAGAACAGTTTGCCGATATTCTAAAAGATAAACTGAATGCCGAGCATCTGGTGCTGGGTGATGATTTCCACTTCGGTAAACACCGTCAGGGCAATAGCGAATTCCTGCGTAATTATGGTTTTCAGGTCACCAATCTGGATACCGTACAACTCGACGGCGAACGTGTCAGTTCGACCCGTATCCGTCAGACACTACAAGCAGGCGATCTTGCCCTGGCTGCCAAACTCCTGGGGCGCCCTTATAGCATTACCGGGCGGGTACAGTATGGTGACCAGATTGGCCGCACCATTGATTTCCCGACTATTAATGTGCGCTTAAACCGTCATAGACCGTGTTTGCAGGGTATTTATGGCGTGGAAGTGGTATGTGAAACCGAATCTTTAAAAGATAAAGCTAGAGCTGGTGATGCAAGCAAAACAGGCATTGCTGGCTATGATCCCACCGGTCTGTTTGGCGCCGGACATGTCGGGACCCGCCCGGCCATTCAGCAGGAACAACCAGAATGGCGATTAGAAGTACATTTCCCTGATGTTTCTGCTAATCTGTATGGCCTGTTGATGCGGGTGACATTCTTAAACTATTTGCATGGCGAAAAGAATTATCCTTCGCTTGAAGCCCTAAAAGCCGGAATTGATGACGATGTCGAGAAACTACTTGAGTTTCGTCGAAATCACCCCACATTTCCCTTTTAATCCCCCATATTTTTATTGTAAAACGTGTCTGTCAAATGACAGATTGAATTGGAAGACAACTTGCATGAGCGATAAGCAAACTCCTGAAAATGCAGTGGATTACAAAGCCACGCTAAACCTCCCAGGTACTGACTTTGCAATGAAGGCAAATCTGGCAGTACGTGAAGCGAAATGGTTAGAAGAGTGGTATGCCGACAACATTTATCAGCAGATTCGTGCGTCGCGTATTGGCAAGAAAAAATATGTACTTCATGACGGCCCTCCGTACGCAAACGGCCAAATCCATTTGGGTCATGCAGTCAATAAAGTCTTAAAAGACATCATTATTAAAAGCCGTGTCATGGATGGCTTTGATGCCCCATATGTACCGGGCTGGGACTGTCACGGTCTTCCAATCGAACTGAAAGTCGAAGAAAAAGTCGGTAAAGTGGGCGTAAAAGTTGATGCTTCGACTTTCCGTAAAGCTTGCCGCGAATATGCGTATACACAAGTTGAATTACAGAAGAAAGACTTCGTGCGTATGGGCGTGTTCGGTGATTGGGACAATCCTTACCTGACAATGAACTTCAAACAGGAAGCGGATATTGTTCTCTCACTGGGTGCAATCGCAAAAGCTGGTCATATCGAACCAGGTCTGAAACCGGTCAACTGGTGTCTGGACTGTGGTTCATCTCTGGCTGAAGCAGAAGTTGAATATGAAGATAAAAAATCCGATGCGATTGACGTGGGTTTCACTGTAGTCGATCTGGCTGACCTGTCTGCACGTTTAGGTGTAGAAGTCGCTGACCGTACTGATATCGTGATCTGGACCACAACGCCTTGGACGCTTCCTGCGAACCAAGCCGTTGCCCTGCATGCTGAAATTGAATATCAACTGGTGAAAGCGCGTGGCGAAGAAAAAGCGGCGCAAAACTTTATCCTGGCGAAAGATCTGGTGGAATCTGCAACTGAACGCTACGGTTTTACCACTGTTGAAGTCATTGCTGATTTTGCCGGTAGCAAACTTGAGCACCTGGTTCTGCAACATCCACTGATTAACGATCGTCAAGTGCCTGTAATCTTGGGCGAACACGTGATTGCCACCAGTGGTACCGGTGCAGTGCATACGGCGCCTGGCCATGGTGTGGACGACTATAAAGTTGGCTTGCTGTACAACCTGAAAGTAGAAAATCCAGTGGGTGGTAACGGTGTTTACTTACCAACGTCTCCACTGTTTGCTGGCGAGCATATCTACAAAGCCAATCCACAAATTATTGCTGCATTAGCAGAGGCCAACAAGCTTTGGGCACATCACCCAATCAAACACAGCTACCCGCACTGCTGGCGTCATAAAACCCCAATTATCTTCCGTGCGACACCACAATGGTTCATCAGCATGGATGCCAAAGGCTTACGTCAAGGCGCATTGAATGCGATCGAAAACGAGATCAGCTTTGTGCCGGACTGGGGTAAAAACCGTATCCAGGCGATGATTGAAGGCCGTCCAGACTGGTGTATCTCTCGTCAACGCACTTGGGGTGTGCCAATTCCGTTCTTCGTGCATAAAGATACCAATGAATTGCACCCACGTACGCCTGAACTGATCGAAGAAGTTGCCAAACTGATTGAACAGGAAGGTATTGATGGCTGGTACAACCGTGATGCACGCGAGTTCATCGGTGATGATGCTGAACAATACAATGCGGTACGCGATACCCTGGACGTATGGTTCGACTCGGGTACAACGCACTACGCTGTATTACGTGAACGTGAAGAGCTGCAAGACCCTGCGGATCTTTACCTTGAAGGTTCTGACCAGCACCGTGGCTGGTTCCAGTCTTCGTTGTTGACATCGATTGCCATCAATGAACGTGCACCATATAAAGGCTTGCTGACGCATGGTTTCGTAGTGGATGAGAAAGGCCGCAAGATGTCAAAATCGTTGGGTAACATTATTACCCCACAAGACATCATTAAAGATATGGGTGCAGACGGTTTACGCTTCTGGATCGCATCGGCGGACTACCGCTATGAAATGACTGCGGGTAAAGAAATATTTAGCCGTGCATCAGATGGTTACCGTCGTATCCGTAACACACTGCGTTTCTTACTTGCCAACTTAAATGGTTTCAAACCATCAACTGATGCGCTTCCTGTAGATCAATTGATCGCGCTTGATCAATACATCCTGCAACGTGCAGCTGAAGTACAGAAAACCGTTCAGCAAGCTTATGAAGATATGAACTTCCATATCGTAACCAATGCCTTAACCAATTTCTGTATCAATGACCTGGGTGGTTTCTACCTCGACATCATCAAAGACCGCCAATACACTACCAAAGCCGATTCTCAGGCACGTCACTCTGCACAAACTGCACTGTATCATCTGGTACAGGCATTCGTACGCTGGATGGCACCGATCTTGAGCTTTACTGCACAAGAAGCTTGGCCACTGATTCCTGAGCAGTCAGAGAAATATGTGTTCACTGCTGAATGGTATGATATTCCAGCTGCATCTACTGCAAACTTGGTGACTGAAGCTGAATGGCAAACGCTGATTTCGGTAAAATCTGCAGTGAACAAGTTTATTGAAGCGGCGCGTACTGAAAAAACAGTGGGTTCGAACCTGTCTGCCAAAGTTGAACTTTGGGCGTCGAACGAGCTGAAAGCGGTATTGGACAAACTGGGTGATGAACTGCGTTTTGTACTGATTACCTCTCAAGTGATCGTGAATGACTTTAAGGCTGCCCAAGGTGAAGCATCTGATCTGGAAGGTCTGAATGTGAAAGTTTCTGCCGCAGACGGTGAGAAATGTGTACGTTGCTGGCATGTACTTCCTGATGTAAACACACATGCATCACACCCAGGCTTGTGTGGCCGCTGTATCATCAACCTGCCGACAGGCCAAGGCGAAGAGAGAAAATATGCCTAATCCACAAGAAAAAAAGGGCTTATTCCAGTTCTATCCTCACAACTTGTGGTGGTTAGGTCTGACTATTATTTCAATTATTCTGGATCAATGGACCAAATGGATTGCGACCACTAGTCTGAATTACGCAGATCCAGTACCCGTCCTGCCCTTTTTAAATTGGACATTACTGCATAACTATGGCGCAGCCTTTAGTTTTCTGTCCGATGCCGGTGGATGGCAACGTTATTTCTTTACTTCGCTGGCAGGAGTAGTGTCTGTGATTTTCGTGTTCTGGCTGATGCGTATGCCAAAGAACATGAAAGTTTTACCTTTGGCCGTTGCCCTGATTCTGGGCGGTGCCATCGGCAACCTGATTGACCGTGTTTCTCTCGGCTATGTAGTCGATTTTATTCATGTTTATTATCAGAATAGCCACTTCCCTGCCTTTAACCTTGCAGACAGTGCCATTACGTTAGGTACTATTTTAATGCTGATTGACACCTTCTTCTTAGAAGGAAAACGCAACCAACAGCAGGCGAAATAACATGACTGATTTTATTAATCCTAACGAGGAAACTCGTATTGAAGCTGGCTCTAAGGTTGAGCTTCATTTCTCAGTAGCCATTGAAAATGGTGTTGAAATTGACAATACCCGCAGTCGTACTGAGCCGGTAAGTCTGGTAATGGGCGATGGCAGCTTGCTACCAGGCTTTGAAAAAGCACTGTTCGGTTTACGCGCCGGTGACCGTCGTACCGTAAGTCTTCCTCCTGAAGATGCTTTCGGTCCATGGAATCCTGAAAACGTACAAAAATTTGATACTGTGAAATTTGGCGAACGTCCAATTGAAGGTCATATGATCGAGTTTGAAGACAAAGCGAAACAAAGCCTGTATGGCGTGGTGAAAACCGTCGGTGATGACATCACTGAAGTGGATTTCAACCACCCGCTAGCTGGCAAGAATATTACTTTTGAAGTAGAAATCTTTAAAGTAACCCCAGCCGGTCAACAAGGTGTGAAATTGATGTAAGCATCATTTCACGACAAAGCGCCTTTGGGCGCTTTTTTTTATAATGCAAATACCAAGATACAAATCATGCCTATTCATCCTTGCTTATTTTGATTAATTTAAGTTGAGTGAAGCAATGACAGGATAATAAGATGAAGATTTACATCATTGTAGGCAGTATTCGCGAAGGACGTGTAGCGATCAAAGTAGCTGACTGGATCTTTAAACAAATTAAAACCTATCACTTCAGTACAGTGGAAGCTGAAATTGTCGATCTGAAAGAATGGGACCTGCCGATGTTTGCTGGCGCACATCCTCCACTCACCGGTATTTATGACCAGCCTAAACAGCAGGAATGGGCTGATTTTATTGCACTTGCAGATGCCATTATTTTTATCAGCCCGGAATATAACCATGGCTACAGTCCAGCCCTGAAAAATGCCCTGGATTATCTAGGTAAGGAATGGCAAGGCAAACCGGCGGCTTATGTCGGCTACGGTGCGACCAACGGCTCGCGCTCTATCGATCAGATCCGTCAGGTCGGTACACAGCTTGGTTTAGTGGATACGAATGCGGTAATCGAAATTCGTGATATCTTTAGTCGTGCTAAAGACTATACCTTTGAAGGGAATGAATTCGATAATAAAACCCTGCGAGGCGTGGTAGACAAGCTGATTCAGTATGTCAGTGCGTAAGTTGCCGCGGACAGCCACGTCCGTTTTAGCTTACAAGCCAAGCAGAAATTACTGCTATTTGCCTACAAATATACACGCTATATTTAAGTCATCACCGGACAGGATGTCCAATAGCGATACAAGAATAAGAAAAAGCGCATTACAACAGGAAGTTGCCAGATCTGACATGAGTCAGATCTTCATAACAAATCCAAAAGGCCTCGACAGGATGTCGAGGCCTTTTACTTTATGGGTTGTCTATAAGCTTAAGTACTTCTCGCTATCCTGCTGCAAATTTCAGCATCACTGTACGCTATGGCGCACAAGTATTGGGGAGAGTTGACGCTATACCAAATCCATAATTCCTCTTATAGTTAAGACATACAGGACAGGATGTCTTGAAGAATAAAAAACAATAAATGCAGCAGGAAGCTGATCGGTATGACAGGAGTTATACCTTGATAAATGAATCTGGAAAAGCCCTGACAGGATGTCAGGGCTTTTTCTTTTATACCTTTATAAGCATATTTTTACTCTTAAACGAAAAGAGGATTCCAAAAAATCCTCTTTTTTTAAAAATTAGTACTTAAAGCGCTGTGAGCTTTAACAAACGTGCCTGAGGACCATCTTCAATCACCC
Organism: Acinetobacter sp. VT 511; assembly: GCF_001077515.1. Taxonomy (NCBI): domain Bacteria; kingdom Pseudomonadati; phylum Pseudomonadota; class Gammaproteobacteria; order Moraxellales; family Moraxellaceae; genus Acinetobacter; species Acinetobacter sp. VT 511. Next base: position 5,020 of record NZ_LFRE01000073.1, on the reverse strand, counting down.
AGATGCCCCCATCCTGAGCCTGTACTGCGCCACGAATCCGTGCTTTCATATCCAGCCGTTGAACTTCTTTGGCAGGTTGCTGCATCGTATCTATAATAATAATTGCTTTGGAAGAAAGACCTGTGGCTATCGCTTTATTTTGCCATTGCGGGAACATTTTTCCGGTATAAAAGTTCAGGTCAGATGGAGAGATTACCGGTGTCCAGTCCAGTACAGGTGCTTCAAATTCAGGTCGGGTACTATGATCCGGAATTGGCTTTCCATTATAATGATCACCATTTGATACTAAAGGATAGCCATAATTTTTAGCCTTGATAATCTTGTTCAGTTCATCGCCGCCCTTCGGTCCCATTTCAATGACCCAGAGCTGCCCTTTGGGATCAAACGCCATTCCCAGAGGATTACGGTGTCCAAGACTCCAAACCTGCTGGGCAATTTTACCCTGATTCATAAAGGGATTATCGGCAGGGATCGAGCCATCATCGTTCAGGCGAATAATTTTACCGGCATTAGACTTCATATCTTGTGCAGGATCAAACTGTTGACGTTCGCCTGAGCTGATCCAGAGCTTGCCATCCGGCCCGAATACAATTCGGTGTCCATAGTGGCCCTGCCCCGAAGAGAATTTAGGAATCTGAGTCCAGATTTTTTCGATCTGGGTGAGCTGTGGTGCACTTTGTTTCAAATCCAGCTTGCCACGAATCACCACTGCACCATAACCGCCTTGACTCTGTTCAGCATAGCTCAGATAGATCCATGGGTTATTTGCGAAATCAGGATGTAATGCGACATCTCCCAAGCCGCCCTGACCGCCATAAGCCACTTTCGGGGTGCCTTTAATTTCAGTCTTTTTCTTGGTTTCTGGATCGAATAAATACAGTCTGCCTTTACGCTCGGTAACCAGTAGACGACCATCCTTTAAAGGTGTTATCGCCCATGGTTCATTAAACTCGGCAATATTATTAACCTTATAGGCTTGCTGTACTTGAGTGGAAGAAGGTGTAGTTACAGTTTCGGAAGTAGAGTTTGCCGCTTCCGGACTCTTATTGAGTTCCTGTGACGTCTTGTTCTGTGCATGACAGGCAGTCAGGCTATAAGGGATAAAGCCTAAACACAACATTGCTGCGAGATGAACCTGTTTCATTGTTATTCTACATACTTATTAAAACGAATAACTTACAATTTAGCATCTCAAACGCTCACTAAAAGCATAAAAAGGTTAACAATCGTAAACGAAAATAATCCTAGCTTGCGCCGATAAGTCCTAACTATATTGAAACCATCCCTTGCTACAGGCTGAATTATATTAGATTTTCACCTGATAGAGCTGTTGGTCCGCAGTTTACAGCAAGCAATCAATTGATCAGACTCGGCCATAAAAAAAACACCCCCTGTCATTTGGCAGGGGGTGTTTTTAGAATAATGAGCTGGCGATGACTTACTCTCACATGGGAAACCCCACACTACCATCAGCGCTAAGAGGTTTCACTTCTGAGTTCGGGAAGGGATCAGGTGGTTCACTCTTGCTATGGTCGCCAGCACAACTGGTATGACTTTGCGTTTGGTCTTATTCGCTTTGCATTGCTGCTTTGCTTGCCGTTGCTTGGTCAAATCTTGCACTCGTTCAAAACAGTGTTTTGAACATCGTTCATTAATAGAAATATTTGAGTCGAATTGTATGTTCTAGCGTTAGCTGAATCAAGTATTTCAAGACCGTTTGGTCTTTAATGAATCAATCTCTGCTCACTGCTTGCGCAGTTCGTACAACAACTGTTTGGGTGTTGTATAGTCAAGCCTCACGAGCAATTAGTATTGGTCAGCTTCATGTATCGCTACACTTCCACATCCAACCTATCAACGTCGTAGTCTTCAACGGCTCTTTAGGTGACATAAAGTCACAGGGAAATCTTATCTTGAGGTAGGCTTCCCGCTTAGATGCTTTCAGCGGTTATCCCTTCCGAACATAGCTACCCGGCGATGCGACTGGCGTCACAACCGGTACACCAGAGGTTCGTCCACTCTGGTCCTCTCGTACTAGGAGCAGATCCTCTCAAATTTCCAGCGCCCACGGTAGATAGGGACCGAACTGTCTCACGACGTTCTAAACCCAGCTCGCGTACCTCTTTAAATGGCGAACAGCCATACCCTTGGGACCTGCTTCAGCCCCAGGATGAGATGAGCCGACATCGAGGTGCCAAACACCGCCGTCGATATGAACTCTTGGGCGGTATCAGCCTGTTATCCCCAGAGTACCTTTTATCCGTTGAGCGATGGCCCTTCCATACAGAACCACCGGATCACTAAGACCTACTTTCGTACCTGCTCGACTTGTGGGTCTCGCAGTTAAGCGCGCTTTTGCCTTTATACTCTACGCGTGATTTCCGACCACGCTGAGCGCACCTTCGTACTCCTCCGTTACTCTTTAGGAGGAGACCGCCCCAGTCAAACTACCCACCAGACATGGTCCTCGTCCCGGATAACGGGACAGAGTTAGAACCTCAATATTACCAGGGTGGTATTTCAAGGACGGCTCCATGGCAACTAGCGTCGCCACTTCAAAGCCTCCCACCTATCCTACACAAGTAAGATCAAAGTTCAATGTCAAGCTGCAGTAAAGGTTCACGGGGTCTTTCCGTCTAGCCGCGGGTACACCGCATCTTCACGGCGATTTCGATTTCACTGAGCCTCTGCTGGAGACAGCGCCCCCATCATTATGCCATTCGTGCAGGTCGGAACTTACCCGACAAGGAATTTCGCTACCTTAGGACCGTTATAGTTACGGCCGCCGTTTACTGGGGCTTCGATCAAGAGCTTCGCTTACGCTAACCCCATCAATTAACCTTCCAGCACCGGGCAGGCATCACACCCTATACGTCCACTTTCGTGTTTGCAGAGTGCTATGTTTTTAATAAACAGTTGCAGGGGCCTGGTTTCTGAGGCTGCCAACAGCTCAAGGAGCAAGTCCTATCACCGCCGGCAGCGTACCTTCTCCCGAAGTTACGGTACCATTTTGCCTAGTTCCTTCAGCAGAGTTCTCTCAAGCGCTTTGGTCTACTCGACCTGACCACCTGTGTCGGTTTCGGGTACGATTCCTGTTTAACTGAAGCTTAGAGACTTTTCCTGGAAGTATGGTATCAGCCACTTCACTGTACAAGTACAGCTTGCTATCAGTTCTCAGCATAGAGTACCCCGGATTTGCCTAAGATACATGCCTACAACCTTCCACCTGGACAACCAACGCCAGGCTGACTTAACCTTCTCCGTCCTCTCATCGCATTAAACAGAAGTATTGGAATATTAACCAATTTCCCATCGACTACGCCTCTCGGCCTCGCCTTAGGGGTCGACTCACCCAGCCCCGATTAACGTTGGACTGGAACCCTTGGTCTTTCAGCGAGCGGGTTTTTCACCCGCTTTGTCGTTACTCACGTCAGCATTCGCACTTCTGATACCTCCAGCAGACTTCTCAATCCACCTTCATCGGCTTACAGAACGCTCCCCTACCACTTGCAATAAATTGCAAATCCGCAGCTTCGGCATATAGTTTTAGCCCCGTTACATCTTCCGCGCAGGCCGACTCGACTAGTGAGCTATTACGCTTTCTTTAAAGGGTGGCTGCTTCTAAGCCAACCTCCTAGCTGTCTATGCCTTCCCACATCGTTTCCCACTTAACTATAATTTAGGGGCCTTAGCTGGCGGTCTGGATTGTTTTCCTCTTGACTACGGACGTTAGCACCCGCAGTCTGTCTCCCGGATAGTACTCATTGGTATTCGGAGTTTGCATCGGTTTGGTAAGTCGGGATGACCCCCTAGCCGAAACAGTGCTCTACCCCCAATGGTATTCGTCCGAGGCGCTACCTAAATAGCTTTCGGGGAGAACCAGCTATCACCGAGTTTGATTAGCCTTTCACCCCTATCCACAAGTCATCCCCTGGCTTTTCAACGACAGTGGGTTCGGTCCTCCAGTCAGTGTTACCTAACCTTCAACCTGCTCATGGATAGATCACCCGGTTTCGGGTCTATACCCAGCAACTAAACGCCCTATTAAGACTCGGTTTCCCTACGGCTCCCCTATTCGGTTAACCTCGCTACTGAATATAAGTCGCTGACCCATTATACAAAAGGTACGCAGTCACCGAACAAGTCGGCTCCCACTGCTTGTATGCATGCGGTTTCAGGATCTATTTCACTCCCCTCACAGGGGTTCTTTTCGCCTTTCCCTCACGGTACTGGTTCACTATCGGTCAGTCAGGAGTATTTAGCCTTGGAGGATGGTCCCCCCATATTCAGACAAGGTTTCACGTGCCTCGCCCTACTCGACATCATCATATCAGCCCTTTCGTGTACAGGACTATCACCCACTATGGTTGCACTTCCCAGAGCATTCCACTAAAACTGATATGACTTAATGGGCTGTTCCCCGTTCGCTCGCCGCTACTGAGGGAATCTCAATTGATTTCTTTTCCTAGAGGTACTGAGATGTTTCACTTCCCTCCGTTCGCCTCGTATGACTATGTATTCATCATACGATACCTGGCTTATACCAGGTGGGTTTCCCCATTCAGACATCTCCGGATCACAGGATATTTGCCGCCTCCCCGGAGCTTTTCGCAGGCTATCACGTCTTTCTTCGCCTCTGACTGCCAAGGCATCCACCACATGCACTTAATTACTTGACTATACAACCCCAAACAGTCGTTAATCCTTACAAGTAAGATTAACAACAAGATCAACTAGTAAACTAGCCTTTCTCACAGTTAGAGTTTCGTGCACTTAAGCACCGTACAGCTTCAATTAGATTCATATACCAAAACGCTTGATTCAGTTAATTTCGCTAGAACTCATTTCTTGTAGTTGCCTACTTGAAACGAGTTTGAACAAATTATTTCAACTCAAATATATTCTGTTAATGATTCACTGTATCCTCGTCGGACTACAGTCAACTGTGATAAATCACAGAGCTTAATAACAATGCCGCGCATTATACGCAACTTAATCACTAAGCTCTATAAGCTATCAG